>NZ_JAHKNF010000002.1:0-473920 GCF_018860125.1 Bacteroides sp. HF-4919
TGAGAATACTCCTTAAATTGTATATTTGCACTATCGATTAACATGCTCTAAGATAAACATTTTAGAGCAAATTAAAAAGTCCGAGCTTGGGAAAGTTCGGACTTTTACATAAAAAAAGAGGGTACCCTTTTCGGACACCCTCTTAGAAGATATCAGAGAGGATTACTTTTCAACTATTGACAATAACTGTAAATCGTAAACCAACGTAGTATAACCAGGTACTTTCACGGACGACCCCGCAGGGATATAATCAGACTTTCCCGTATTATTTGGCTGCATCTGCCAAGGTATATAAATCAACCAACGCTGCCCAACTTTCATATGTTGTAGAGCTTCGAACCACACAACTTCACTTACGGTTTTCGTTAGAGGAGAGTCAAAAGACGTTGGATCTTTTCCCTTAAAGTTCTCCTCAAAAATTTCACCTGTTATATACGAGCCTCGGAAAAAGACGCTAACAGAAGAAGTGTACAAAGGTATCTCATTCTTTATATCATCTCCTTCAGGAGTGATATCTTTATAGTACACCATGATACCCGGATTTGTCAAAGGACGAATAGTGTCTAAACGGGGATCTGTTTTATTTTCAAAAACAGTCCGCAAAGAATCAATAAATCCTTCATTACGAGCATGCCAATTATCAAATTTACCACTTTCTTTAGTCTCTTCACAAGAAGCGAAGAACAGACACAGTACAAGTAGTATCCATAAACTCTTTTTTATCATATTATAATATTATTTCCCGTAGAATCAATTAATGACAAAGCTAATCTTAGCCTTATATGCTTTATTATTATCACAAACAGCAAATGAAGGATACACATGGTCAGATCCCGGAACATCTACAGTTTGATCGGTCCAAACATACACAATTCCTGAAATTGGAGTAAGTGTAGGACTTTCCTGAATGAATCTGGCACGATAGTCAACTTTACCTTTTGACTTAGGAAGATATACTCCAGAAGCACCAGCAGGGGCAAAAGAAAAAGCAAAATCTCTTGCAGGATCACTTTTCCATCCATACCACATTTTTTTTCGCGCTTCGAAATGAAACCACAATCCGGTACCATTATATGTCGTGTTCCCCAATGTCAATGTCCCTTTTTTAGTGGAAGCTTTAAAAATAGTCTTTTTGCTACCAACAGTTACAGTAAAACCATTCAATGGCAAATCAGAATCACCTGCTCTGGTCAAAACGGCTCCTGCATTATACTCCGGCAAATTTTTATCAGACAACAGACGATCCTCTTCACGCATTTGACGAGAGAAAGAAATCTTTCGCACTTCATTACCGACAACCACTGTTTGATTTATTCCTACAAGGAAAGCATCAATATCATTCCCGCATTCCGGTATGTAAGGAGACAAATCCGTAAGGTCTTCATCATTAAAAATAAAATATTGACTGTATTTATTCTTATATTGATCATACTTTGACCTAAAATCAGCTTCACTTACCGCGGTTTCACCAATCTGCTCCAACTCTTCATCAGCAAGGATAAATAATTTCTCTAATGAAACAAATCCTAAACCATCTGTCAATTTTATACGCTCTTCGCTATTCAAAGAGCCAAAATTAGAAAGGAACTTTTGATATTCATCCACAGAAGAGAATTGTAAACTCAGTTGATTCTGATCCGACAGATCAGAGTGTGAAGTTCTTGTAAGCGGAGTGAACTCTCCATGTTCCCCGATACTAACAACACGAAACGAATAAGTTCCGGCAACACTACTTTCTTCTTCTTTTTGACAAGCTGCCAATAATACGACAGCCAATGTTAACAATAGGATTTTTTTCATAATTAAATCTTTTAAATTATTGGATTGTTTTCAACAACGAGGTAATACTTACCCGGTCGGCAATGATATTATTCAATTCAGAGATTGCCACACGTTCCTGCTCCATAGTGTCGCGGTTACGCAGTGTCACACAATTGTCTTCCAATGTCTGATGGTCAACAGTCACACAGTACGGGGTACCGATGGCATCCTGACGACGGTAGCGTTTACCGATACTGTCTTTTTCATCATACTGACAATGGAAGTGGAACTTAAGATTGTCAATGATCTCACGAGCCTTTTCAGGCAGTCCGTCTTTCTTTACCAACGGCATTACAGCCAACTTCACGGGTGCCAATGCAGCAGGCAATTTCAATACGATACGACTTTCACCGTTCTCCAGCTGTTCTTCACAATAAGCGGCAGACATAATGCTGAGGAACATACGGTCGACACCGATCGAAGTTTCGATTACGTACGGAGTGTACGATTCATTCAACTCGGGATCAAAATATTTAATGCTCTTTCCGGAGAACTTCTCGTGCTGGGAAAGATCGAAATTAGTACGAGAGTGAATACCTTCTACTTCTTTGAAACCGAATGGCATCAGGAACTCAATATCGGTGGCGGCATTCGCGTAGTGAGCCAATTTATCGTGATCGTGGAAACGATAATGATCATCGCCAAAACCAAGTGCCTTGTGCCACTTCAAACGAATTTCTTTCCATTTCTTGAAATATTCCAATTCGCTGCCCGGACGAACGAAGAACTGCATCTCCATCTGTTCGAACTCACGCATGCGGAAGATAAACTGACGGGCTACAATTTCGTTACGGAAAGCTTTACCAATCTGTGCAATACCAAAAGGAACTTTCATACGACCGGTCTTCTGTACATTCAGGTAGTTTACGAAAATACCTTGCGCAGTTTCCGGACGAAGATAAATTTTCATGGCTCCATCGGCAGTAGACCCCATATCGGTAGAAAACATCAGATTAAACTGGCGGACTTCCGTCCAGTTCTTGGTCCCGGAAATAGGACATGCTATTTCTTCGTCGATAATGATCTGGCGAAGTTCTTCCAGATTGTTATCATTCAGTGCTTTTGCAAAACGTTCGTGCAATGCATCACGTTTTGCCTGATGCTCAAGAGCACGGCCATTGGTGCTGCGGAACTGAGCTTCGTCGAAAGCTTCACCAAATCTTTTGGCAGCTTTGGCCACCTCTTTATTAATCTTATCGTCGTACTTAGCCAATTGATCTTCAATCAGTACATCGGCACGATAGCGCTTTTTAGAGTCTTTATTATCAATCAACGGATCGTTAAATGCATCCACATGTCCGGAAGCCTTCCAGATGGTAGGGTGCATAAAAATTGCAGAGTCAATGCCGACAATGTTTTCGTGCAGCAGCACCATGCTGTCCCACCAGTATTTTTTAATATTGTTTTTCAGTTCAACACCCATCTGTCCGTAGTCATACACTGCGCCCAATCCGTCGTAGATATCGCTTGAGGGGAACACAAAACCGTATTCTTTGCAATGTGATACTAACTTCTTAAAAACATCTTCTTGTGCCATCGTCTTATTTTCAATTTAGTCATTTACAATTTACATTTCATACATCTGCCTGTAAGCCAGACTCAGAAATAATCTGCAAAGTAAATGATTTTTTTCAATTAAATTCGTATTTTTGCCTGCACATCACCCAATAATGATGTAAAAAAGATAATTTGTTGTTAAAACCAGAGGGAAATTTGATTTTATGAGCGAAGAGAACAACGAGATTACGGAAGGACATTCTGACTATAAGCCGGCGGACTCACATAACGAAAGCATTAAACATCAACTTACAGGAATGTACCAGAACTGGTTTCTGGACTATGCTTCATACGTTATCCTCGAGCGAGCCGTGCCCCATATCAACGACGGACTGAAACCGGTGCAACGCCGCATCCTGCACTCCATGAAACGCATGGACGACGGGCGGTATAACAAGGTGGCTAACATTGTAGGACATACGATGCAGTTTCACCCTCATGGCGATGCATCCATCGGTGACGCATTGGTACAGTTGGGACAGAAAGACTTATTGGTCGACTGCCAGGGTAACTGGGGTAATATCCTTACCGGTGACGGTGCGGCCGCTCCCCGTTATATCGAAGCACGCCTGTCAAAGTTTGCACTCGATGTAGTGTTCAACCCTAAAACAACCGAATGGAAACTGTCGTATGACGGACGAAACAAAGAACCTATCACCTTGCCGGTGAAGTTCCCACTTTTGCTGGCACAAGGAGTAGAAGGTATCGCCGTAGGACTTTCATCCAAGATCTTACCACATAACTTCAACGAACTTTGCGACGCTTCCATCAGTTACCTGCGAAACGAAGAGTTCAAACTATATCCCGACTTCCAGACCGGAGGTTCTATTGACGTGTCGAAATACAACGACGGTGAACGCGGTGGAGCAGTAAAGATACGGTCTAAAATCAATAAAGTAGACAATAAAACACTCGCCATTACCGAAATTCCTTATGGCAGGACTACGACTTCGGTCATCGACTCCATCCTGAAAGCCGTCGACAAAGGAAAAATAAAGATACGCAAGGTAGACGACAACACAGCAGCCAACGTAGAGATCCTTGTCCATCTGGCTCCGGGCACTTCATCGGACAAAACAATCGATGCCCTCTATGCTTTTACAGATTGCGAAGTAAGCATCTCGCCCAACTGTTGTGTGATTGATGATCAGAAGCCTCACTTCCTCACCATCAGCCACGTCCTGAGAAAATCTGCCGACAATACATTGTCCCTGCTTCGCCAGGAACTGGAAATCAAGAAAGACGAACTACAGGAAAGCCTGCATTTCGCTTCTCTTGAAAAGATATTCATTGAAGAGCGCATTTATAAAGATAAAGAGTTCGAACAGTCTAAAGATATGGATGCCGCCTGCGCACACATCGACGAACGGTTGACTCCTTTCTATTCGCAATTCATACGTGAAGTGACGAAAGAAGACATCCTCCGCCTGATGGAAATCAAGATGGGACGTATCCTGAAGTTCAATTCCGACAAGGCGGAAGAGGCTATTGCCCGCATGAACGAAGACATTGCCGAGATCAACAATCATCTGGCCAACATCGTGGAGTACACCATCCAATGGTACCGGATGCTTAAAGATAAATATGGGAAAAACTTCCCCCGACGTACTGAGTTGCGCAACTTCGACACCATTGAAGCCGCCAAAGTGGTGGAAGCCAACGAAAAGCTCTATATCAACCGTGAAGAAGGCTTCATCGGAACGTCATTAAAGAAAGACGAATTCGTGGCATGCTGTTCGGACATCGATGATGTGATCATCTTCTACCGGGACGGGCGTTACATGGTCACTCCCGTAGCCGACAAAAAGTTTGTGGGCAAAAACGTAATCTACGTCAATGTATTTAAGAAGAATGACAAACGCACCATCTACAACGTAGCCTACCGCGACGGTGCAGAAGGAACACACTATATCAAACGGTTTGCAGTCACTTCCATCGTACGCGACCGTGAATACGACGTGACACAAGGTAAACCCGATTCACGCATTTCTTATTTCAGTGCCAACCCCAATGGTGAAGCTGAAATCATCAAGGTCACCTTGAAACCTAATCCTCGTGTACGCCGCATCATCTTCGAGCGTGATTTCAGTGAAGTGACCATTCGCAGCCGACAAAGTCAGGGCGTCATTCTGACACGTCTGCCGGTACACAAAATTGTATTGAAACAACGGGGAGGCTCTACACTGGGCGGACGTAAAGTATGGTTCGACCGCGATGTGCTCCGCCTCAATTACGACGGCCGGGGTGAATATTTGGGTGAGTTCCAGAGCGACGACAGCATCCTTGTTGTGCTGAACACCGGAGAGTTCTATACCTCAAACTTCGATCTCAGCAATCACTACGAAGATAATGTGAGTATCGTCGAGAAGTTCGATGCCAACAAGATATGGACGGCTGCGCTTTATGATGCCGACCAACAGAACTATCCGTACCTGAAACGTTTCTGCTTCGAAGCCACTGCCCGCAAGCAGAACTATCTGGGTGAGAACAAACATAACCGCCTGATTTTACTGACGGATGAGTATTACCCAAGATTGGAAATCATCTTCGGAGGTCACGACAGTTTCCGCGAACCTGTTGTCATTGATGCCGAAGAATTCATTGCCGTCAAAGGTTTTAAGGCCAAAGGGAAACGTCTCACTACTTATACAGTAGAGACCATCAACGAACTGGAACCGACCCGTTTCCCGGATCCGCCACAAACCACGGATGATGAAAACACGGATGAAGAACCGGAAAATCTGGACCCGGACAATGGTAAAACAGAAAACGACATACTCGATGAAATGACCGGACAGATGAAGCTGTTTTAGCACAAGTCCAAGATAAAACTGCGTATGAAAGTAAATACAAGTATATTGCTATTATTAATGATAGCAATCGCTCTCCCTTCTTTTGGAGGGAACGGAAATGGTAACGGCACAGACTCACTTCAAGCTACCCGCTATGTGACACGTGCCACCATGTACGGTGTGGGATACACCAATGTATTCGACACCTATCTTTCTCCGCAGGAATATAAAGGTATCGAATTTCGTATCTCACGCGAAACAATGCGTATGACCGCCTGGGGCGATGGCAATGTCTCGGTACAGAACTTTTTCCAGGCAAACCTGGCATATACTCACAACCGGGTAGATAACAACAATACATTTGCCGGATTAGTGAATTGGAACTATGGACTGCACTATCAGTTCCGCATAACAGACAACTTTAAGCTGCTTGCCGGAGGAATGGGAGATTTCAACGGCGGCTTTGTCTACAATCTGCGCAATACCAACAATCCGGCCTCAGCCCGTGCTTACATCAACCTGGACGCTTCGGGAATGGCCATCTGGCATACAAAAATAAAAAATTATCCGTTGGCATTACGTTACCAGGTTAATCTTCCGGTAATAGGGCTCATGTTCTCTCCCCATTACGGGCAATCTTACTACGAAATATTCACACTCGGACACGCCAGTGGCGTAGTCCGTTTTACTTCTCTGCATAATCAGCCGGCGTTACGACAGATGATATCAGTCGACTTTCCAATCAGATATACCAAAATGCGCCTTAGCTATTTGTGTGATCTCCAACAATCCAAACTGAACGGAATCAAGACACATACTTATTCACAAGTTTTCATGGTGGGATTTGTACACGATCTGTTCCGTATCCGAAATAAGAACGGAACTCCCCTGCCACCTGCCGTCAGAGCCTATTAAAACAGAAGTGAATCATGAAGAATCCTCCTATCCATAGTATCCTGCAACAAAGCTTCTGCCTGATTTTCTTTCTGGCTCTCCTCTCTTCCTGTATCCGGGAAGAAGAGTATGCCAACGATCCACAAGGAAACTTTGAGCAGTTATGGAAAATCATCGACCGGCAATATTGCTTTCTCGATTACAAACAAATCGACTGGGATGATATCTATACCCAATATCAAAAACGTATTACCCCGAATATGAGCAACGAAGGGCTGTTCGAAGTTCTGAGTGAAATGCTTTATGAATTGCAGGACGGGCATGTCAATCTGGCTTCGGCACACAACGTGTCTTACTACGACGCCTGGTATCAGGATTATCCCCGTAACTTCCGTGCAGACCTGGTTGAAGATTCCTATCTGGGCCGTGCCAGTACGGACTATCGTACGGCAGCAGGCCTCAAATATAAGATACTGAAAGACAACATCGGCTATATACGGTATGAAAGCTTTGCCGACCCGATTGGCAACGGCAACTTGGACGAAGTGCTCTCCTACCTGGCCATATGCAATGGACTAATTATCGATGTGCGCGATAATGGTGGTGGAAACGCGACAAATTCCGCCCGCATCGCTTCCCGATTCACTAACGAAAAGGTTCTGACAGGATACATCTGCCATAAGACAGGAACCGGACACAACGACTTCTCTAAACCCTATGCCATCTATCTGGAACCGGCCAATGGGGTACGCTGGCAAAAGAAAGCAGTCGTGTTGACCAATCGCCGTTCTTTCAGCGCAACCAACGATTTTGTCAACCACATGCGTTGCCTGCCCAATGTCACCATCATCGGAGATAAAACCGGAGGAGGATCGGGTATGCCCTTTACTTCCGAATTGCCCAACGGGTGGAGCGTACGTTTCTCTGCCAGCCCTCACTTCGATGCACAGATGAAGCACATCGAGTTCGGCATTGAACCGGACATTAAGGTAGATATGCTGCAAGAAGACGAAATGAGAGGAAAAGATACATTGATAGAGATCGCCCGCAGATTCCTCAGTGAATAACTGTCTGGTGTCTCACAACATGCCGGTTCGAGCCTTGTCATCCGGGAAACCGGTATATCTCACCTCCCAGAAAGCATTAACGCGGATTCTGCACCATATTCGGGTTAGCATCTATCTCCGCCTGCGGAATAGGTAATGCTACCCGCGGATCAGACGGAGCAATAACCGCAGCAGCCGCTACAGAAGGCAAATGCCAACCACCGGTACGATTTACAGACAAACCATTTCGCATGGCATCAAAGAAAGCATGTCCCTCTCCTACCAATTCCTTACGGCGTTCTTTCAAGATACGCTCCAGGCTCAACTCCGGCTCTTTTACAGACTTCGCCGGATTAGCACGGCTCACGATGGCATTAAGGCAATCCAAAGAAAACTTTAGGTTTTCTGCTCCCCCTAACTTAAAGGCAGCTTCGGCAGCATTCAGGTAAACTTCGGAGAGACGGATAATACAGATGTCATTATCCTGCGGATTATCCCCCGTCTTGCCCGGATACTTATTCAGATATTTAGGATGCCCCTTGGAACCTTCGGGCAATATATCCTCTTCCGGTTTCTCCGGCAAACGATTCAATGAATGACGCACATCATCCGGGTCTTCTCCCAACAGATCGAGGAATGCTTTGGTCAGTACAAGGTTGTTCCAATCCTTCACATTATCGGCATAAACCATCGGAGCGCCTTCACCTCCCGTTCCGCCATCAGGCTCGGAAAGAGTGTAGTAAAACTCAAACAGTGACTCAGAATTGAAGTCTTTTCCCCATACAGTAGGATATTCATCGTGTGTGAACAACTGATACAATCCACCGTTATTCATCACTTCCTTGGCCAATGCGAGAGCCTTTTCATTATCATTCATATAAAGATATACCCGTGAAAGTAATGCTTTGACACTCCACACATTAAGATAACCGTTTTTCTTATCAGCGGAAAGTGCCGAGAGTTTCAGTGCACCTGTCATATCGTCTATCACCTGCTGATAGCATTCGGCCACCGTATTGCGGGCAGGCTGGTGAGTAGGCAAAGTTGTTTTAATCTCAATAGGTACTCCCAAAGAAGTACCATTGTTCAAGGTATAGGGCATAGCAAACAGACGGGTGAGATCGAACAAAGCCAGTCCGCGCAAAGCAAGCGCTTCAGCTTTGATACAGTTGAGAGCCACAACATCATCGGTAACCACCGCACCGGATTCTATTCTTTCCAGCAGACTATTTGCCTGATGAATGACACTATAAGGCTGATTCCATACACGGGTAATATTCAAGGCATCATCTGCCGTGACATTGAACTCATAATAAGGTGATACACGTTTTCCGGCTCCCTTGCTGACACGTGCTTGAACATCTTCACCACGGCAATCGGCATAATAGAGATAATTATCACCATAATAACTATGTGAAGCGGCAATGCGATAAATGCCGTTCAAAGCTATTTGTGCTTCCTCAAGTGTACGGATGGCTTGCGGAGTAGTCACAGAGGTAGATGGATTTAAATTCAGCCAGTCGCCGGAACAAGAAGAACCCACAAGCGACATAGCGGCAAACATGTATATAAGTGTACGTTTCATATATCTGAATATTAATAATGATGAATGATTTAGAAAGTTATCTCAACCCCAAAATTGAAGGTACGCATGGGAGGAGCCTCACAGAACACCTCACCATTAACCGGTACTTCAGGATCATACTGTTTCCATTTGGCCCATGTCAGCAGATTACTTCCTGAGAAGTAGACACGTGCATTCTCTATCAGTGCCTTTTGTACCCATCTGCTGGGAAGTGTGAAACCGAGTGTCAGGTTCTTGAGGCGGATGTGATCGGTACTGTGAATATAGCGGGATGAATTTTGTGGACCGGCTCCCTGTTCCAATACAAAACGAGGCACATCAGTTCTATCTCCCGGCTTCTGCCAACGGTCCAAAGCATATACAGGCAGGTTGTATGACTTTTCTTTGCTGCCGTCAGTTTCTATCAGAGTACCTGTCTTGTCAAAAGAATATCCTCCCAACGAATAGGTAAAGGTAAGTCCCAGATCAAACCACTTATAAGAAATGATGTTAGTGAACCCTCCCGATATCTTAGGATCAGCAGATTTATACGGAATAGCTTGCGCTTTAGAAGCATCGTCAGTCATCTCTCTATTATAATTCCCCTGTTCATCTTGTGTATTGAGATAATAAAGAGCTTTCCCGGTCGACGGGTCTACTCCGGCAAACTCTTTCACGTAGAAACTATTGTAAGGAAGACCTATTTTATGAATAAACCAGGAGCCCTCGACAGATTGCTTTATATCTCCGTCCAGTGCCACGATTTTATTACGGTTATGTGTTAAATTCAGCACCGATGTCCAGTTGAAGTCAGGACCGGCAAAGTTAATCGTGCGCAGTTCGAACTCCACCCCTTTGTTGTTGAGCTGACCGATGTTTGCAAGATAGTTCAGGAAACCGGTAGTAGAACTGATAGGGCGATTATAAAGCAAGTCCTTTGTATCGCGGTTGTAGTATTCGAGATTCACAAAGATACGGTCAATAAAAGTCAGGCTAAGCCCAATATTCAGGTTATAGTTCTTTTCCCATTTCAGTTTGGGATTAGCTTGAGCAGACTCATATGAACCTGCTGCCCCCATGTAGTTCTGCCCGTAGCTGTATAGCCCCATATATCCGTAAAAAGCTCCCGGCTGATTCCCATTGACACCATAAGAAGCACGGATTTTTACATCATTCAATACCGGCTTCACAGCCTCCATAAAAGGTTCACTGCTCAGATGCCACATACCGGAAACAGACCAGAAGTCTCCCCACCGACTTTCCGGAGCAAGACGGGAACTGCCATCGCGGCGATAACTGCCTGCAATGTAATAACGATTATCGTAATCATAGTTCAAACGGGACAGGTAAGAAATCATTCTGTATGCCTGTGTAGAAGAAACAAAGCTCTTCAGCACAGCGGCATTATCCGGCTCAAGCAACACATCCGAGGGGAGTTTAGCCTTCTCTCCCATAGCTTTATCACTCTGATAGCTTTCCAGTTCATAGGCAGCCAAAATGTCAAGGTGATGTTTAGCGGCAAATGTATGGGTATAGTTGAGTGAAGTAGACGACAATAGCTTACCATATTCGGTAAATCCCTTTGAGGTCTGAGCATCACTTCCGCTCTTGGGACCTGCCCCGCTAAGCGGATTCAAATAGCGGGAATCTTTCTGCACAGTATAGTCATAGCTCAGAGTCTCTTTCAGTTTCAATCCTTTGATGATATCTACCGAAGCATAACCGGTGGAGAACATACGTGTCATACGACTGCGGTTATAGTCGGTACGGATGTCACGAAGCGGATTCACATTGGTACCTATGTAAGACCCCACATAGTTGCCCGAAGCGTCACGCACAGGCATAGAAGGTGTGGCAGACACAGCAACACAAAGGAAGGGATTGATATTGGAACCGCGCTCCTCGTTCATCTCCTGACTTATTTGGGTGAACATCATGTTACCTCCTACCTCGACACGGCTACCTATTTTATGTGTCATGTTCAGGCGGGCAGAGTAACGGTCCAGATTAGAATTCTCGACCAGACCTTCCTGACGGTTAAAGCCGAGAGAAGCATAAAAAGTAGTTCGCTCGTTACCTCCGGAAGCCGTCACCTCGTAGTTTTGATTATGAGCGGTTCGGATCAGTTCTTTCCTCCAGTCCGTATATCCCAGTTCCGGTATCCCTGCATATGTATCAATATTGGCGTTTGCATATGCTTCGGGAGATTGAAGTCCCTTGTCTACTGCAGAGTTGTAAAGACCTTCATAAATCATTTCACGGCGTTGTTCACCGTTCAATGTGGGACGGAAGTTGACAGCTGCATTAGAAAAGCCTCCGCTGGCGCTCAAAGTAACTTTAGTCCGCCCTACCGTTCCTTTTTTGGTAGTGATCAGAATCACCCCGTTCGCGGCACGCGAACCGTAAAGAGAAGCGGCGGCGGCATCCTTTATCACTGTAATATTCTCGATATCGGCAGGATTAAGAGTACTCATCACATTTGTTTTCGCATTGTTCATATAGGCAGCATCGGCCCCCGTACCGGCTCCCATACTGCCGGAAGTGACCGGTATACCGTCAATCACAAAAAGAGGTTCATTGGATGCATTGAATGAACCCATACCACGGATACGGATACTCTGATTAGCTCCTGGCTGGCCGGAACCGGAAGTAATATTTACCCCCGTGGTCATACCTTGCAACTTCTGTTCTACAGAAAGTACCGGTACGTTTTTCAGCATGTCGGCCCGTAAGGTGTTAGCTGATCCGGTAAAGGATGACTTTGAAAAATTTCCGTATCCGGTCACCACAACTTCATCCAGATTAAGTGATTCGGGCTGCAACACCACATTCAAGACTCCATTCCTCGGCACTTTGACCTCAGACGATTTCATTCCTATATAGGATATGACAAGGATTTTATCTGATGGTTCTATTTTCAGAGTGTAACGGCCGTCCATGTCCGTTACCACTCCCCTTCCCGGTACCCCTTTTACGGCAACCGTAGCTCCGATAAGCGGCTGTTTATCCTCCGATGACGTCACTAAACCTTTTATTTCCAACTGTTGTGCTTGCACATGTATACCACACATACACAACAAGATAATCAACACTGTTTTCAAACTTCTCATTGGCTAATCATTTTAAATCTACAAATACCTATTTGCACTTGTACTCCAATAATTGTACCTCAAAAGTATTGATGAAATCAATAAAGTCTAAACATCAGTAAATAAGAGTATTAAATATTCAAGAAAAGCTAAAAATGAAAAGAAGGGTTGTAGAACTGCTCCACAAAGATGTGGAACTATTCTACAACCCTCTTGACAAGAGCCCCTGAGAGGAAAAGCTACATTGATAGAGATCGCCCGCAGATTCCCCGGTAAATAACTTTATTGCTTATAAATTTGTAAAATCGGAAAAAGTATCTATCTTTGCAGCGCAAAACTCCAAACGAGTGAGCATTTAGTGAGCGGATGTGGCGTAATTGGTAGCCGCGCCAGACTTAGGATCTGGTGTCTCGCGACGTGTAGGTTCGAGTCCTATCATCCGCACAAACTTTCAATGTTGTATAAAAAGCCTGCTAAAACAATTGTTTTGGCAGGCTTTTTCTTTAACCCGCAGACCTACTACCAGATCAAGGTCACAGCGGAAAAGAACGGCATCCCGTTCTCCGCACTCTCCGAACATAAGTACGAAACCCTTCCGGCAGCAAACACCGCCCTTAGTGCCGTAACCGCCACAGGTACGGTCACAGTTGCCGAAGCCCGGTGCAAGGAGGTCAGCCAAGAACTGCCGCAGCGTGGACGCCGGGAAAGTCACTGACCACCACGCCCTGATTATCACCGAATGTCTGCCCGGCGAACTATCGGACGACGAACGCAAAATCTACGATATGGTTGCCGCCCAGATCACCGAAGAACTTTTGCAGGTGCAGGTATCGGTTACGGACGGTGAACGTCTCCCTTGCCCCAAATGCCAGTCCGGGCGTATCCTCTTCTATCCGAAAGTCGCCAAGTGTAGCAACGTGGATTGTGGGCTGACCGTTTTCCGCAGCAAAGGCGAGAAGCAACTCACGGATAATCAGATTGCCGACCTTGTAATCAAAGGCAAAACGTCCCTTATCAAAGGCTTTAAGAACAAGGACGGCAAAACTTTCGATGCGCACGTTACCTTCGACAAGGACTTCCGCACCGTGTACGAGTTCCCGCCCCGCACGGACAAGGCAAAAGGAAAGGGCGGCAGACGATGAACGGCTGGTTATCCGTGGAAGAAACCGCCCGTATCTGTGGAACGGACGTGCAGCGCATCACTCTTTGGATGAATAGCAACCACATCGCTTTTGCCCGTTTCGATACCGTCCTGATGACCGACAGCACATCCCTTTTCGCCCTTTTCGAGCGTAACCGGGTAGATACCATCTATGACGATATGCAGACGGAGAAAGGACGGGGCAGACCGGGCAAACACCGCAGGCTGTTAGACACCCCGCTGGATGATTTCGGCTTGTCGCAACGCATCGTCAGGGCTTGCCGTGAACTAAGCCTGTTCACGGTCGAACATCTGCTTATCCACCTGAAACGGTTCCGCTTCGCCCGCCTGTACTGTGTCCGCAATTTCGGCAGCCAGGCGGCGAACGAAGTTCTCTTGCGCTTGCGCAGGGACGGGCTGATAGATGGGGGCGGCAGGCGGGATTTTAAGGTATTACATCCGTGATGCACAATTAAGTTACGGGTGTTCGGGGCAGAAAACCCCGTACACCCGTATAACCCCTATAAAATCAAAATAAATATGGCAAGTGTTTTGTATTTCAAGAGAATAGTTTTACCTTTGCAGCAACATGCTTACCCCGCTTCCCGTCAGATCAGCGCGCTCAGGGTAAGCCTTTTATTTTTTATACCCCTATGACTAAAATTCCTTATCCCAAACAACTCATATCTTTTCCGGATCAGATTGCTTTGCTCAAACAGCGTGGGCTTGTTTTCACAGACGAAACCAAAGCCTTGCACCTGCTACGCAATATCAGTTATTACCGTTTGAGCGGCTACTGGTATCCTTTGCTGGCAGACAAGCAAAAACATTTGTTCAAGCCCGGCAGTACATTCGATGCCGCTTACAATATCTATAAGTTTGATAGCGAGCTTCGCAAGCTGATTATTACGGAACTGGAAAAGATCGAAGTGGCTGTACGCACACAGACCGCCTATATACTCTCTTCCCAATGGGATGGATATTGGTTTGCCGATGCTTCCCATTTTAACAATCCGGTACGTCACGCCAAGATATTGTCAAAGATAGATGAAGAGTACCAGCGCAGTGACGAGGAATTTGTCACTGCTTTCAAATCCAAGTATTCCGATCCTTTTCCGCCAAGTTGGATAACAATGGAGATAACTTCTTTCGGTACATTGTCGATTCTATACAATAATCTGCTTCCCGGAAGGGCAAAGCGGAGCATTGCGGCTTATTTCGGGTTGCCCGACACTGTTTTTGCTTCATGGCTGCACAGCATTGTTTATATCCGTAACATTTGCGCACATCATTGCCGCTTATGGAATCGGACACTTAGCATCCGCCCGTTAATGCCCCGTTCACCACGCAAACCCTTTGTCACGCTTTCGGCGAATGGCACACAGCAGGTTTATTTCATATTGAGCATGACCGTTTATCTGCTGGATATAATCAATCCGAACCACTCGTTTGTCGAAAGGTTCAAGGATTTGCTTTCCCGCTATCCTTCGATAGATGTCCGTGCGATGGGCTTTCCGGCTGGTTGGGAAAACGAGGATATTTGGAAATAGGCCACAATGTTGCCTAAATTATGGGTAAATAAGGTATAACCATTTCTCTGTATGCTCCAATCCGCTATGTCCTAAAAGGCTGGCTACGGTTTTTACGCTGATCCGAAAAATACAAACACAAAATCGGTGACTAATTCGGTGCCATAATTTGTTTTCTTTCCCCTCTCATACAAAAAAAACATTCCGATCTTCCATCTTCCACCTTTCAACACCTATCTATTTAATATACAATATGATATAGTGGTGGAAGATAGCGTTTTCAGCCCATTCATCTTCCACCCTCATCTTCCATCTTCCACCCGCCGGTTTAGAGATATATCAGAATATAATCCACTGATTTACAACAGAAAGAAGTTCACTTTTCAAGTAAAAATATCGTTTAGAGCATTTTGTTTTCCTTTAATGTTTAACCGAAAATGGTATACTATTTATCTCAGCCCGCATACCTGGGCCCATGAGCCCCGATGCCCGGGCTGATGAGCCCTGCTACCCGGGCCCATAGGCCCGGGTAGCAGGGCTGAGATAAAGAAGCATAGATTCATCATAAAACACTTAGATACAACCCATTAAAGAGTTTATATTTTAAGATACCAACTGCCTTGTTTCTTCCCGATTCTTACTTGATATTGATTTGAGAACTCACTAACCTGACCGATAATCTATCTTAAGGTTAAACCCAATAGCGTCACTTAGTCTGATAATTGCAAAGCAAAAAGAGAACCGCTGTCCTCCGGGGGGATAGAGTGACAGCGGTTCGGCGAGCTAACTGGTTAGGTGAGCAGAATTTAGATTCAAGGCCAATTATAAAAGAGAATTTATTATGAAAAATCAAAGTACTATAGCCCGTCTATAATGACAGATGTTCTGTGGTAACGGCTCTTTTTGCACATTTGGTTGATTCGGGGTTTATATTTAGAAGTAGCATAGGCATAACTTGGGTTGACTTTCAAGCGAGAATATTTCACTTTGTGGATTTCCAAAAGAAGTTCGGCCACATAGACAATCACTTCTGAACGTTCGGCAATGCAGGGGGAACAGAAACTTTCTAAATATTCATAATCCCGGGTAGAGAGTGTATAATGCAGAATCTTTTTACCTCGCTGAAAAATATATTCCAACTTATACCAACCGCTTGCGTTGGTTTTGCGTCGATGGAAATACAGAATTTTGATAGTAGATTGTTCGCCCATAATTCAAACGTAAATCGGGCAGGGAAAAATGAACGGCCCTGCTGACCCGCTTGCGTTATGTAATTTCGATGCAGAGCAAGGAAAAGCATATGCTAACCCATTACGGTATTAGTCCCGGGGGCAGAGCCGTTTTTATCCAGAAACTGTAGGCATATAAAATTATACACCTACAGTTAGTGTAAAACAAAGAAATGCAGTCCCTTTATTCTACATCAAAAAAATCACATAACGCATTACAAAGATGGTGATTATTTCTGAAATACCATAGCAAACGGACGAAAAAAGTACAATGAAACACTTTTATTGATAGGATTGTTTACTGAGCGCCATTAGTATAGGGTGATTTAACGAAAATAGAACGGCTCTGCTGACCCGTTTAAACTATCAAACTTTCAATGCCAAGGCAAGAAAGAAAAATATGCCGACCCATTACAGTATCAGGCACGGGAGCAGAACCGTTTATCTAAAGTTTTTAAATAGTCGTCTCTCAGCAGCCGCCAAGTAACCGGCAAGGCCTACACTGCTGGAAACATACAAAGGTGCACATAATTTCCGGTATCACCAGCGCAGCCCCTACACATTTTTTTCCTTTTTTCTTAAACATCCATCCGGACACAGACGGGCAGCCAGCAATGAATTTCGACAGAAAATACCGCACGACGCAGGAGCGCAGGATATTTTGTGCTGAAATAGCGTAGCGGTCATTGATGGATGAACGGCTGCACCCTATCTTCGTGCGGGAAAAGAGGAAAAAGACACGTTTACCGGTTGCCTTCGTTTTCCGGGTTGAAAGGGTAGTTGTATCATAAATCTTTGTAATTGCTGAACTTTTCGCTTGTTTATATGTAACATATACGTTACCTTTGTCGAATGGAAAAGAAGGTTAGAGAGCTCCTTATGTATAAGTCCTATTTTAAAGAATTCTATAGGGAGCAATCTCCGAAAGTACAAAACAAGATTATTAAGATCTTAGATATTTTAGAAAATATAGAATGTATTCCAACGAAGTATCTTAAACACATAGAGAGTACGGACGGTCTGTATGAAATGCGTATCACCTTAGGTAGCGATATATTTCGTGTCTTCTGTTTTTTCGATAAGGGACGATTAGTGGTTTTGCTTTCCGGTTTTCAGAAAAAGACGCAGAAACCCCCTAAAAAAGAGATAGACAAGGCTGTCCGGTTGATGGCCCAATATTATGATGATAAAAAAAGGAGGTAATAATGGATATAACAACATTAGATCAATTAAAAGATGAAATTTACGGTGTAAAAGGTACACCCAGACGAGACAATTTGGAGCGTGAACTTGAAACACTGCGCATTGGCGTTCAAATCCGTAATGCCCGTCAGAAGAAAGAAATGACACAGGCTCAACTGGCTGAGCGCATTGATAAAAAGCGTACGTTTATCTCTAAAGTAGAGAATGATGGAGGTAACTTGACCCTAAAAACCCTGATAGATATAGTTGAAAGGGGGCTTGGCGGTAAGCTGAATATCGAAGTACAAATTTAAATGATTTCGCCCGGATGATGTTTCCATCATCCGGGCAAATTGTTTCTATCCGGTTCGCTCAGAGACTATATCAATGTAGAAAAAAACGTATTTTCTTTATATATCTCCATGAACGTATAAAGAAAACGCATCTTTTTTTTATATATTTATGTGTCTCATCTTTATAAACACACAAAAAGAACTATATCAAATTCCCACGTTACCACTGCAACAAAAGATTGAGACAAGAGCGGTTTTGAAGCAAATGACCAAGTCGCACCGAAGGATAGTCCTCACAGTATAAATGGTTTCGCCCAGGTGATGTTTCTATCATCTGGGCGAATTGTTTTTGACCGATCCATTCAGGGAGCCATATATAAAAATACATTAGTCAGTTTCCAAGTCCGGCATATGTTAAAAGTGCAGGGAGTCTCCATCCGTTCACATCTTTTTCGACATTTATTTGTTTCATTGGGTACTTTTGCCGTCGATATAACTATCGAGTATCTGAAAGAGAACTGGCAGAAGGTGTGTTAAATCAAAATAGTTATACAATGGTAAAATTTAATGCAATGAAGACTAAACCTTTACGACTTCTTCGGCAGAAGAGAGCCTTATGGCTAAAAAGTGTATTTGTCCTGACGTGCCTACTGCTGAGCGCATCGGTAGCCATGGCGCAAACCAAAACAGTAACGGGTACTGTTACAGATTCAACCCATGAGCCCCTGATCGGCGCATCTATTCTGGTAAAAGGGACTTCTACCGGAGCCATCACCGATATGAATGGCAAATACTCCATTTCTGTTACCCCTGAAGATGTGCTTGTATTCTCGTATGTAGGATATGAAAAGCAGGAAATCAAAGTGGGGCAGCAGACTGTAATTAATGTCACGCTTAAAGACGACTCCCAAATGCTTGCCGAAACAGTAATTATCGGTTACGGTAGCGCCAAGAAACGTGACCTGACCGGTTCTATCACCAACATCAAGGGTTCGGAAATAGCCAACAAACCGGCCACTAACCCACTATCATCCCTACAAGGAAAGATTGCCGGTGTGCAGATTGTCAATTCCGGACAGGCAGGTGCCGATCCCGAAATCCGTATCCGCGGCACAAACTCCATCAATGGTTACAAGCCGCTGTATATTGTAGACGGACTCTTCAATGACAATATCAACTTCCTGAACCCGGAAGACATCGAATCGATGGAAGTATTGAAAGACCCCTCTTCATTGGCTATCTTCGGTGTACGTGGTGCCAACGGCGTGATCATCGTAACTACCAAACGTGCCAAAGAGGGACAGACGCTGGTCAATATCAACACCTCTTTCGGATGGAAAACCGTAGTAGACAAAATCAAAATGGTGAATGCGCCACAGTTCAAGGAACTCTATAACGAGCAGATGGCGAATCAGGGAAACACCCCATTCGACTTCAGCAACTGGAACGCAAATACGGACTGGCAAGACGAAATATTCCAGACCGGATTCATCACGAACAATAATATCAGTATCACAGGTGCTTCGGAAAAACATAGTTTCTATCTCGGTGTGGGCTACTCGCACGAACAGGGAAACATTAAGCATGAGAAGTATAGCAAAGTGACGATCAATGCAAGTAATGATTATAAGATCACCAAAGATATCAAAGTGGGATTTCAGTTCAACGGAGCACGAATGCTCCCGGCCGACAGCAAAACGGTCCTGAACGCGATTCGCACTACTCCTGTAGCTCCGGTTTACAACGAAGAATACGGTCTGTATACTTCATTGCCGGAATTCCAGAAAGCACAGATGACCAATCCGTTGGTCGACGTAGATCTGCGTGCCAACACCACCCGCGCCATCAATTACCGTGCATCGGGCAGCATTTACGGTGAAGTGGATTTCCTGAAGCATTTCACATTCAAAGCAATGTTCTCCATGGATTATGCCACCAATGACAGCCGGACTTACAAACCGATCATTAAAGTATATGACGCAACCGTAGCCGGCAATGTGGCTACACTCGGAACGGGAAAGACGGAAGTGAGCCAGAACAAACAAAACGAAACCAAAGTGCAGAGTGACTATCTGCTGACATACCAAAACAGTTTTGCCGATGGTACACACAACCTGACCGCTACTGCCGGTTTCACAACCTACTACAATTCACTCAGCGGACTGGATGCTTCGCGCGGACAGGGTATCGGGCTGGTGATTCCGAATAATCCCGATAAATGGTTCGTCAGCATTGGCGATCTGGCTACCGCTACCAACGGAAGTACACAGTGGGAACGCACCACCGTGTCCATGCTGGCCCGTGTCATCTATAATTATAAAGGGAAATACCTGTTCAACGGCTCGTTCCGTCGTGACGGCTCATCGGCCTTCGCATACACGGGCAACCAATGGCAGAACTTCTACTCTGTAGGTGCCGGATGGCTGATGACTGAAGAGGAGTTCATGAAAGACATCACATGGCTGGACATGTTGAAACTGAAAGGTTCGTGGGGCACATTAGGTAACCAGAATATGGATAGGGCTTATCCGGCAGAACCGTTGTTGGAGAATGCTTTCGCTGCCGTATTCGGCAAACCGGCTATCATCTATCCCGGATACCAACTGGCTTACCTGCCCAACCCGCGCCTCCGCTGGGAAAAAGTAGAAGCATGGGAAACCGGATTCGAGACCAATATGTTCCGCAACCGCTTCCATCTGGAAGGAGTATATTACAAGAAGAATACCAAAGACCTGCTGGCTACCGTACCGGGATTGTCGGGAACCGTACCGGGTATCGGAAACCTTGGAGAGATTGAGAACAAAGGTATCGAATTGATGGCCTCCTGGAGAGATCAGATCGGCGACTGGGGATATTCTGTCAGCGCGAACCTGACCACTATCAGTAACAAAGTGAAGAGTCTGGTACAGGAAGGATACTCCATCATCGCAGGCGACAAAAGCCAAAGCTACACAATGGCAGGTTATCCGATCGGTTATTTCTATGGCTACAAAGTAGCGGGCGTTTACCAAAACCAGGCCGAGATCGACGCTTCACCGGCGAATACACTGGCAACCGTCACACCCGGCGACCTTAAGTTTGCCGACGTAAACGGAGATGGAAAAATCACACCGGACGACCGCACGATGATCGGTGATCCGACACCGGACGTAACATACGGCATCAGCCTCGGCCTTTCATATAAGAACTGGGAAGTCAGCATGGAAATGATGGGACAAGGCGGCAATCAGATTTACCGTACCTGGGACAATTATAACTGGGCACAGTTCAATTATATGGAGCAACGTCTCGACCGCTGGCACGGAGAAGGCACATCGAACACGCAACCCCTGCTGAATACAAAACATGCCATCAACAGCGAGAACTCCGAGTACTTCATCGAAGACGGCAGCTTCTTCCGTATCCGTAACCTCCAACTGGCTTACAACTTCGACAAAACCTTGCTGGCGAAAATACGCATGCAGGCTCTGAAGGTTTATGTCAACATACAAAACCTGAAGACGTGGAAGCATAACACGGGCTATACACCGGAAATCGGCGGATCGGCCATTGCCTTCGGAGTGGATAACGGAACATATCCGGTACCGGCAGTCTATACATTTGGTATTAACTTAACATTTTAACGAAGCAGAGTATGAAACTAAATAAATACATCCTACCCATTGCATTAGCCGTATCGGCTCTGAGCTTCAGCAGTTGCAACGATTTTCTGGACCGTCACCCTCAAGGGCAGTTCACCGAAGATGATAATCCCGGAGCACTTGCCGAAGGAAAAGTCTTCAATATCTACACCATGATGCGTAACTATAACATTACCGCAGGTATCCCGGCCTTTGCCATCGAATATTTCCGCTCGGAAGATTCGGAAAAAGGAAGTACGGCGAGCGACGGTGCCGATCAGGCTGCCATGTACGATGATTTCCAGTACAATACCAATAACGGACTGATCAAAGCCTACTGGAGCCAGAATTACGCTATCATCTATCAATGCAACGACGTGATAGAAACCATCGAGAAAGGTAACCTGACAGAAGAAAATGATCTCCGGAATAAGGGAGAAGCTCTTTTCTTCCGTGCTTACTGTTACTTCAACCTGGTCCGTGCATTCGGCGAAGTGCCGTTGGTCACTTTCAAAGTGAACGACGCCTCGGAAGCCAATGTACCGAAGACCACCGCCGAAGAGATCTATAAACAGATCGACTCAGACCTGACACAGGCTGAAGGGCTTTTACCCCGTCAATGGCAGTCTGCCTACCTGGGACGTCTAACCTGGGGAAGTGCCCGTGCACTGCATGCCCGCACGTATATGATGCGTAACGACTGGCAGAACATGTATACTGCCTCAACCGATGTAATGAATTCCGGACAGTATAATCTGGACACCCCTTATGACGTTATCTTTACCGATGATGGCGAAAACAGCAGTGAGTCGGTATTTGAGCTGCAATGTGCATCGACTGCCGCCCTGCCTGCAAGTGATAAAATAGGCAGTCAGTTCTGCGAGGTACAAGGTGTACGCGGCTCCGGCCAATGGGACCTTGGCTGGGGATGGCATATGGGAACCGAACTGATGGGTGAAGCATTCGAACCGGGTGACCCGCGCAAAGACGCTACCCTGCTCTACTTCCGCCGTTCGGATGACGACCCGATCACTCCTGAAAACACCAACAAGCCTTATGGAGAGTCTCCGGTATCACAGGCTGACGGGGCTTACTTTAACAAGAAAGCTTATACCAACCCGGCACTTCGTGAGGAGTTTACCCGTCATGGTTTCTGGGTGAACATCCGTATCATCCGCTATGGCGACGTAGTGCTGATGGCAGCAGAATCGGCTAATGAGTTAGGGAAAACAGGCGAAGCATCGGGTTATCTGGAAATGGTACGTGCCCGCGCCCGTGGCAACAACCCGGACATTCTGCCCAAAGTGACTTCATTGGATCAGACCGTGTTGCGTGATGCCATCCGGCATGAACGACGGGTAGAACTCGGATTGGAATCGGGACGTTTCTACGACCTGGTACGCTGGGGTATCGCTTCGCAAGTGCTACATGCTGCTGGCAAAACGGGTTATCAACCCAAGAATGCCTTGCTACCACTTCCACAGGACGAGATAGACAAGTCGAAAGGCGTATTGGTACAGAACCCGGATTATTAATCTCAGAGTTTCACCACAGATTACACAGATTATCATAGATATATTAAGTGCAGATTATCAATCCAATGGATCTCTTCTCTGTGATAATCCGTGTAATCTGTGGTGAACTCTTAACCATATACAGTTATGAACAAGAAATATTCTTTACTCATTCTGCTTGCACTTTTACTCCCGTTGGGGCTGCAAGCGCAAAAAGCTCCTCAGGACATGGACCGTTTTCTGGACAATCTGCTGAAACGGATGACCCTGGAAGAAAAAATAGGGCAGCTTAACCTGCCGGTAACGGGTGAAATCACCACCGGACAAGCTAAAAGCAGTGACATAGCCGCCAAGATAAAGCGAGGTGAAGTAGGTGGACTCTTCAACCTGAAAGGGGTGGATAAAATTCGTGACGTACAGCGTCTGGCTGTAGAAAATTCCCGTCTGGGTATCCCTCTGCTCTTCGGTATGGACGTGATTCACGGCTACGAAACCATCTTTCCTATCCCATTGGGGCTTTCGTGTACCTGGGATATTCCGGCCATCGAAGAATCGGCACGTATCGCAGCCATCGAAGCAAGCGCTGACGGCATCTCGTGGACTTTCAGTCCGATGGTAGATATCAGTCGCGATCCACGCTGGGGACGGGTATCCGAAGGTTCGGGCGAAGATCCTTTCCTCGGAGCTCAGATTGCCCAAGCCATGGTACGCGGATATCAGGGAAAGGATATGCGCCGTAACGATGAGATCATGGCTTGTATCAAGCATTTTGCCTTGTATGGGGCAGCCGAAGCCGGACGGGACTACAATACCGTAGACATGAGCCGCCAACGGATGTTTAACGATTACATGCTCCCCTATCAGGCTGGTGTTGAAGCTGGAGCAGGCAGTGTAATGGCTTCATTCAACGAAGTGGAGGGTGTGCCGGCAACTGCCAACCGATGGCTGATGACCGATGTGCTGCGTGGAGCATGGGGATTTAACGGATTCGTAGTGACAGACTTCACCGGAATCTCTGAAATGATAGAACACGGGATTGGCGACCTGCAAACCGTATCGGCACGTGCCATCAATGCGGGAGTAGATATGGACATGGTCAGTGAAGGCTTCGCCGGCACATTGAAAAAATCGATCGAAGAAGGCAAAGTATCGGTAGAAACCGTTAATACCGCTTGCCGCCGCATTCTGGAAGCCAAATATAAACTGGGATTATTTGACAATCCTTATAAATATTGTGACCTGAAACGTCCGGCACGTGACATCTTTACCAAAGAGCATCGTGCCGTAGCCCGGAGAATTGCCGGAGAAAGTTTCGTACTACTGAAAAACGGACAGCTCTCTCCCGGTTCCTCTCCCCTTCTCCCTCTCTCACCCACCGGTACCATCGCAGTGATAGGTCCCTTGGCCAATACCCGCTCGAATATGCCGGGTACGTGGAGTGTGGCGGCAGTTCTGGACAAGAGCCCATCTCTGGTAGAGGGATTGACCGAGTGGGTAGGCAATCAGGCAAAGATTCTTTATGCCAAAGGCAGTAACCTGATAAGCGATGCTGCCTATGAGGAAAGAGCCACCCTGTTTGGCCGTTCGCTGAACCGCGACAACCGTACTGACAAGCAACTGCTGGACGAAGCGTTGAAAATAGCTTCACAGTCGGACGTAATCATTGCCGCGCTGGGCGAATCATCGGAAATGAGCGGCGAAAGCAGCAGTCGTACCAACCTCGACCTGCCGGACGTACAACACACACTCCTGGAAGCTTTACTGAAAACAGGCAAGCCGGTGGTTCTCGTACTCTTCACTGGCCGTCCGTTGGTGCTGAACTGGGAGCAGGAGAATGTACCCGCCATCTTAAACGTATGGTTCGGAGGTTCGGAGGCAGGCTTGGCTATCGGCGATGTACTGTTCGGAGCAGTGAACCCAAGCGGCAAACTCACCATGACTTTCCCGAAGAATGTAGGCCAGATTCCGCTTTACTATGCACACAAAAATACAGGTCGCCCGCTCAAAGAAGGCAAATGGTTTGAGAAATTCCGCAGCAACTATCTGGACGTAGACAATGATGCACTTTATCCGTTCGGATATGGATTGTCGTATACCACATTCCGCTTCAGTGATGTCACTTTAAGTCAACCCTCCATCGGGATGGACAATCAGTTGGTAGCCTCCGTCACCGTAACGAATACCGGAGACCGTGCCGGCAGTGAAGTAGTGCAACTCTACATCCGTGATCTCGTAGGCAGTGTCACCCGCCCGGTAAAAGAGCTTAAGGGATTTGAAAAGATCTACCTGCAGCCCAATGAGTCGCGTACTGTCCGTTTTACGATTGCTCCGGAAATGTTGAAGTTTTACAATGCCGACCTGCAATTCGTAGCCGAACCGGGCGATTTCGATGTGATGATAGGACCTGACAGCCAAAACGTGAAAACGGCACGGTTCACGTTGCGTTGAATCGGCTACACAAGGGAATAGAAATGAATTAATCTCACCACAGATTACACAGATTAACACAGAATTTTAATCTTAAATATCAACGGGATAAATGATTAATCTGTGAAAATCCGTGTAATCTGTGGTGAAACCAAAACCATTACAAACAAGAAATCATTATGAATACCCAACTTGTCACTCACAACAGCAAGCTCCTCTTCTTCCTCTTCGCTCTTTTTCTTCTTGTAGCTTGCAAGCCAAAGGATAAACCTTCTTCTGTCGCTACCCTGACAGACGATGCCCTGATGGATACCGTCCAGCGACGAACCTTCAATTATTTCTGGGAAGCAGCCGAACCCAATAGCGGACTGGCACGCGAACGCTATCATATGGATGGCGAATATCCGGCCGGAGGTCCGGAGATTGTTACTTCAG
The DNA here is from genome assembly GCF_018860125.1 of Bacteroides sp. HF-4919. Lineage (NCBI taxonomy): Bacteria > Pseudomonadati > Bacteroidota > Bacteroidia > Bacteroidales > Bacteroidaceae > Bacteroides > Bacteroides sp. HF-4919. Next base: position 26,134 of record NZ_JAHKNF010000002.1, read on the forward strand.
GAGGAAGCGGCTTCGGCATCATGGCCATACTGGCGGGTATCGATCGTGGATATGTCAGCCGGGAAGAAGGGCTGCGCCGCATGGAGAAAATAGTCCGTTTCCTGGAAAAGGCGGACCGCTTTAAAGGCGCTTACCCACACTGGTGGAACGGTGAAACGGGACGTGTGCAACCTTTCGGACAAAAAGATAATGGAGGCGATCTGGTAGAAACAGCTTTCCTGATGCAAGGTTTGCTGGCCGTACATCAATACTATGCAGGAGGTTCAACCGAAGAGAAAGCTCTTGCGGCACGTATCGATAAACTATGGCAGGAGGTAGACTGGAACTGGTATCGCCGTGACGGGCAAAATGTGCTTTACTGGCACTGGAGTCCGGAATATGGTTGGGAAATGAACTTTCCGGTACACGGCTACAATGAATGCCTGATTATGTATATCCTTGCCGCTGCTTCTCCTACTCATGGAGTGCCGGCTGCGGTATATCATGAAGGATGGGCACAGAATGGCGCGATTGTTTCTCCACACCGGGTAGAGGGTATCGAACTGCATCTCCGCTATCAGGGTGGAGAAGTCGGTCCGTTGTTCTGGGCGCAGTATTCCTTCCTCGGACTCGATCCGGTGGGTTTGAAAGATGAATATTGCCCGAGCTACTTCAACGAGATGCGAAATCTTACACTGGTAAACCGTGAATATTGCATCCGCAACCCCAAACATTATAAAGGTTACGGGGCTGACTGCTGGGGGCTGACCGCCAGTTATTCCGTGGATGGATATGCTGCCCACGGCCCGTTGGAACGTGATGACCGGGGAGTGATCTCTCCCACCGCCGCCCTCTCTTCCATCGTCTATACACCGGACCAGTCACTGCAAGTGATGCGTCATCTGTATCAGATGGGAGATAAGGTATTCGGTCCTTACGGATTCTATGATGCCTTCAGCGAAACCGCGGACTGGTATCCGAAGCGATATCTGGCCATCGACCAAGGGCCGATAGCCGTAATGATAGAAAACTACCGGACCGGACTTCTATGGAAACTTTTCATGAGTCATCCCGACGTGCAGAACGGATTGAAGAAACTTGGATTTAACGTAAAGAAATAAATGATAAAATCAATATTTATCACCTTTTGTACTGTCCTCCTCTGCTGCAACACTCTTGCAGCAGAGGTACAAACGCCACAGGATTCTGTGCGCTTCAGCGAATATCTTCCTGTCCGCCACACGGATCCGGTTACATGGGTAACCCGATACCAAGGAGAAATAGACCGGTACCAAACAGAAAACCGGACATTGAGAGATACTTCTTGCGACGTTCTCTTTTTAGGCAGTTCTTCCATCAACTTGTGGGATAACATTTACCGGGACATGGCCCCACTGAAGATTCTCCGCCGTTCATACGGTGGTGCCGCCTTACGAGACATGCTTTATAATTACGACGTGATTGCCCGGGAATATCACCCGCGCAGTATCGTGGTTTATGTAGAAAATGATCTTGCAGGTACCCCCGAGGATCTGACTGTCGGAGAAACATTCGACTTTTTTCGTTTACTGACCAACCGGCTGCAACGGGACTATCCGGATATTCCGATATTCATTCTCTCCTATAAGCCTTCGCTCGCACGCAAGGAGATGATTCCGAAGCATGAAATCATTAATACTTTGCTTAAAGAGTATGCTTCGAAGACGGACGGACTCACTTATGTCGACGTAGCCTCTTGCTTGTACGGTGCAAACGGAGAACTGCGAAAAGATATCTTTAAACCGGACGGCCTGCACATGAATCAGAATGGCTACGATCTCTGGACCGCTATCCTGAAACCGAAAATACAGGAAAGCATCCGATAAACCTACGATTTCCCCCACAAGCCTCCCTATCTGTTGAATGGTAGGGAGGTTTATTTCTGTTTATATACTTTTTTCGTAGAGTTGGTATACTAAATCTATCTGTTATTTATATATTTGCGTTTATAAATACGGAATAACTATGAATAAACACAAATTAGCCTTTTCTTTTATCGGCATTTTCATCGTTCAATTATCATACGCCGGATATTTTAAACACATAGGTAGAGAAGAAGGTCTTTCGCAATCGTCTGTTATGGCTATCTATCAAGATAAACTGGGTAGAATGTGGTTTGGTACACGTGAAGGGGTCAACATCTACAATAGTGATAGGATGACGGTTTATAAAGCATGGATCCAGAACGGGAATCAACCGGATCAGAAAGTTCTGATAGGGAATGAGGTGAGCGCCATTACTGGAAGTCAAAACGGAGATGTGTTTTTAATTGTTGATCGTGCTTTATTGAAATACGATATTCGTAAAGAGACTTTCGAACGTCTGCGTCAAGGCTCTGTCTATGCTCTAACATCTCATGCCGGTGAGATATGGTGTGCCGGGCACGACTCTATTTTCCGATACAATCCCCAAAACAATCAATTAGATTTTCAGCAAAAAACAGGTATACCATCCATCAACTATCTGATGACAGATGGCAACAGATTTTATATCGGTGCCAAAGAAGGCCTATATACGACAGAAAATAAAGGAGCGGTTCAATGCCTGATCCCCAAAGTAGATGTTTACCGTATTTTCCAAGATTCCAGTCAGGAACTTTGGGTAGGTTGCCGTACACAAGGGCTATACCATATCAACCGAAACGGACAAATTAACCGTATTCCTTATGACCCCTCATCCCCCAAAGGCATTTCCAGTGAACAAATACGTGAATTTGTTGAAGATCAGCAAGGGAACATCTGGTTCGGAACCTTCGACGGTTTACAAAAATATGATCCACACACCCAAACCTACAGCCTCATCAAGCAAGAACAACGCCCGGGAGGACTCAGCCATTCTTCTATATTTTCGCTCTATCAAGATATACAAGGCACTATCTGGATAGGTAGTTATTATGGAGGAGTCAACTACTTCAACCCGGATAACAACACATTCAATTACTACACTTATAATCCCGATCGCAGTGACTGTCTCAACTACCCGTTCGCCGGGGCCATGACCGAGGACAAAGATCATCACCTATGGATATGCACCGATGGTGGCGGATTGGCATGTTTAGACCGCCAAGCGGGGCATTTCAGGACTTACACTGCCGGAGGACCCAACTCTCTGCCCCACAACAATCTGAAGAGTATTTGTTACGACCCTAAAAGAGACTGCTTATATATAGGTACGCATATGGGAGGTCTTTCCCGGCTCGACCGCAAAACAGGACGTTTTTACAACTACCTCAATTACTCCACGAAAGGCAAAAAAGAGCCCAATGATGTTATTTTCCAAGTATCTTTCTATAACGACCAGCTAATCGTTTCCGCACGCAACGGAGTTTTCTCCATGAATCCCGATACGAATGAATTCCGCTTGCTTTATGACGGATATTACTATCAAACTTTCACCATTGACCCCAAAGGCTTTCTCTGGTTGTCGGCAGGTACTAACTTATATAGTATAAACCTGAAACACCCCGAAGAAGTCAAATCATTCAGCCTGCCTGCATCCATTGGACAGTTCGGCATCAGCAAGATTTTGAAAGGTAACAATCAATATCTTTATATCGCCACTTTAGGTTCAGGACTTTTTTGCTATAACGAACAAACTCAGACCTGCATCAACTATACTCCCGAACAGAACCAACTACTTAGCAATTATTGCTATAATCTTCTACAGACTTCGACAGATAACATACTTATCACAAGTGATCGGGGTATCACACTATTTAATCCAACCACCGAATCATTCCGTTCCATTGAACTGGATAACGGACTGTCCCTCTCATCCATCATTAATGGTTGTGGTGTATGGATGTGTAGTGACCATACAATATTTATTGGAGGTACAGGAGGGCTTAGTTCTTTTCTGGAAAAAGACCTGAACAAAGAATATCCCAAACCTAAACTCTATTTTTCAAGTTTATCCGTCAACAACGCACGGATAAGTCCGGATGACAAAAGTCGTATACTGACAGAAGGGCTCCCTTTTGTCCGGGAAGTAAATCTAAATGCCGCTCAAAATAACCTGACTATTGAGTTTGCTTCTTCCAACTATGTGGATATACTGAATAATACTTGGTATGAGTATCAGTTAGAAGGTTTTGACAAGCAATGGTCACTCACCTCACAAACAAGCCTGAAATACACCAACCTTGATCCTGGAGACTACGTGCTACACGTACGCCAAAAAGGCAACTCGCTGAAAATGCGCAAAGCACAAGAAATCTTATTACAGATACATATCAGCACTCCCTGGTATCTTACTTGGTGGGCATGGCTCAGTTACATCACCATCAGCATTTCAGTGACCTACTTTATATGGCGCGAAAAAAGTTCCAGAAGAACTTTGGCGATATTACGGCAAAATCCCTCTTCTCTCACCTATCATCAGATTCTTTTTAATCCGGCTATTTAAATAGACCATGAGTCCATATTGATTAAATAGTTTCTTTACGAGCATAAATTTACTTTCAGATGTTATTCTCCTTATCCGGTATCCAACTTAGGTCATTTAAGATTTTCCTGTTTAGCTCCTTTGCGATATTCCATCGGAGTAACGTTATATTGGTTTTTAAAACAACGACTGAAATAGCGCGGAGAACCGAAACCTAACCTATCGGATATTTCTGCTACCTGCAAATAAGGTTCGTTCTTCAACATCAGCGATGCTTTTTTCAATCGGTGATTTAGAATAAATTCATTGGGTGTCATTCCTGTCAATGCTTTGAATTTTGTGTGCAACAATGTCCGTCCCATTCCAAGTTCCTGACATAATATACCAATATCAAAATCCTCATTATCAACATACTTATCTACCACTTTGATTACTCTATCCAAGAAACTTTTATCTATCGGATTAGCAGCCAACAGGTTGACTTCCGAAATCTGATCTTTAGCAAAACGGCTTTGCATCAACAAGCGGTTACGGATCAAATTATTGCAACGGGTTATTAAGATTTTTGCATTGAATGGCTTGGTGATATAGTCGTCTGCCCCACGACGTAGTCCTTCAATATTTTGGTCTACAGTGTCAAGTGCAGTCAACAATACAATCGGAATGTGACACAGGTTTATGTTATTCTTTATTTTCAGGCACATCTCCGTTCCTGTCATTACCGGCATCATAACATCACTCACTATCAAATCGGGAACTTCTGCAAAAGCCTGTTTTAATCCCTCCTCGCCATTAGCTGCCGTCACCACCTGATAAAGTGATGAAAATATTTCTTTGAGTACATGCAGAAGTTCCACATTATCTTCTACCAACAGAACTTTCCGTTTCCCTTCCCGCCCATCTATCAAGGGAGTTTCGAACATAGAATCATCCTTTTCCATAAAGTTCTCATCCGGTATGGTACTCTCTTGTATCATAGGCTCTTTTTCTGGAGATTCCAGAAAAACGACTTCAGTATCCTTTTCAAAACAAGCACGAGTTTTAGGTAACTTCACAATAAAACAGCTTCCTTCATTTAACTCACTTTCTACCTCAATTGTACCATGATGTAGCTGAATAATACTTTTCGTTAATGCGAGCCCGATACCAGTGCCAACATGAATCGCTTTATTCCGATTGTCTGCCTGATAAAAACGGTCGAATATCCGCTCCTGTTCTTCTTTACTAATGCCATTTCCGGAATCTTTAACCGCAATAATTACCTGATCCGGCGTAGTAGAGGTCAATATATTTATTTTTCCTTTATCCGGAACATGTTTAAAAGCATTCGAAAGCAAATTAAACAGAACCTTTCTCATTTGCCAGTCATCTATCCAAATAAATACATCCTGCTCCAGTAGCTTCAGATGATAAGAAATAGACTTCTGAGAGGCATAAGCTGAGAAAGACAGATAGACCTCCTCCAAAAATGTATTCAGACTTTGTTCCGATAGTTTTAATTGGATATAGTTTTGATCGAATTTCCGGAAGTCAAGTAATTCTGAGATTAGGAGTTTCATTTGTTGGGCATGCTTCCTTATCCTGAAAATACTGTTGTGCAAAGATGGAGGTATTGTATTCTTCTGTAACATAAGTTCTACCTGACTTATAATGAGAGTTAAAGGAGTACGGAACTCATGGCTCACGTTGGTAAAGAATCGTAATTTAGCTTGATTCATTTCTTCAATATGTTCCTTTTCAATACGTTCTTTCTCCAGCGACATCGCCAAAGTTCTTCTGGAACTTCTACTGAGTTAAGAACAATTAGTGTCTATACTGCGAACAAAAATAGCATAGAGAGGTCTGCTTCACGACATAGTCCGATTCTTTCATTTGTTTTTTGTAAAGTTTAATAGTATACGGATCATGAAAAAGAACAAATTATGCCCAAGATTCCTATTCAATTTAGCATCTTATCACAAAATTTTGTACATAAAACCATATGGAAAACACGGATTAGGACAGATTCCAAATAGGCTCTGAATAATTAGTGCCCCTATTGAGAATAAAAGTATCACATCGGATCAGATCAGTTACCGTAGTTTTGCGATGTATTTAACACTTTTATTAACTCAATCTAAAGTATTATGAGAAAAAGCAAATTACATTTGCTACCCTTATCTTCTAAAAGGGTACTTGTAAGTACATCGTTAATAATGCTTTTAAGCGGTAGTGCCTGGGCTGTTTCTTCACAAGAAACAGTTGAAAACGGAGATGCGATCACAGCAGTCCCCCAACAGCACAGAACGATTAAAGGTATTGTCAAAGATGCAAATGGAGAACCGATTATCGGAGCTAACGTCATTGTAAAAGGTAATAAAACTATTGGCGTCATCACAAACCTGAACGGAGAGTTTAGTCTCGAAGTACCGTCCAACGCAACACTGCAAATCTCTTACATCGGCTATCTCAATAAAGAAGTCAAAGTAAGTGGCAACCAGGTGTCTTTCAACATCCAACTGGAAGAAGACAGCAAAACACTCGACGAGGTAGTAGTGGTAGGGTATGGCACACAGAAGAAAGCAAATTTAACAGGTGCCGTATCTTCCGTTGATTTTGAAGAACAAACTAAATCACGCCCCATTACGACAGTATCTTCGGCATTAGCCGGTCTAAGTCCAGGACTTCAAGCCAGCTCAGGCTCGGCAATGCCGGGAGAGGATAACACAACCCTACGGGTACGCGGTAACGGTACAATGAATAATGCCTCACCTTTGATTATCATCGATGGCATGGAAGGTTCATTGAATGCCATTAACCCTCAGGACATAGAAAATATCTCTATTCTAAAAGATGCAGCTTCTTGTGCTATTTATGGTGCCCGTGCTGCCAACGGAGTCATCTTAGTCACAACAAAAAGCGGCGATCGCGACAAGATACAGGTAAACTATAGTGGACGCGTCTCTTTCAACAGCCCGACACGCATGATAGAAACTATGAGCAATTATGCGGATTATATGGAATTAATGAACGAATCTTGCGAAAATGTTGGCTCCGGAACTCTTTTTGACCAAAAGTATATCGATTTGTGGAGAGAGAAATCAAAAGATCCCAATGGAGTAAACGAGAACGGTGTTCCTAATTACATCGCATACCCAAATACCAACTGGCTGAAAGAGCTATACTCAGGAGGTATGATACACGAACATAATCTTTCGGTTTCAGGAGGATCTAACAAAATTCGTTTCTTATTGTCAGCCCGTTATCAGGATAATGAAGGTATTGTAGACAATACAGCCAACAAAACCTACTCTGTACGTGCCAATATTGAAGCCAACCCAACTCAATGGTTGACTTTAGGTACGCGCACTTATGCCTCACAAATGGACCGTGAGGTGGGTGACTTTAGCAATGCCAATACTTTCCTCCGACAATCTACAGCCGGTACTTATCCCGAATGGAACGGAAGTTTCGGCTACCCGGAATGTCCGGACGAACGTGCAACAGCCAATAACCCACTATATAAACTGGCACGGAATGATGGCTTCAAACGCTACAACCGTTTCAACACGACCCTGTTTAGTAAGGTCAAGTTCTTTAAAGATCTAAGTTGGGATTTCAACTTCAATTACAACCGTTACATCTACGAAACCCGCCAATGGGGAGTACCCGCTTATCAGACACGTTTCAGTGACGGGGTAATTGTCGATGGTATCACTCCTCCTTCTCAATTAAGCACAAGTTTCGGTTATGAATCCAATTATTCTTATACATTGGAAAACCTGTTAAACTACCATCACACATTTGCTCAGAAACACGACGTATCCGCATTGTTAGGTTATCAGGAATTCTACAAGAATTACTATACTGTAGATGCCGCAAAGAAAGGCTTGATCGACGAATCACTGAACCAGTTTGATGAAGCAACCGAAATGACAAGTACCAAAGGTGCAACCCAGGATTATGCCACACGTTCTGTATTCGGACGCGTGAACTATGCATATGATTCCCGGTATTTATTTGAGGCGAATTTCCGTTATGACGGATCCTCACGCTTCCATAAAGATCATCGTTGGGGATTCTTCCCTTCCTTATCAGGTGCATGGCGCATCTCAGAAGAAAGCTTCATGGAAAATACCCGTGCCTGGCTGGATAACCTGAAAATCCGTGCATCTTGGGGTAAATTAGGTAACTCTGAAATTGGTAACTACGAATACATGTCGGTATACAGTACCACCAACGCAGTATTTGGAAATGCCTTAAATTCTGCACTGTATATGGGTGCCATCGCCAATAGCTTACTGCAATGGGAATCTACCACCTCTGTCAACTTTGGTGTTGATGTTAATTTATTAAAGGACCGTCTGAGCATAAGTGCCGACCTGTATCAGAAGAAAACCGACGGTATCTTATACCGCCCAACTATTCCTTATGTATTCGGAACAATGACTGCCCCCCGTCAGAACCTCGCCAAAGTGAGCAATAAGGGAGTTGAGTTATCACTGGGATGGCGTGATAACATAGGAGGGGTAAGCTACTCCATTAACGGCAACTTCTCATACAACAAAAGCAATATAGATGCCTATAACGGCTCTTATGAAAGAACATGGGTAGAAGATCCGAATAACAAACTGACCGGAGGTAAATGGGAAGATAATATCGGTAAAGTGTCCAGTGGTGGCACAACCCCCATTGTTGAAGGCCGCATGATGAATGAATACTATTTACGGAACGTTTATCATGGCAATGGCTCTTACTACAATGCGGATGGCAGCGTAAATCCTCAAGGAGGACCTAAGACCGGTATGATCCGTACAGAAAAAGATATGACATGGGTAAAAGACATGATCGCAGCCGGATATGAATTTCAACCAGGCAAGACGGTTGCCAAAAACAAGATCTGGTATGGTGATTACATCTATGCCGACTCCAATAATAATGGAGTATATGGTGACGATAACGACTATACTTTCCAAAAAACATCCAATAAGCCCAAATATAATTTCGGTTTTCAGGCCTCTGCCGCATGGAAAGGATTCGACCTCTCTATGGTATGGGCGGGAGCTGCCGGATTCAGCATATACTGGGGAGCAACCACTGGCTATAATGCCGCATCTACAGAATGGGGTAGCACCATCGCACAACGGATTGCCGAAAACCATTATTTCTACAATCCCGAAAATCCGGATGATCCACGTACCAACATCAATGCGAAATATCCGCGTATGGCTTATATAGACGGCTATGTACAAAATCGTCATGGAAATACAACTTTATGGCTATACAAAGGTGATTACATCAAATTGAAGAACCTGTCTTTAGGTTATACTCTACCGAAAAACTGGGTTTCAAAAATCGCTATGCAGAATGCACGTGTTTACGTTTCAGCTGAAAATCTGCTGACAATTACCGGATTTGAAGGCCAAGACCCGGAATCTGCTACCGGTATGGGCTATTCTCCGTTTAGAACAATTGCAATAGGTGCCAATATAACATTCTAAATAAATCTTGAAATCTTATGAAACTATTAAATAAATTATTCATATTAACAGCCACAGCAATTGCTATAAGCAGTTGCCAGGGAGATTTACTGGATACAAAGCCATATGATAAAGCATCATCGGGCAGTATGTGGAGTAATGAAAACTTTTGTACTATGGGAGTAGCCTCTATCTACGCCACCCTGCGCGAAGGGTATGTGGCAAAAGAGGCTTATCTAATGGAGGCATTCAGCGTGGGTGCAACCTGCCGCGACAACGATTATCCACTGCTGGCCGGTACAGCTTCTATCGGTTCCGGAATATTCTCAGACTATTGGAAACAACATTATGCTGGTATCTATCGTGCCAATGATGCCATTGTACATCTACCCGACGCACCGATAAGTGAAAGCGTAAAAGGCAAATTATTATCCGAAGCAAAAGTATTGCGTGCGTTTTATTATTACAAACTGAATGCAGTCTTCAGGGGTGTTCCTTATTATAATACGCCTATGGAACTTGATCAAGCAGACAAACCACGTGAAAGCGAAGAGAATATATGGAATTTCTGCATACAAGATTTAACCGACGCAATAAACGATCCGAATTTCCCCGACCGTATCGCTGCCGGTAAAGCAGAATGGGGTCATGTCACCAAATCAGTGGCTTATGCACTGCGTGGCAAAATCTATCTGTGGACCAAAGAATGGAGTAAGGCGGAAGCAGATTTCCGTAAAGTAGGTGAATTGGGACATTCATTATTTCAGGATGGTTACAAGCAACTCTTCAAGGAAGCTAATGAACAGAGTGATGAAGCTATCTTCTCTTTGCAGTGTATCGATAACAATGGCAGCACTTACGGAAATTCCATGAGCTTCCGTTATGGTGGCCGTACTACATTTGGTTCTTGCTGGAACACCATGTTGGCCAGTGTGGATTTTGTAGAAACCTACGAAAATATAGACGGCAGTAAATTTAACTGGGATGAATACATTCCGGGGTTCTCAAGCTTAGATATTAAAGACCGTGAAGTATTCTTCTTGCGTAATACTGATCCGGCAACAGTAAAAGCACAGTATCGCGAAATCGGCTTTGACGGTACGGAAGAGGCATTGGACGATATGGTAAAAAAAATAAAAGCAAAAGTAGACGGACGTCTGGAAAAGCTGAGTGACAAGGCAAAAGCATTCTATCTGCCGGCAGGAAACGAGGCCCGTATTAAAGCTGCTTATGACAGCCGCGATCCTCGTTTAGCCCAGACTGTCATCACTCCATATGCTACATATGATGGTTCCGGAAACAGCGTAGACCACACCTTCACTTCACGCTGGCCTTATTATGGTGCCGACACCGATTATCCTTATGACTTACGCACTGACACCCAGAGCCATTTATACTATTTGTTCCGCAAATTTGTTGCCGAAGGTTCAAGTGAAATGACCAATCGCGAACAATCTCCGATTGACCTGCCAATTATCCGCTACGCAACTGTCGTCATAGGATTGGCTGAAGCATTGAATGAGCAGGGTAAAACCGACGAGGCCATCGAATGGTTGAATAAAGTACGCCAACGTGCCGGTGTTGCACTGTTGAACAGCAATACTGCCACTATGGTCCAGGGACAGGAAGATATGCGCATTCGCATCCAGAATGAATTCCGCTGGGAAACAGCAGGTGAAGGGGTTGACTTTTACGAAGAACTCCGTTGGAAAACATGGAAAGAAAGTAAGTTTAATAATGCTGATGGTACAGCCGGGATGAAAGATGTATGGGGTACTGTCACCTATCCTTATACATGGGGAGGAGACCAATATTATGTATGGCCAATCCCAAAACATGAAACTGATATGAATAAATCACTGACTCAGAACTCGGGCTGGAATTAAACAAATACGTTTAAGCTACTGATTCTTATAAACCAAAGGGGTGTGTCAAAACTCTTTTCGCCACAGATTACACGGATTATCACAGATTATCAACATAGATAATCAATGACTTAAAATTCACTCTGTGTTACTCAGTGTCTTCTGTGATGAGTTTCGACACACGCCCTCTATTCCATCTGAAAAGAAAGTTCTAAATAAACTCTCTTATCGACTTTTCCTCTTTTGAGGATTGACTCCCTCAAATATCCAACTAAAATAGAAAATTTATATAGCATTAAGAACCATTTAGTAAGATGAAATAGCAATAAATTTTGTTACTTTGCCTACGTTAAAATCTTAATTTTATTACGATGAAGAAATTATTAATATTCACTCTCTTGCTATGCTGTACTGTAAGAGCCCTCAGCTATACAGAACGGAACTATCTTCAAAAACAAGCCAGCGTAAGCAGTTTGCAGGAAGTGCTTATATTAAATCAACAATGGGTCACTTATCCTGCTTATACCGACCGAACCGGATGGGACACTTTTTTAGGCTCTTTCAAGAATGAATGTATCCTTCGCGGAGAAAAGCAGCTGAATTATCAATGGCAGGTTGTGAAAGCTACTGATTATATGGAATTTGAACGCAGCGGCAACCGTAGCGTTATGGAAACTCCCTTCGCCAACAATAACAATGCCATAGCCGACCTGCTACTCGCTGAACTCGCAGAAGGGAAAGGACGATTTATCGATCAGCTGATCAACGGTGTATATCATTCCTGCGAGATGACTTCCTGGGCATTGGCCGCCCATTTGAATGCACAACAGTCTCACCGCTCACTACCCGATTTTAAAGAAAACATCATAGACCTGACAGCAGGTGACCTGGGCTCTTTACTCGCATGGACCTATTATTACATGCATCAAGAATTTGACAAACTCAATCCTGCCATATCCGAACGTTTACGGCATACGCTCCAACAGCGTATACTGGATCCTTACATGAATAACGATCACTTCTGGTGGATGGCAGTGGACTATAAACCGGGAATGATGGTCAACAACTGGAATCCTTGGTGTAACAGCAACGCCTTAATGTGTTTTATGCTGCTTGAAAATGATAAAGAAATGTTAGCGAAGGCAGTATACCGCAGTATGGTTTCGGTAGATAAATTCATCAACTATACCCATACCGACGGTGCATGTGAGGAAGGTCCCTCCTACTGGGGACATGCCGCAGGAAAAATGTTTGATTATCTGGAATTACTGTCAGCCGTTACCGGAGGAACTGTCTCCATCTTCGATAATCCCATGATAAAGAATATGGGCGAATATATATCACGTTCATACGTGGGCAAAGGATGGGTGGTTAATTTCGCTGATGCCTCGGCGAAAAGCAGTGGAGACGCTCCCTTGATATTCCGGTATGGCAAGGCTGTAAACAGTAACGAAATGAAAGGATTCGCTGCTATGATTAACACCAATAAGCTTCCTTCCGGACGCGATATATACCGTACGCTTGCTGCTATAAAAATTGCGAACGAACTAAAAGAAACTCAAGCGGCACATTTCACTCCCCCATTCTCCTGGTATCCGGAAACCGAATTCTGCTATATAACTGACAATAAAGGAAACTTCCTGGCCGCTAAAGGAGGATATAACGACGAAAGCCATAATCATAATGACGCAGGTACCTTCTCATTCTGGATAGACCAAACTCCTTTTCTTATTGATGCCGGAGTAGGGACTTATACACGCCAGACATTCAGCAAGGATCGCTACGCCATTTGGACCATGCAGAGCAATTATCACAATCTCCCCCTGATTAATGGCGTCCCCCAGAAATACGGAGCAACATATAAAGCAACACAAGTACAAGCTGACAAAAGGAAAAACACATTCACAGCCAATATAGCGACAGCCTATCCGGCCGAAGCAGAAGTGGAATCATGGATACGTTCCTATTCACTTCAGAAAGGACAATTACGGATTTCAGATTCTTTCCGTCTGAAAACAGCCAAACAGCCCAATCAAATCAATTTCATGACATGGGGGCAGGTGTGTACGGAAATACCGGGAAAAATTCAATTGGAAGTAAAAGGAAAGAAAGCCGTCATAGAATATGATAAACAACTGTTCGATGTGAAAACAGAAATAATCCCACTAACAGATCCCCGGCTATCCAATGTATGGGGTAAATCGATTTGTCGCATTACACTCACAGCAACAAACATTCATAAAACAGGAAATTATTCTTTTACCATAAAAAAACAATAAAACATGAACTTAAAACCCTTATTGGGAGCAGCCTGCGCAATGATATGTGTGGCTTGCTCAAGCCACAAACCCACAGTACCGTCTTTTATAACAGAAAATGTAGAATTTGCCAAAGCACAACTCGGTTTGGCCATCGACACCATCGAGGCCAGCGGAAAATGTCTCAATCCTGTAACTCTCAATAGAGATGGATCTGTATATTACTGCGGATATGCCGATTGGCGCAGTGGATTTTTTCCCGGTAGCATCTGGTATATGTACGAACTGACAGGTGACACCAGCTACCTCCCACTGGCCAGAAAATATACTGAAGCCATCCGCCCGGCCGAGCACCTGACTTGGCATCACGATATAGGATTCATCATTAATTGCAGTTTTGGTAACGGCCTGAGGCTCGCTCCCGATACAGCTGCATATAAAGACGTAATGGTACAGGCAGCCAAATCACTTTGTACGCGTTTCCGCCCCAATGCCGGAGTCATTCAAAGCTGGGATGTAAAGGGTAATAGCTGGCAAAGTGAAAGAGGCTGGGAATGTCCGGTTATCATTGACAACATGATGAACCTGGAACTTCTGTTCGAAGCAACCAAACTATCCGGTGATTCCACTTTCCATAAAGTAGCCGTAGCACATGCCGACCGTACTCTTTCCGAGCATTTCCGTCCTGATGGAAGTTGCTATCACGTAGTGGACTATAATATTTCGGACGGCTCCGTACGCCATAAACAAACAGCACAAGGATATGCTGATGAATCGGTTTGGTCACGCGGACAGGCATGGGCCATCTACGGCTTCACTATTTGCTATCGTGAAACGAAAGACCGCAAATATCTGGATCAGGCACTGAAAACATTCAATAGGATGAAAAATGATCCGCACATGCCCGAAGACCTGATACCTTATTGGGACATGGACGCACCCAATATACCCGATGAACCCCGGGACGTCTCTTCCGCATCCTGCATCGCTTCTGCCCTGTACGAAATCAGCACATATGACGTCCCCGATGCCGCTTCTTACAGAGAATATGCAGACCGCATCATGCATAGTCTCGCCTCACCTGACTATCGGGCCACATTGGGCACTAACGGCAATTTTATCCTGATGCATAGCGTAGGCAGTATTCCGCACAATAGTGAAATCGACGTACCTCTGAACTATGCAGACTACTACTTTCTGGAAGCCCTGAAGCGTAGAAAAGATTTAGATAAATAATTTTATTATAAAAAAGTATCATGAAAACACAAGTGTTTAAATTAGCCTGTTTAATTATCTGTTTATTAACGATAGTTCCCAATTGCCATGCCGGCAGCAAGTGGAAAGCCAAACATGTAGTCTTGATTGGACTGGACGGCTGGGGTGCCTACAGTGTAGAGAAAGCTAATATCCCCCATATCAAACAATTAATGAATAATGGTTCTTACACACTGACCAAACGCTCTGTACTCCCTTCGTCCAGTGCAGTGAACTGGGCATCTATGTTCATGGGAGCAGGGCCAGAGCTACACGGATACACGACTTGGAATTCAAGCACTCCGGATCTTCCTTCGAAAGAATTAAGTAAAGATGGCATTTTTCCAACTGTATTCCAATTGCTCCGCGAAGCTGACCCGAAAGCTGAAATTGGCACTCTCTACGAATGGATCGGCATCAAATATCTGGTGGATACGCTGGCAGTAAACAAATACAACCAAGGGATTAACTATGAAAAATATCCTACGGAACTATGTGAAAAAGCCGTGAAGTATATTAAAGAGAAAAAGCCGGCTTTGACACTTATCGCCTGGGATAATCCGGATCATGTAGGACATAAGGAAGGACATGACACACCGGCTTATTACCAGAAGCTTGAAGAAATAGACGGATACATCGGCAAAGTGATTGACGCGGTGAAAGAAGCCGGAATGCTGGATGAAACGATTTTTATAGTAACATCCGACCATGGCGGAATCAATAAAGGGCACGGAGGAAAGACAATGCTGGAGATGGAGACTCCGTTCATCATCTCGGGGAAAAATATCAGGAAAGGGCATGAGATTCAGGCCAGCATGATGCAGTTTGACGTAGCCGCTACCGTGGCTGCCATTTTCAAACTGAAACAGCCACAAGTATGGATCGGAAGGCCCATAATGGAAGTATTTAAGTAAAAAAGAATGCTAACAAGTTAAAGACATAGGATGAAACGAACCAACAGATCATTATTCATTCATAATACAGCAAGAGGGAGAATAAAATTTCTTCTTCTTGCTCTATTTGCTTTTCAAAGCTTACAAGCACAAAAGCTATTCCCCGCTCCTTCTGCGATAGAGACACATAAGGGTACATTCTCTTATGACGAAGTTTCGGCTGAGTGTGTACGAACTACTATCTCTAAGTCTCTGCCTGCCATCGGTACAGCATATTCAGATGAAGCATATCAACTGGAAATTACGCCGGATTCTATCTTCATTGATGCCACTTCTGAGAAAGGCGCATTTTATGCCGGCCAGGCTATCAGACAACTGGCACAGCACGGACAGGGCAAAATCCGCTGTTGCCGGATTTACAGTTCGCCACGCTACGCATGGCGCGGATTTATGCTCGATGAAAGCCGCCACTTCTTCGGCAAAGAGAAAGTAAAACAATACCTCGACCTGATGGCGAGGCTTCATCTCAATGTATTCCACTGGCATCTGACAGACGAACCGGGATGGCGCATTGAAATCAAAAAATATCCTAAGCTGACGGAGATAGGAGCCGTCGGTAATTGGCATGATGCCAAAGCAGCTCCGCAGTTCTATACACAGGACGACATCCGGGAGATCGTGGCCTATGCAGCCGAACGCCAGATTATGGTGATTCCGGAGTTCGATATGCCGGGACATGCCACGGCAGTCTGCCGTGCCTATCCGGAGGTATCGGGGGGAGGTGAAGGACGCTGGAAGCATTTCACATTCCATCCTTGCAAAGAAGAAACTTATCGTTTTATCAGCGATGTGCTCGATGAAATAACCGCCCTCTTTCCGGCTCCCTATATCCATATCGGAGGTGACGAAGTGCACTATGGTAACCAGAACTGGTTCACAGATCCGGATATCCAGAACTTCATAAAGGAAAAAGGGCTGGTCAATGAAACCGGACTGGAGCATTACTTCATCCGCCGTGCCGCCGATCTGGTAGCAGCCAAAGGCAAGAAGATGATCGGTTGGGACGAAATAGTAGATGCCGGTATCTCCCCCTCGAAAGCACTGGTAATGTGGTGGCGTCACGACCGCAAGTACCAGTTGCTGAAAGCGCTTGAACAGGGCTATCAGGTAGTGCTGACTCCACGCCGTCCGCTGTATGGCGATTTTGTACAGGATGCTTCACATAAAGTGGGACGCTATTGGGATGGGTTCAATCCGTTGCAAGATGTCTACGCTTTTCCCGAACCGATCAGCCATCTCTTTAAAGGATACGAAGATCAGATACTGGGTATGCAGTTCACACTCTGGACCGAACGGATCGCGGATGCCAAACGACTGGATTTCATGACCTTCCCGCGTTTGATAGCCTTGGCAGAATCGGCATGGACTTCACCCGGCGCAAAAGACTGGAGCCGTTTCTGCATGCGGTTGCCGTCCTTCCTGGACTATCTGAAGGAACAAGGCATCTATTATTTCGATGTGATTCACCCACAAGAAACTCCCGAACCGGGCGGACCGGAGAAAGCGGACGTATTACAAAACGGATAGAAAAATACCGATGATCTCAATAATAACATCAGTAATCAATACATAATCAAGAACATATGAAACAGCAGAAATGTAACTATTTTCCCTCCTTATGGTGGAGGGGTCGAGGAAAAGGTTTAAGCCCCTTTCTTCTCCTACTTGTCTTCTCTCTCTCCCTTCATGCCCAGCGTCAGGATATTCTACTCAACAATAACTGGAATTTCCGTTTCTCGCATCAGGTACAGGGAGACACCCGCAGGGTAGACCTGCCGCACACCTGGAATGCACAAGATGCGCTTGCGGGCAAAACAGACTACAAACGGGGTATCGGGAACTATGAAAAAGCTCTATATGTTCGTCCCGAATGGAAAGGCAAGCGCCTGTTTCTTCGCTTTGAAGGTGTGAACAGTGTAGCCAACGTGTTCATCAACCGCAAACACATTGGCGAACACCGGGGCGGATACGGGGCCTTTATATTCGAAATCACAGACTTAGTGAAATACGGAGAAAAGAACTCCATTCTGGTACGTGCCAATAACGGTGAGCAACTGGACATAATGCCACTCGTAGGCGACTTCAATTTTTACGGGGGAATCTACAGGGATGTACATCTGCTGATTACGGACGAGACTTGCATCTCGCCTTTGGATTATGCTTCACCGGGAGTTTATCTGGTGCAGGAAGCCGTCAGCGCCCAAGAAGCAAAAGTATGTGCCAAAGTGAACCTGTCCAACCGGGCAACCGATGGAGCGGCCGAACTTCGGATCCAAGTGACGGACGGCTCTAAAGTGATTTGCAAAGAAAACCGAAACATATCGCTGAAACAGGGGACCGATATTCAGGAACAGCTTCCTTTACTGATTCAAAAACCGCGTCTTTGGAATGGTTGTGAAGACCCGTTTATGTATCAGGTCACTGTCAGCCTCCACAAGAACGGTAAACAGATCGACAGTGTAACACAGCCATTAGGTCTACGCTATTATCATACCGATCCGGCTCAAGGATTCTTCCTGAATGGCAAGCATTTACCACTTCATGGGGTATGCCGCCATCAGGATCGTGCCGAAGTGGGTAACGCACTCCGTCCCCAGCATCATGAAGAAGATGTGGCACTGATGCGCGAGATGGGAGTCAACGCCATCCGCCTGGCACACTATCCGCAGGCAACTTATATGTACGATTTGATGGACCGGCACGGTATCGTCACTTGGGCTGAGATTCCGTTTGTCGGTCCCGGAGGATATGCGGATAAAGGTTTTGTCAACCAGCTTTCCTTCCGTGAGAATGGCAAACAGCAACTCATCGAACTGATTCGCCAGCACTACAATCATCCCTCTATCTGCTTCTGGGGCCTGTTCAATGAACTGAAGGAAGTCGGGGACAATCCTGTAGAGTATATCAAAGAACTGAATGTACTGGCGAAACAGGAAGACCCTACCCGTCCGACAACTTCCGCCAGCAACCAGAACGGTGATTTGAACTTCATTACCGATAACATTGCCTGGAACCGTTACGACGGTTGGTATGGAAGTACTCCGAAAACATTGGCAACCTTTCTGGACCGTACACACGAGAAATATCCCGAAATACGTATCGGCATCAGTGAATACGGGGCAGGAGCCAGTATCTACCACCAGCAGGACTCGCTCAGGCAACCGTCCGCTTCGGGATGGTGGCACCCTGAAAACTGGCAGACCTACTATCATATGGAGAATTGGAAAATCATAGCCGAACGTCCGTTCGTATGGGGTACATTCGTTTGGAACATGTTCGACTTCGGCGCTGCCCATCGTACGGAAGGTGACCGCCCGGGTATCAATGACAAAGGTCTCGTCACCTTCGACCGAAAGGTGAAGAAAGACTCCTACTACTTCTATAAAGCAAACTGGAACAAACAGGAGCCGATGATTTACTTGGCAGAGAAGCGATGCAGGCTTCGCTACCAACCGGAGCAGACTTTCATGGCATTCACCACTGCCCCGGAAGCCGAACTGTTTGTAAACGGTGTCAGTTGTGGCAAACAAAAAGCAGATACTTACTCAACAGTTGTATGGAAAGGTGTCAAACTGAAGGTAGGAGAAAATACCATCCGTGTAACTACTCCGGGGAAAAAACCACTTACGGACGTAGTGGTAGTGGAATATAAAGAAGACGGATCGCTTCAATGAAACGGATCATCTTAATTATTGTATGGGGATTGCTGGCCGGAGGATGGCCGGCAGTCCCCTGTCTTTGGGCACAGTGCCGGCCAGGAACTGCCGACCGGAATGTCTGGGTAAAGACACTTGTCCGCCTGGCCGATCCGGTACTCAGTAATCTGGCTAACGAAACACTGAAGAAAAGAATGCCATACCAATCGCTTGCCCCCGACCGGCAACGTTTCTCTTATCTGGAAGCAGTAGGACGTACAGTTTGCGGCATGGCTCCATGGCTGGAATTGGGAGCGGACGATACGCCGGAAGGACAGTTACGCAAGAAATACATCGAGCTGACTGTAAAAGGAATCAGCAATGCCGTTAACCCCTCCTCACCCGATTACCTGATTTTCGGAGAACCTTCGCAGCCCTTGGTAGATGCCGCATTTCTGGCAGAAGGATTGCTGCGCGCCCCCAAACAGTTATGGGGTAATCTCTCTGCATCTGCCCGCAAGCGGGTAGTGACGGAGTTGAAGCGAAGCCGTGCCATTAAACCCAACGAAAGCAACTGGTTGCTGTTTGCCTCTATCGTAGAGGCTGCATTGCAAGAATTCACCGGTGAGTGCGACACGGTACGCCTCAACTACGGAGTACGCAAGTTCAGGGATCTTTGGTATAAGGGAGATGCCCAATACGGTGACGGGGCTGACTTCCATCTCGATTATTACAACAGCTTTGTGATTCACCCCATGCTAACTGACATATTAATCGTCATGCAAAAGCACCGGATGCCGGGAGCTGAATTTCTGAAAGTACAGCAGAAACGCTTGGGACGCTATGCCGAACAGTTGGAACGGTTTATTTCACCGGAAGGAACTTATCCGGTAATCGGACGGTCTATCGTGTATCGTACCGGAGTATTTCATGCGTTAGGGCAAGCTGCCCTACTACATCTGCTTCCCGAACATATTACTCCCGCCCAAGTACGTTGTGCAATGACCAAGGTCATTGAAAATCAGTTCCGGTCAGCCGACAATTTTGATGCAAACGGTTGGTTAAGGATAGGTTTCTCCGGTAATCAGATAAAAATGTCGGAAAGCTACATCAATACGGGAAGTACTTATCTGTGTCTGACCGGGTTCTTACCACTGGGATTACCTGCTGATGATGCCTTTTGGTCAGCTCCTCCCGCCGAATGGACCAACTTGAAAGCCTGGTCGGGGAAAGAGGTGCCGGCAGATCATTCATTATAAACCGGCAACCGGACGAAATGGGGTGTGCCGGAACTCGTATTCACCACAGATTACACTGATTTACACAGATAAACACTCAGTAGTTATCAATAGATCAAGTTCGCTCTATGGGACTCTGTGTTACTCTGTGGTGAATAATGACACATCCCCATTCAAAAACAGAAAGGTGTAGCTACCACTGCGGATAGCTACACCTTTCTGTTTTTATCTTTACCAGAAGTCCTAACTCTTAGTTAGCACCACCTTGACCACCCTGGCCACCGCCACCTTTCACATCATCATTATTGATACTACGGGCAGCTTTCTTCACGCTGGCTTTCAACTCACCGATACGATAGCTGAGGCTGACACCAAAGCTACGGCTCGGATAGCGGCTGCTACTCTTAGACAAGAAGTTTTCACCGATAGTAGTGTTGTTAAACGAACGATATTTCTCGAAGATATTGCTAACATAAGCACTTACCGTAAAACGATCTTTGATGAATGAACGGTTCACACTCAGGCTATAGTAATAGTAACCCGATCCCTTACCCTGCAAGCTAATGTAAGGAGTACTTCCTCCGGCATTCAGACTGGCGCGTATTTTCAATGGGAAAGTATGCTGAATGCCGCCATACATAGAAGCGCTCCATCCATAATTATGTAATCCTTGGGCCGGACTCTTAATATCAGCGTAGCTACCATCACCATTCAGATAGATACGAGTATTGGGAGAAGCATTCCAGTTAGCATAAAGGCTCAGACCTGTATTACGGTTCTTACCGATATTTTCGTACGTGCTGTACAATGCACCTTCGGGAGCATGATGTCCTCCGGGGAAGTCCTCACCGCCTTTACCGATCAGACGGCTCACCCGCTCAATACCATTGTTTCCAAATGAGTGACGCAAAGAAACATTCACATTGAACTTCATACTGAACATACTATAGCTCAGATTGAACGAGTGGCTCTTTTCACTTTCCAGATTCGAATTACCCTGGCTGATAAACATCGGGTTACGGTCGTCAAAATAAGGATTCAAGTTCCAGATACCCGGACGCCAGATACGCATGTTGTAACCACCACGCAAGTTCTGTGTCTTACCAATCTTAATACCCATCGTAACAGATGGAACAAAATCATTATAGTTGGTGCTGAAATCTGCTTCCGGACCGATAGCTCCAGCCAAATATTTTACATCCTGAGCGGTATATTCATAACGTACTCCCGGTTTAAAAGAGAAGCCCTTATAACGAAGAGTGTATCCTAAATAAGCAGCAAGAATGTCGTTCATATGCTTGTACTTACTGCTACGGTCGTTGTTGTATTCATAATCGTCGGTTGCCCCTTTAGCTTCGAACAACTTATTATCACTTAAATTATTACGGATAATATATTTGCCACCTACTTCTATCGTATGTAACTTTCCGATAGGGGTGGTGTAGTCCACCTGGAAGGTATGTTCAGTAGTATTCGTTTTTCCATCCGAGTGAGAGTTGTTTAATAGGAACTTCTCAATAATTTCCAATTCAAAAGGATCCTTTATATCTCTATACTTAGTGTAGTAATCCGAATTCTGGGGTTGAGTGCTGATCTTGTAGGAAAGAGTAATCATACGGTCCTTATTCTTTTTAGACGTACGCTGGTAGTCGACATTACCCCGCATCGAATACCACGAACCGCTTCCATCACTCAGAGAGCCATATTGATAAGCCAACACATCTCTGTTTGCATTCCACATCGTAGTCAGTCCGTCACTGTTATTATCATTACTACCTCCATACATACCGAAAGAAGCAGTCAGCAGGCGTAATGTATCAATTTCGTAACTGGCTTCCAGATTACCGTACTGGAAACTACCGTCATAATCGGAAGTACTGTTTGATTCCAGATATTTCTGATCTTCCGAGTCGAAGTTTTCACGGAAACTATTTGAGTAGCTCTTCGGAGTTGTATTATAATTGTAGTTATAGTTACCGGTCAGAGTCAGTTTACCCGACTTAATAGTGGCATATCCGCCCGCACCGGCACCACGGTTACTGCCACTGGCACGGAAAGTAGCGGTATACCCTTCAAAGCCACCGCCTACAGTAACGATATTCAGGATACCGCCTACACCTTCTGCATCATATTTAGCTCCCGGAGAAGTGATTACCTCGATATGCTTAATTGTATTAGCAGGCATACTTTTGAGCACATCTTTCGGATTATTGCTCATCATGTTATTCGGCTTACCGTTTACATGGATTTTAAAACTGCTGCTGCCATTCACCTTAATGTTGTCTTCACCGTCCACTGTAACCAACGGGACTTTACGAAGCATTTCCATCACTGTGTTGGTCTTTGAGTCCGGGTCGTCCTCAATGTTATATTCAATCTTGTCCACATCCACCTTTACCAATGGTTTCTGGGCAACGATCTCTATGCCCTTCAGTTCGTTAGTAGCCTCAGCCATATTCAATTGTCCGAGGTCAATTACTTTATCTCCTGCCTTTACGGTGAAGTCTTTCACCAATGTCACTTTACCTACAGATGAAAAAGTAGCGACATAGTTTCCGGGAGCGACAGTCAATTTTTCCTGGAATTTACCATTCAAGTCAGTTACGGCCATTTTCAAAGCTTTTTGGGGAGCACTCTTTTTCACGATTTTGATCGTAGCATAAGGTTCTCCCTCTTGCGTCAGCGAGTCAAGAAGCACGCCTTTCAATGTATAAGATGGAGCTGCTGTACGTTGCTGGGTTTGCTGAGGTTTCTGCTGTTGAGCATACATCATGCCGGATGTTATAAACATCAACAGCAATAATAGTAGTAGTTTGTTTCTCATGTGAAGTTATGTTTTAGTTTATAGTCTATCAGACGCAAAATCATAGTATTTGTTACAGATTGGCAACGAAAATATCGACTTTATATTCGTTTACGAAACCCTCGGAGTTAAGAAAGGTGAAATAGGGCGATTTTTATTCTTTTTTATCAGAAGTTGTTCGATAACGCACATTAAATCAGATAAAAGAAAAAAAGTACGACAACATTTGCCGCAATCACACAGCCGAAACCGCCTAATATCCATGAGCGCAACTTACTCTGTTTACCCGAAAAGAAAAGTGCATAACACATATTCACCACAATATTGCTGATAATGGCCTGCATGGTACAAGCCATCACAACAGTGGCCGCCACACTCCCGGTTCCCTGCAATAAGTTCAGGATGAAAGGAGTGATATCACTGAATCCGGACACAAACGATAATAAGTTCAATCCTCCGGTACCGGCATAAATCAATGTGTAATGTGTCAACACAGTAAAGATAACGAATAGTCCGGCAAAAATCAGTGCTACTTTGAACTCCAAAGGGTTACTGCTGTCATCCTCTTCTTCCACAAGATCAGCACCAGGCGTCCGTTTCCGCCGGCAGTGGATAAACCAGGCAACGCCGGCTGCAACAGCAGCCATAATCAAAAGATAAGGATAGATAGAGGCAAAGATGGTGGAACTGAAAATAAGAATTAAAATCATAAAACGCAGAAACATCATACTCACAGCCAACAGCATGGCAGCAACGTATTCGGGTGCTTCCTGCGAGTGGATATTCCTGCTTTTACGCGCCAATACTGAAATAGTGGCCGTACTGCTATACAATCCACCGATGATACCGGAAACCAATACTCCCGATTCACGAAAGACATATCGCTTCAACAGATAAGAAAGGTAAGAAATGCCCGAGACAACTACTGTAGCCAGCCAAATGGTATAGGGGGTCAGGTTGATATCCGGAATGATATTCTCATTGGGCAGCATGGGGAGAATAATTCCACTGATAGCCAAAAATTTGGCAAGTGTGATCATTTCATCGTTTTTCATTCGCTGTGCAATCTCCGTAAAGGTATGCTTCAATTCAGTGAATAATAAAACGGTTACAATCACCATGACATAAAACCAGGAAGGCTGTGTAGAAACAATAGGAGCAATGCAATAAGTGATCAGCGCAATGATGATGGTCGTCACCCCGAATACGTGAAACTGGGCTTGTTTTACGTAATAGTTCAATCCCAGAAGCATACCGAGTATCAACCCGCCCCCCATAAAGAGCCGCATCTCTTCCGGATCGAGGATATACAAAAGGTACCCTAACATTCCAATAAACGTAAAGGTGCGGTCCGTACCGAAAAGAGTGATTTCTCCTTCACGCTTCAGACTGATCTTGCGTTGCGAGAGTCCTATTAAAAGTGAAAACAAGGTGACCAGAATAAAGGTCACCAGCTTTTCCGGCAAGTAGTTGTACAGTTGTTCCATATATCTTTATTCTTGAGCCCGTAACTAAAGAAACAAATATACGGATTATTTGTTAGCTACGACCAGGTAGTATACGGTTTTTTCATTAACTGGGAATTATAGTAGCGAATGTCCCCCGTAACCTCTTCTCCTATAAAGTCGGGTTTTACAAACACTTCGTCTTCCGAACCCAATTCCACCTCAGCTACTACAAGTCCTTCATTCTCACCGTAGAATTCATCTATTTCGAATACGTGTTTCCCACTACGAACCAGGTATCGGGTCTTATCGATCACTCCCGGTTCACAAAGTTTCATCAGTTCCTCTACCTCAATAAGCGGCAGTTCTTTCTCCCACTCATAGCGGCTCAACCCTGAGGCATCGGAGGCTCCTTTAATAGTCAGGTAACCTTTCCCATCGCGGATACGTACCCGGACCGTTCTTCCACGGGCACTGCTGATATATCCTTGAACAATGCGACTCTGCGCAAAAGCCTGTGATTTATAGTCTCCTTTAACGAGAAACTTACGTTCTATCTCTTGTGACATATTTAAAAATTCAATTGTATACGGAGTCCCAGAATGCCATATGCATTCCCCCCCTTCCCCAACGATTCATCTACTTCCTCGGGTTTGTAAGCAATCTCTCCGTTCGATTTATACCCCACCGCTGCCTGTCCGAAGGCATTGGCATATTTATCATTATCTACATACGAATAGTTAATCTGGAATTTAAGATTCCGGGTAGCATAATAATTCACCCCAAACGTCCATCCGTTGGCCGATCCGCCCATCACCTCTGTTCCGTTCAGGTCGATACGGTCAAAACGGGCTGCCAGTTCTATGTCGCCCCAACTACGCCCAAACGACGGCTGTGAAAAAGCGCCACGTGATTTACTATACCGCTGCTGTCCGCCAAACAGCAGATAAGCAGCCTGTACATAGAAACCATTGAACTTCTCCGTCGCTAATCCTTCCATACGCACTGTGTTGTTCATAATGTATTCTCCCTGAAAACGAAACCCTCTGTAGAATCCGGCCAACTCGGCACCCGCCAGCCAGTCGTGACTGACCGAGGCAATAGGCGACGTATCCAGAAACTTGATTTTATTGATATAAGACAGCGACCTTGTACTGTATCTCACCGTATTTGGCATCAGTGAACCAACCGTAGTCTTCGGAGTGCGATAAGATGCAGCAATTCCCAGATGAAAGCCTTTCACTTTATCTGCCGAAACAGGTTGCCAAACCGCACGGGCAGTCACCGATATTCCTTCATCTTCTCCGGCTTTGTTGTTACTTTCAGAATAATCTTTTTCTTTATTACCTTCAATTCGCTTGAAATGTACACCTGCTACCCCCAGGAACTGGTCATGTTCCCAAGTTCCCTGTACGCCAATATGATATTCAGGAGCAAATGCCGATACCACATTCGCTTTCTCCATAAACCATAAATCGCCCGAAGAAGTCATTGCAGCCATCCCAAAACTCTCTTTAAAATTACCTGCCCTAAAGTAGAGCCCGTTGGGAAAAGCATATTTAATGAAACAGTCTTTTAATGAAAATCCGCCATCGGTCAGATCCATCTCTATTTTACCGGATAATCTTTTACCAAATGCAGCAGTGGCACCTAAACGTACACGCCTAAATCCGACACCATTGCCTATGGGCTGGTAATCCTCTCCCAAAAACACCGCTCCATCTGCCTGGATACGGCCATTGAAAGTCAGTTTAAACTTATTGTCCTCCGAACTGAAGGTTAATGATTCTTTCTTCACCTCAGGAAGAAAAGATTTAGACTCCTGGGCAGAAACCATCCCCAGACAAGTAATTGAGAAGATAGAAAAAATAGTAATCAGTTGCTTGTTCATCCGTCTTTTTAGTGATTAGCGATTAATTGGCAGTGATTAGCAGCTAATAACCGGTGATTAGTACAATTCATCTATACGGTACTAATCACTAATTGTCAGTCACTAATCACTCACTCTTAGCCCAAAAGAGAAAAACCGATAATCATAGCCAATGCCAGAATGACCAGCGAGACAAAAACTACCTTAACGACCTTTTTGGCTTGTTCTTCTTCTTTCTTGCTGTGTGTTACTTTTTTCTTATTCTTACTCATAATCGTTAGCTTTAAAGTTCAACGCTAACAAAGTAAGAACAAATCTTTTAACCTGCCAAAAATATAGAGAATAAAATGACGGACAAAGAAAGGAAATAAAAAAACATCCCCCGGAGCAGAAAAATCCGGAGGATGTTACAATTCTGTTATTTTTAAGCTTCTTCCGAAGAAAATTCCATCAGATAGGCTTTGATAAATCCTTCTATTTTTCCATCCATCACTCCGTTTACATCAGAGGTCTGGAAGTTAGTGCGATGGTCTTTTACACGACGGTCGTCAAAGACATAGCTTCGTATCTGTGACCCCCATTCGATTTTTTTCTTACCGGCTTCCACTTTAGCCTGTTCTGCCATGCGGTGCTGCAATTCTTTATCGTAAAGAATAGACCGCAACTGACGCATCGCATTCTCCCGATTCTTAGGCTGGTCACGGGTTTCGGTATTCTCAATCAGGATTTCCTCTTCCTCTCCGGTATAAGGGTCCTTGTACTGATAACGCAAACGAACGCCGGATTCCACTTTATTTACGTTCTGTCCACCGGCACCTCCCGAACGGAAAGTATCCCAAGAGATACAGGCCGGCAAAATATTCACTTCAATGCTATCGTCCACCAACGGAGTGACAAACACGGAAGCAAAAGAAGTCATGCGCTTACCCTGCGCATTGTAAGGGGAAACACGAACCAAACGGTGTACACCGTTTTCACCTTTCAGATATCCATAAGCATAGTCGCCTTCGATCTGGATGGTACAGGTTTTAATACCCGCTTCATCACCTTCCTGCAAGTTGGCCATGGTTGCTTTATAACCATTGGTCTCGGCATAACGAAGATACATACGCATCAGCATCGATGCCCAGTCCTGACTCTCCGTGCCACCGGCACCGGAGTTAATTTTCAGCACGCAACTCATTTGGTCGGCCTCATCACGAAGCATGTTCTGCAACTCCAGATTTTCGACATGCTCCAATGCCTTTGCATAGGCCTCGTCTACTTCTTCTTCGGTGACCAATTCGTCTTTATAAAAATCGAAAGCCAGTTCCAGTTCGTCTGTCAGTGTCTTGACCTCATTGTATCCCTCAATCCACTTTTGCAGTCCTTTCACCAGTTTCATTTGTGCTTCGGCCTTCTTCTGGTCATCCCAGAATCCCGGAGCCTGTGTTCTCAATTGTTCTTCTTCGACCTGAATTTTCTTCCCGTCGATGTCAAAGATACCTCCTCAGCGCATCAGTGCGCTCTTTCACGTCTTTAAGTTGTTCAATAGTAATCATACTTCTTATTTATGGTTTTCATTAATTATGGGGAGCAAAGATATACAAAATTTTGTGTTCTTACTCCTCATACATTTTATCAATTACCTCTTTATAATTGCGTGCCACTACCGGGCGTTTCAACTTCAGGGTATTAGTCAGTTCCCCTTTTTCCATGCTGAACGGTTCGGGAAGCAACGTAAATCGTTTAATCTGTTCGTAATGGGCAAACTGCTGCTGCAACGTATCGATACGTGCGCGGAACAGAGCAGTAATTTTAGGATGCTCCAACAATTCGGCCATATCTTTGTATTCGATGCCTTTCTCTTTGGCATACTGTTTCACAAAGCCGTATACGGGTACAATCAGTGCAGATACAAACTTACGCTGATCGGCAATAATAGCTATCTGATCGATATAACGGTCGATAACCAATTTGGTTTCCAATGCCTGAGGAGCGATGTATTTTCCGTTCGATGTCTTAAACAAGTCTTTGATACGCTCTGTCAGATATAACTGCCCATTTTTAAAATAGCCGGCATCACCGGTATGAAACCAACCTTCTTCATCGATGGCTGCAGCCGTCGCTTCCGCCTTTTTATAATACCCTTTCGTGATGGTCTTTCCACGAAGCAGAATCTCGTTATCTTCGCCGATCTTCACTTCTACCTCTGGCATTACCTGACCTACCGAACCAATATCATAGCCCGTCTTCGAAGTACACGAAACAGTCGCTGTAGATTCTGTCAAACCATATCCGACCAGCATATCGATGCCCACCGAATGTACAAACTCGCATATTTCATCGGGAACGGCAGCACCGGCTGTCGGGAAAAAGTTACCGTTCTCTATTCCGATGGTCTTTTTCAGCAGAGCATAGATAGTCTTCTCATAAAACTTATATTTCAACTGAATCATTCGGGGAGGCGTCTTACCCACCCGCAAATAATCCAGATTATGGATACGGCCTACTTTAATAGCATCCAGCATCAGCATTTTTTTTATTCCGGTGGTCTCGGCTATTTTTTCCTGAACGCCGGCGTACAC
Source organism: Bacteroides sp. HF-4919 (assembly GCF_018860125.1). Classification (NCBI taxonomy): domain Bacteria; kingdom Pseudomonadati; phylum Bacteroidota; class Bacteroidia; order Bacteroidales; family Bacteroidaceae; genus Bacteroides; species Bacteroides sp. HF-4919. Next base: position 55,882 of record NZ_JAHKNF010000002.1, read on the forward strand.
CTTCTCCCAAAAGCGGGGTACACTACACATCAATGTCGGACGTATTTCTTTAATGGTTGTCTGGATATCGGCCGGACGGAGATTGATGCAGACCTGTACGCCCTTATGCACACAGAGATAAGTCCATGCCTTCTCAAACACATGAGTCAGCGGCAGGAAGTTCATCGAAACATCTTTATCGGTCATATCTACCAGACGGATATCATGAATGCGGAATGCTTCCAAATAGCAAGAATGATGCAGCATGACTCCTTTAGGTTCGCCCGTAGTACCGGACGTATACAGGATATTTGCCAAATCTTCGGCACTGGCACGTGCCGTACGTTCTTCCACTACTTCATTGTGCGGCAAATCTTTTCCTTTAGCCAAAAACTCGTCATAATAAATAGAACTCATATCACGCGGATCTTTCACTACCGCCGGATCAAAAATGATCAACTGTACAAGTGAGGGGCAGAAGCCGAACACACTGAAAGCAGCATCATACTGGAACTGCTCGCCTACAAATAAGAAACGTATCTGGGCATCATTGATGATATATTGAGCCTGTGCCGGAGAACTGGTTGCATAAAGCGGAATCGTCACCGCACGATTGGCAAAAGCGGCAAAATCCGTAAACAGACATTCCGGCTTATTTTGAGAGAAAATACCGATGTTTTCTTCTTCCTGTACCCCCAGTTCCACCATGGCATTGGCGGCCTGCCTTACAGTTTGCGAGAATTCATTCCAAGAGATAGGGATCCACTGTGCCTTCTCATAGTCACGGTATTTCAGAGCTGTCTTGTCGCCATACTTTTCAGCCTGACGATGAACCAAGACAGATAAATGATGATAAGTCATATCCTTTGTTGTTAGTTATTCGTCTGCAAAGGTATCGTTTAATTTGGAATTATCAGGTGTGAACACTGAATTATTTTGCTTAACAGAGTCAGGCACTTAGCCATATAGTACCTGATAAATAGTTGTCTGACAAACTGAAAGATTCAAGTATTATTTGTACATTTGCATCCGTTCAAAGCAAAAAAAGAAATGATAGACGAATCCATTACATCCGAAGCTGTCGGCTTGCTGAAATCTCTGATCAGCATCCCTTCGCTCAGCCGCGAAGAAGAAAAAGCAGCCGATTACCTGCAAAACTATATCGAGGCCGAAGGTATGACCACAGGCCGTAAAGGAAACAACATCTGGTGTCTGAGTCCCATGTTCGACCTGAAGAAACCGACAATCCTGCTCAATTCCCATATCGATACCGTAAAACCGGTCAACGGTTGGCGAAAAGATCCGTTCACTCCCCGCGAAGAGAATGGGAAACTTTACGGATTGGGCAGCAACGATGCCGGTGCAAGCGTAGTGACACTCTTACAGGTGTTTCTGCAACTATGCCGCAGGCAACAAAGTTATAACCTCATTTATCTGGCATCCTGCGAAGAAGAAGTATCGGGAAAAGGGGGTATCGAAAGTGTATTGCCCGGACTTCCTCCTATCAGTTTTGCCGTAGTGGGAGAACCTACCGAAATGCAACCTGCCATTGCCGAAAAAGGGTTAATGGTACTTGATGTCACTGCCATCGGAAAAGCAGGACACGCAGCCCGTAATGAAGGTGATAATGCTATATATAAGGTATTGGACGACATTGCCTGGTTCCGCGACTACCGTTTTGCCAAAGAATCGTCTCTGCTGGGCCCTGTCAAAATGAGTGTCACGGTGATCAATGCCGGTACACAGCACAATGTCATCCCCGACCGTTGCAATTTCGTAGTGGACGTACGAAGCAACGAACTTTACTCCAATGAAGAACTGTTTGCCGAAATACAAAAACATATTTCCTGCAAAGCCGAAGCCCGCTCGTTCCGCCTTAACTCTTCACGTATCGAAGAGAGTCACCCGTTTGTACAAAAAGCAAAAAAACTGGGACGTATACCTTTCGGTTCCCCTACCCTTTCTGATCAGGCGTTAATGTCTTTCCCTTCGGTAAAAATGGGTCCCGGCCGTTCTTCGCGTTCACATACAGCCGATGAATATATCATGATTAAAGAAATCGAAGAAGCATTGGAGTTATATCTGAAGATACTGGACGGCTTGGAAATCTGACCCTTCCGTCTGTAGTGCTGTCGGCCGATGGAACAAATTCGTGCAATGTATCAGCTATTTCCAGACCATAAAAGGTTCTATAACTTCTCATCAATTATATTCTACTTGTCATTCTGACAAGTAGATCACTCGAAGCCATGCAGGCAGAGGCTTTAGGAAACAAAGGTCCTTTGATTAGGTTCCGGCTGATAAATAGAAGGTTATAAGTGTTTATATCACATTGAAGGAACACTTGTTTTAACGGTCTGTTAAAACAAGTGTTTTGATTGTAAACAACAAATCTTTTACATGCAAAAGACTTGTTGTTTACAATCTGTCAGCAAAACTTTCCGAAGCGGTATTAACAATGTTAATTCCCATAACGATAACTTACTTCCCAAGCACGACAATCGTATACGAGTAAGCAGGAAACGAATAAGTAAAATCAGATCCGGCAGCCTGCATCCAGATAGCTTTCGGAAGAATCCGGGTCGGCGTATCGGGAAGATTTTCGTCATTCAGTTCTCCACTCAAAGTATATATTTCCATATTTCCCTCCGGAATGAAACCGGACAAGTTTATCTGGCTCCGCCGTACCTCAGGTGAAGTGTTCACAACATGCAGAATCACTTCATCACGTGCTTCATTCGTTGTGGCTGTCACATCCAGTTCTCCTTTCACTTCACTCCACAAACGTAACGGATGGTGATGGGCAGCAGACATCTGCTGTGCATAGAAAGTCGGCATTCCCCAAACCTGTCCCGGTGTGAAAAATACCTGCCCCTGATCCCAACCATTGTCATTTTGCAGATAGGGTTGAAGGGCATTGGCCGCACAGGTAGTCAGGATGAAGTCACCATGGCGGCGAACTACATTCTGAACGGTAGCATGTACAATGGCACGCTGAATGTTATGCAGGTTTCCATTTTCTTCAAAAATGGCACAACGCATCGTTGTATTCGGATTCCATTTCAAGAACTTGGCCTTCATATCCGTCAACTCCCTGTCTATGTTCTCACGGCTACCGAGATCATCCGTCCAAGGGTGATAATCCCAATAAGCAGCTTTTCCGTCAAGGGCTTTAAATACTTTTTCCATGTTAGGCGATTCGGGACGCCACCAGGCAGAATGAATAAATTGCACCTCCGGATCTTTGGCATGAACCGCTTCATAGATATCATTAAAACGATCAATGTAATGCTGATAGTCTGCCTCGATATCCCCCCAGATGACCTCTTCGTTTCCAATCTCCAGATACTTCAATCCGTAAGGTTCGGGATGCCCGTTCGCGGCACGCTTCTTCCCCCATTCCGTATCTACCGACCCGTTCAAGTATTCAATCATGTCCGCCATATCCTGCGCCGACTCTTCTACATTCACTGCATAAGCAGGCACAAACCCTGCCTTCTCGCAGAACTGGAGGAAATCCTCGATGCCGAAACCGTTAGTCGAATAAGTATACCAGTGGCCTTTATAAGGCGGACGCAGTGCACGATCACCAATCATATTCTTAAAACGGTATTCGGGAGCATTAACCATCGTACCTCCATAGCGCAGGAAACGCAACCCCTGATCCACCATTGCCTGCCCGATATCATTACGCAACGGCAACCCACGAAACTGCCGGTCGGCACCGTTCATCAAAGTGACCATATCTACCAGAAAACGCCCTTTCCCTTTCAAATAAATGGCAAAGCGTGCGTTTTCATCGGTCTTGTCCGGAATCAACTCAAATGTATACTTTTTCCAGTCGCCGGACTCGGTACGGATACACTGTACAGCATATTCTTTTTCACCATCCACGCTTTGAAGGGCTACCCATACTTCCGCCTTCCCTTTCAAATAAAGGCTACCGGTTTTCTTCTCACCCTGACGTACGGAGATCCCCCAGCGATTCAAGCTCCGGTTGGCAATGCCCACTTTACCGATACCTGCCAGACACTCTACTTGCTGAGCATAGTGTCCATGAAAAGGTTTGTCCGCAACCTGTTTATATGAAGCGGCCGCATTCAGATCTGCAAAAGCATCCCACATGCCACTGACCTGTGGTGCCGATCGGGTTAACAGCTTGACAGGAGTACCATCTCCGATGGTCAGGTTACGGAAAGATGCACCGGCACCCCAATTGCGGAAAGCGACCTTTCCATTACGTAAAGTGGTAAGATGATCTTCGAAACGCAATACTTCACGACTGTTCAGCAGAATCACCAGTTCATCACCCTCCATCTTCACTTCCATACGATTCCATTGCGACGGATCTACATCTACCGGAACTGTTTTCAGTTCCTGCCAGTTGTGCAGATGCTTACCTAACAGCACGCGTTTGCCATCGGCAAACAGGCTGACTTCGTATCCATCAAAATTATCCGCTCCACCTCCGTATTCACCGACACGCAACAAAAGTCCCGCATTATTGGCAGACGAAATGTCATCGGTAAATTTTATATCGACTCCGACCCTACCGTCAGAGAACTCCGCATCATCATAAACCAATTTCGCCCCCGGATGCGACGATACGGAAAGTTGATCATCTTGCATCTTCCATACCCCTTCGCACCGGGTAAACCCGATAAAGTTATCCATGGAGGCAGGTTCCTCAAAGCTCTCGCCAAAAATCTGCTGATCATAAATTCCCCCATAAATCTCATGATTTACATCTTCCATGCAAGCTCCATATAAATAAGGAGTTATTTTATTCTCGACCTTACCCGTATCCACTCGGATCACAGCGTCCTGTGCCGCTACTACCGAAGCAGACAATATCAGAGCTAACAAACAGTTTACCCTCATCTTACAATTGTGTTTATGTTCGTTCGCATTATTTACTTGCCGGAATCCAAACCGCATAACCCTTATCCTGGCGATTGCCCAAAGCATAATAAGGAATAGCCGTAACCGGTACTTTCTTTCCTGTCTTATCCAGTGCCTGACCTTTAATTACATTGATTCCATTCAATAATCCCTTTTCAAAAGTGATCGACAGGGGAGAACGCATATCAACCTTCAAATCAGCCAAACCTTCATTATCACATCCTTCCAGACAATATACAAAGGGGCCGGCGGCAATGGCTACTTTGTCCTGTAAATCCGCCACTGCTTCATTGGCTGTCACCAAACGCGGCTGAACGGGTAGTGTCAGCTCAACTTGATCCCCCTTTTTCCATTTCCGTTGAATTTCGGCATATCCTTTGAATATTTTTAGTGGAACCGACTTACCGTTTACCTTCAGGCTTACGGCAGACCGTACCTCCGAACGATACAGGCCATAAGGATTCTCCACACCTTGCGCCCATCCCGGGATACGCACTTTCAATATAAAAGTCTTCTCTTTTTCGGGTTCAACGGTCATGGTGACAACACCCTCCCACGGATAACCGGTCTTTTGCGTCAAACGTACCCGGTTCCGATCCGCCAGAGTCATTTCCGTTTCGCTACCAACAAAAAGGTTCACATAAACGTCACTTCCCTTCTGCGAGTAGATAAATCCGGGCATTGCAGACATCATCTTAAGGAACATTGGCGGACAACAAGGACAATCGTGCCAGCTCCAACGGGCATGCTTAGCAGAGTTCAGCGGATTCTGGTAAGTGTATTGTGTGCCGGAAAGAGAAATACCTGTCAGGACGTTATTATATAAGGTGCGTTCCAATTCGTCCATATACTTGGCATCACCTGTCAGCTCGTTCATTCTTTGACTGAAGAAACCGGCACCGACAGCAGCACAAGTTTCCAGATAAGCATCTGTAGGCAGAAAGTAATCGGGTCCGAACTTCTCGTCAAAGTGAACAGCACCTACTCCGCCGGTGATGAACATACGCTTTCCAATCATATTATCCCATAAACGACTAACGGCAGCGATATATTCCGGTGAATGATTCTCAAGTGCGGCAGCCGTTGCTCCGGTAGCAAACAAAGTAGCACGAACGGCATGTCCTTCAATAGTCTTCTGTTCGAAAAGCGGAATGGAATCTTGCGCATAGTCCCCCCATGACGGACGGGTATGATTCCCGAATTCGGGAGCTTCATATTTCCGGTCACGTATCCATTGTTCGGCAGACGGATTACCCCATGTACCCCACAGAGGGAATCCACAGTGATGTCCTCTGCCTTCGATCCAGAATTCGGCCAATTTGAGATAGTCCTGCTCAGCAACCGGGACATTGATTTGCTTTTTCAGTTCCGGATTGTTTTTATAAATGATATAAAGTTTCACCAAAGCCTCTTCCGGACCGGAATGGGCCGGAACCACATTCTTTTTAGGGAAAGCCCCCATGTATCCAGCCATCAGATTGGCACAGCGGGTTGCCACTTCCAGCAACTTCGTTTTTCCGGTTGCATTATAATAATGTATCCCTGCTTCCACCAGCATACCGGCATTGTACACATCGTGTTGCCAACGAAGCATTCCTCCCCGTTCTCCCCACTGATGGTCAGCTTCCATCAGTTGAGTATAAGTATCGATATAACCATTGGGCTCCGATGCCTGTGCCTTAGCTATTCGGTCGATATATCCGTCGACACGTTTCTCCAAAGCAACATCCGACTGTCTTGCCATCAAGTCTGCCACCCCACGGATTGTTTCGTAAACAAGTCCGTCAAACCAGGGAGCACCTGCATGCTGACCGATATTTCGCTCGCCCTTTGCTACACGGTCAAAGTTCTCAAACGTATTACAGAATTTTCCCGGATGTTCCAGATGCTTCCCTTCAAACTTGTCAAAGACATCATTCACCGTCACCTTCTGCCAAAGATCCAATTTGGGTTTCCAAAATGCATCTTCTATTTTCACCTGGCTTACTTCCGGAAACTGAATGCCGGAACCTCCTTTATCAGACGACTTTGCCGTCAAACTTCCGGTCGCAATCATTGCAAGCAACACCGGAAACATAAATCTGTACGTTCTCATTGTTTTATTTATAGTTTGTTGTTTTCCCGTCTTTCTTTCTTGCTTATGATTCTTATGATCCAAGCAACAGTGCAAAGATAATGAAAGCCATCAAAACTGATACGAACTGGTCTGTATTTTTATTATGTTACAAAACATATACTATATCCGGAGAATATCCATAGCCTTTTACGTTTTTTATCCTATCTTTGCAGCACCAAAAACAAGAATATGAAAAGGAATGAATCAAAATACAAACAAGTAGTAAATCACGTTATAGACGGCATCAACAATGGTAGTTATAAGAAAGGAGACTGGATTCTCTCTATCAATGAATTCAGAAAGAACTATAATCTATCCAGAGATACGGTATTCGCAGGTTTGAGCGAGCTTAAATCAAAAGGAATTATCGATTCCACCCCGGGTGTAGGTTATTACATAGCAACAACCCGAATTGCGCAAAAGCTAAATGTATTCCTCCTTTTCAACGAATTCAACGAGTTCAAGGAAGATCTTTACAATTCATTCATGTCTTCCATCAAAAAGACCGCAAACGTAGATCTCTATTTTCACAACTATAACCGCAAAGTCTTCGAGACGCTCATCAATGAAGCCAACTATAAATACACCACATATATCCTGATGCCGGGCAAGTTCACCAACATAGCCCCACTATTGGAGAGCCTATCCGGACGGGTCTTCCTACTCGACCACTTTCACCCGGAACTGGCAGGCAAATACTCCTCCGTTGCACAGAATTTCGAGAAAGACACTTACGAAGCTTTGGTACACGGACTCCCGCACCTGAAAAAGTACGACCACATCATCATGGTCCAGAAGGAAGAGAAAGAGCCTATCGAACGATACAACGGTCTCTGTACTTTCTGTGAGGAACATCAGTTTACACACGAATATACCGACTCCGTAAGGGACCGGATGATCAAGAAAGGGGAAATATTTATGACTGTCAACGACCGGGATTTGGTAGATCTGCTTAAACAGGCGCAACTACAGCAGTTTGTTCCCGGTAAAGACTTCGGTATCATCTCTTACAACGATACTCCGCTGAAAGAGATACTGGCCGGAGGTATCACTACTTTATCCACCGACTTCAAGCAAATGGGGCAAACCATGGCTTCACTTCTTACGCAGAAAGAGATAAAAACCATAGAGAACCCCTGGGAACTGAATATCCGGCACTCACTTTAATGAGATGATCTCCACAAAATTACCGTTCCGGTCGAATCTGACTTGCGAACCATCACTCAGTTTGTATACCCAACCCTCTATGCTGTAAGAGCCGAGATACATATCCAGGTCATTGGGATAATGATAACGCATATACCTGTACACCTTCTCTGAGGCGCTCAACTCTATCTTTTCTTTCCCAAGAAAATCTCCCTGTGAGTCGAACATCAATCCGTCTCCGTTGGTTAGTTCCACCAAATAGGAAGCTGCCACCGAACGGTCTACCCGTGTAATTTCAGAGTTCGAATATCCCGAAACATAATCGGTAATCTTTTCCGGCAACGATGCCACGAGCTTCTCCGGAAACGCAAATCCGTTTCCGTCTATATTAATCCATGCACTGGCATCTTCGTTAACAAGCATATTAAAGCCGTTCGGCAGGCGGACGGTAAAGTTGAGCACATCCGAATGCAGCGGATGACTGATAGAGATGGAACTCTGCTTACCGAAATACTCTTCTGCAAGTGCCTGTGCCTGCATCAGAGGTACCTCTATCGGTTTACTCTCGGGATCGATAGTCACATACACAGTCTTGCTGACCTGAATTGTATAACGGGTACCCTCCAGACGAATGAAGGTGACTTGTGCATTCGGATAGTTCCGGTGCAAATCTTCCGTCACTTTCGCAGGTAATGTTCCCAGAATCGAAGTCGGCAACAGTTCGGTTCCTCCATTCACTTCCGTCCACTCTCCCCGATCATCAAGCACGCATTTAAATCCGTTCTCCAACCAGAAAGTATAACCGGCAGGAAACTCCCTATCAGGTATATGTTCAATCACAGCCTCAAAGGTTCCATCCGGAAAGTATTTTTCAGTAAACTCCCGCACCGGCTGCGGCAATGAAGATTCACCTTTTATATCCATTTCATATCCGACACAGGTCTGGTCGTAGTAGAATGCTACTTTCTTGCCACTGTTCAATAACACACATTCTCCGTAGCAGGTGTTCTCCACACCGACAAACGGATCATTAGAGAAGTGTTGTTTTACATATGCGATGACTCCTCCAAAAAGGGATTGAAGTGATTCGGGCAAGTTTTGATTTGGAACCATCAGACTCTTCCATCCTCCATTTTCATTAAATTCCACTTTCACCTCATCGGGAAAAGCAACCCGGTAGAGCAACTGATCATTCTCCTGCCTGGTCATCGTTCTTTCTATCTTCTCCGGAGATTGTCCCGGAAAATAATTAGATAAAAAGAACTGCGCAGTACCTGGCAGCTGGTTTATTTCAATCTCCCCGGATGGTTCATTATCTTCCGAACATCCCACCACGGAAAAAGGCAGGCAGAGCAAGAAGCATAAATAAAAGACGGAATAAAAAGTCTTCATAGTCATGTGGTTTTATGTTTCAGGCAAAGTTAAAGGATAGTGCTGAATATAAGCACCTAACAGAGTTAAACTTCATTAAGAGGAAGGTCAAACTTCAACACATCACTCCCTCCCTCTTCCGTTATATTCAGTCCCAATACATATCTGCCGGATGGATCAACGGCAATTCTCTCCAATTTTACATCTGTGTGATAAATGGCAACCGGAGCACCTTGCCAGGTAAAGACCATAATCTTTGATTTACCCGAAGTACCCGGGAAACCGTTATAAAGGGCATAAAGATAATTGGGGGTGCCACAAAGAGAAATGAAATATTTAGGTACATTCGGAAAATCAAGAAACTCAGGATCATAGTCCGGGTATTTCAGCTCTTTCCCTATCACTATTTCTTTCATCAGATTTCCTTTTAAATCATAAAAACAGAGAGAGTTCAGGTTCAGCAATCCCGTACAAGTTGCCTTTGCATCTTGATTTACCATTAAACAGCTCTCGTATAGATAAGATAAATGTCCTTCCGGATATCCGGACTTAATATCACGATGATAATCCACTGTCTTAACCTGGGCAGTATGCTTATCATAAATGAAAAACAAACCATGCTGCATATCTACATCAATGCCATATACACAAGAGTCTGTTTCATTATAATCCCTGACTACAGGCATCTCCGGCAATTGTTGTGCCTCAACAACAGAAACAGCGACAGGACCGGGAGATGCTGCCGAATGAATCGAAACAGTCTTTTTATTCCAACTATTCAATTCAATGAACGATAGCTTTCCCTTGCCTCCCCTGCCTATCGACTTCTCAAAAAAAGGAAAAAGAAAATCATCCGGCCCCTCTCCTTTCATCCCCAATCCGACAAAAGCAGGAGGAACTGTAACTGTGAAAATCTTTAATAATGTATCATTACGTGCGTCCAAAAAAGCACAAAAAGAATCAGTTACACACAAATCATAGAAAATATTCAGTCCTTCTTCTTCCGACAAGAAGATTTCGTGTTGAAGAGTATCCGTACACGTATCGGAAATATACACAGTTAATTTTTCCTGCTCCGATCCGCAAGAGATCATCACTATCGCTGCCAGACATATCAATAAGAGTTTAACCATAATCGCGTCTAAAATGAAGAATGTGTATTTTCTTAATACTGCCCTTTAAAGTTATCGCAACAAAGATAACAACCTCAAATCAGAATTACGAAAGAAACAAATGAAATCTGCTCCTTTATAAATTAGTTCGGCATCAAAAGAAACATGCCATATAGCTTTTTGACAGTTTGCTAAACAGCCCTTCTCAGGTTCGATTATTTCAGTACATTAGCCAGGTTCGTACTAAAAATCGTCTCCATTTCATTTTTCTGTTTATCATATTGCAGGAATCCGGACGTTTTCACAACACAATGAATGCCCAAAGGGGGAACCAAGAGCACTCATGTTTGTTTTTCGTAAAAAGAAAGTGCTTTTAGAAAGTCAGAGAGAGATCTCCTGTACTTGTCAACCAGAAAAGAAAGGAAGAAAATAATCTCTCTATTCCGGAACAATATATGTAATCGGGCAAAACATTAGGAGATTTTCAAAAAAGAAGTAAGCATTTTCGGAAATTGCTTACTTCTTTTAGAGTAAATACTTATTTCTTTTGTGCCGGATGCTTACTTCTTTTCCGGGAAATGCCGGCTTCAGAGTCCCAAAAGTCCGGCTTTTCATTGCATTTACCCCGGCTATCGCCCTCCTATCCTTCCGGTTGAACAGAAAGAAAGGAAGAGGCAGTTATCAGAAAAAGCATTTCAGTTACTTTTTGAAAGCTGATACAGGAAAACAGGATCATATTATCAAATCACTCTCTCTGCTTTACTTTACCAGCTCTGCAGTAATATAATCTTTGCTAATGCGCATACGGTCCACACCATTCACCTTTTGAAAGCTGACAGAACCAATATACATTCCACGCGGATGAATATGCTCTTTATCCTTATGTGCATGATAAACGATACGAAGTTTACCCTCTTTATCTTTGAACATAGCGCTATGCCCTACACCCTGCAAAGTACCGGGGTTCTGCAAAATAGGGTTTTCATCATATTTGGTCCATTCGCCCATTATATCGGTTGCCGTAGCACAGCCTACCCCATAGAACGGACTTTCAAAGCTATTGCCGGAATAGGTCATATAATACAGCCCCTTGTGTTTAAGCACATAAGAGCCCTCGTTGACCCGGGGCCAGACTTCTTCCCATGCTTGGGACACATGAACGCAAGGACGCATGGTTTCTGCTTTGATCGTCATATAATCATTTTCCAGTTCGGCTACCCACACGTTGTTGCCGTCGTTGAACCGGACAAAGAAAAGATACGGCTTCCCGTCATCATCAATAAACAACGAACTGTCGATCATTTTCTCGTCAGCTATCATTGGTTTCTTTTCCTTCTGCCTGAACGGTCCTACGGGTGAATCGGAAATCGCTACGCAGATGTGTTCGTCCGCCGTATAATACATATAAAACTTACCATGGATCTCATAAATCTCAGGTGCCCAGAAGCGGCTATCCGCCCACACATCTTCTTTATTCAGTGCCAGCCCATGCAGTTTCCACCTCTTCAAGTCCTTTGAAGTATAGACTTCAATGCCATCTGCCGCATGCGTTCCATAGGCATAATAAACGCCGTCGTGCAACAGAATGAATGGATCACCCAATGGAACCGACTCTCCCATAGCTTTCACTTCGGGGATGTCCGGCTTTTCAGTAACTCCTGTATACGAACAAAACGTAATCAGTAATCCCAGCAACATTGTCCCGCCAATAATCATTTTCTTTTTCATAACTGTAAGGGTTTTGAGTTTAATTCACCACGGAGGACACAGAGGACACAGAGGACACAGAGAATATCTTTCTCTTAAACATCTTAATAAACAAGAGATTAAAACTCTGTGTCCTCTGTGTTCTCTGTGTCCTCTGTGGTGAATCGTATTCGTTTCTGATCAGTATTAAGCCAACCGACTATTTTCTTCGGCGCTTATTAAACTGAAACCAGTCTAACTTCAACAGGTTATCGGTATCAATCTTACCTTTAGTTTGTGTATGTGTTATGGTATGAACATAAGGAATTAAAAAAGGCATAAGGATATAGAATCAGACCCGTCGGATCCTATGTTCCTTATGCCAATACAACTAAAAACGCTTGTGATTATTTGCCGTTGTCAACCGAGAACTTGAATATACAATGACTGTTATATTTCTCACCCGGGCGCAACACAGCCGAAGGCCATTCGGGCTTGTTCGGTGTATCGGGATATTTCTGAGTCTCCAGACAGACAGAAGCACGTTGATTGTAAGTAATGCCTTTCTTTCCGGTCAGCGAACCATCGAGGAACTTGCCGGCATACACCTGAATACCCGGTTCGTTGGTATATACATCGAGTACGATACCTGTCTTGGGCGATTCGAGAGTTGCGGCTTTCCGGGTAATATCTCCCTTGGCATTCAGCACCCAGTTATGATCGTAGCCATTGCCATTCTTCAACTGAACAAAATCAAAATCGTTGATACGTGCACCAACCGGAGTCGGTGTGCGGAAGTCCATCGGAGTACCTTCCACTGTCACAATCTCACCTGTAGTCATAAAGGTGCTGTCCACCGGAGTGTAAGAATCGGCGTCGATAGTCAGCAGATGATCTGCGTTGCTGCCGGCATCACCATCCAGATTGAAATAAGAGTGGTTGGTCATGTTGACGATAGTCGGTTTGTCAGTTTCGGCTTCATACTGAATATCAATCGCATTATCGTCTGTCAGTTTCATGATTACTTTGCAAGTAATGTTACCGGGGAAACCTTCCTCACCGTCTTTTGAGCGATAGGTCAGTTCAAGTTCCTGAGGACCGGTCTGAAGAGCATCATATACCTGATACTGGTATCCCTTCGGACCACCATGCAGGCAATGTCCGTAGTTATTGCGCGGCAACTGGTATTCAACACCATCCAGCGTAAACTTTCCCTGATTGATGCGATTGGCATAACGGCCTATGCTCGCACCAAAATCCGAAGGTTTGCTGATATAATCCTGAATGGAATCGAAGCCAAGTACCACATCACGCATCACCCCGTCTTTACCGGGAACCATCACCGAAACGATGCGTCCGCCAAAGTTAGTGACGCAAACCTCCATGTTGTTCTGATTCCGGAGTACGTATAAATCGGTTTTCTTTCCGTTCACTTCAGTCCGGAAGTTACTCTTCACCAAACCGGAATCCGTAGTAGTCTGTTCTGTCTTTGCACAACCGGCTACAAAGAGGGCACCAAGTGCCCATACAGCTAATTTCTTCATGATTAAACTGTTTTGAGTCCACCACAGATTACACAGATTTCCACAGATTAATAAATTGTCCTATTGAGACTTTATATCAAAAATTCTGTGGTAATCCGCGTAATCTGTGGTGAATCGTATTCTTTTCTGTTTCGTTATATTCTTATTGTATACTATTCAGCATATCCACTTTACCTTCATTCACCAGTTTCAGGATCAACTCACCGAACAAAGTATTCTGCCATGCGAACCAGGCACGGGTAAATTTCTCCGGATTGTCTTTATGGAAAGACTCGTGCATGAAGCCTGTACCTGCATCCGTGTTCATCAGCATCTCGATGCACGACTTGATCTCCGCATCGTCCTTGCTGGTGAAAGCTTTCATCATGATACTCATGGGCCATACCATATCGTATCCGATGTGTGGTCCGCCAATGCCCTCGCCTGCCTTACCTTTGAAGAAGTAAGGATTGTCGAGACTCCATACAAAACGGCGGGTATTCTGATAAATCGGATCATCAATCGACACATCACCCAGATAAGGCATTGCCAGCAGGCTCGGAACGTTGGCGTCGTCCATCAGCATGTGGTTACCAAAACCGTCCACCTCGAAAGCATAAATCTTTCCATATTTGGAATGGTTGTAAACGGCATATTTCTTCAGGGCTGTTTCCACCTCGTTTGCCAAAGCCTTGCATTCATTGGCCAAAGCTGTCTTCTTATTCACGGTTGTCAGTATCTCGGCTGCCTTGCGGAGTGAAGATACGGCAAAGAAGTTGGACGGAACCAGATACTGCAATGTCGTGGCATCGTCCGAAGGACGGAAAGTAGAAACAATCAGTCCGACAGGTTTTACCGGATTACCCAGTCCGTCGTTGGTCACTGTATCGAGAGCACGCTCTGTCTTACGCTGGAACTTATACGGACCCACACCGTCTTTGCGCTGTTGCTCCTTAAAAGTACGCAATATGTTGGTGATTGCCTGTATCCATTCTTCATCGAAGATGCTGGCATCCCCTGTTGTCTTCCAGTACTGATAAGCCAGGCGCAACGGATAGCAAAGCGAGTCGATCTCCCATTTGCGTTCATGCAACTCAGGTTTCATATCCGTCAGGTCGCTCATCCATTCACCCCCTTTAGGACCATCATTGAATGCATTGGCATACGGATCGATATTGATACATTTAAACTGCCGGTTGATAACTCCGGCAAGCATCGTTTTCAGTTCCGGATCGGAATTGGCCAGTTGTACATAAGGCCATACCTGAGCCCCCGAGTCACGGAGCCACATGGCATGAATATCTCCTGTATATACAAAAGTATCGGGTTTGCCGTCTTTGCCTTTGCGGAAGTGTACGGTGGTATCCAGTGTATTGGGGAAACAATTGGTAAACATCCAGGCCAGCTTTGAGTTACGCAACAGTTTCTGTACACGTATGATTTCGTTTTCTACAGCCTGCGAACGGAACAGACGCTTAGCGGGTTCCGGACGATTGTCTTTCTGAATAGCATCTGCCACACAAGTATAATGCGACAACATACCTTCGGCCCTCAGTGCTGAAGGCGCACAGAGCAGTGCCGCAGTAACGACACATGCTCCGATCATTTTCTTTGAGTTTTTTCCTGGCATAATCTTGATTGGTTTTTATTAAGTAATCTGTTTCTGTCCAGCCTCAACGTACCTCTTTAGAGAACGAATACGGGAAATCCGACTCGCGTACTCCACGCTGTTTGTTCGGAGTAGACGACATCTTCATCGTAATCTTCGCTCCGTTCATCAGTTCTTTATGTGTCAGGTAGTTGCGAGTCAATGTTTTACCGTTTACGGTCATTGACGCAATGTAACGGTTTTCATCGCTATTGCCCGGTGCGCTGATCTGCACGGTCTTGCCATTTTCCAGATGCAGCTTCATCTGTTTGAAGTACGGCGTACCCATCACGTACTGATCCGTTCCGGGGCAAACGGGATAGAATCCCATAGCAGAAAATACATACCATGCCGAAGTCTGTCCGTTATCTTCGTCACCGCAATAACCGTCGGGATTGGGTGTATAGAGTTTATCCATCACTTCACGAATCCAATGCTGTGCTTTCCACGGTTGTCCCGAGTAATTGTACAGATATAGCATGTGCTGGATGGGTTGGTTACCGTGTGCATACTGTCCCATATTCATAATCTGCATTTCACGGATTTCGTGAATCACACCACCGTAATAGCTGTCATCAAATACAGGAGGCAGGATAAAGACAGAATCCATCATCTGATTGAACCCTTGCTGTCCGCCCATCAGGTCGATCAGTCCCTGAGGATCATGGAATACAGACCAGGTATAGTGCCAACTGTTTCCTTCGGTGAAGGCATCGCCCCACTTCAGCGGATTGAACGGTGACTGAAATTGTCCGTCCTTATTCTTGCCACGCATCAGCTTATGCTCTTTATCGTACAGGTTCTTGTAGTTCATGGCACGCTGTGCATAAACGGCTATCTCCTCTTCGGGTTTGTTCAAGGCTTTACCCAACTGATAGATGCACCAGTCATCATAAGCATATTCCAGCGTACGGGCGGCATTTTCATTGATGCCTACATTATAAGGTACGTAGCCCAGTTGATTGTAATATTCATAACCGAGACGTCCGGTAGAAGAAACCTGTGGATGAACAGCATTTGCACCGTGTTTCACAGCTTCCCAAAGAGTTTCTATATCGTAACCTTTCAATCCTTTCAGATAGGCATCAGCCACTACCGAAGCGGAATTGTTACCTACCATACAGCCTCTGTGACCGGGACTCGCCCATTCGGGAAGGAATCCGCTTTCCTTGTAAGTATTTGCCAGTCCCTCCTGCATCTTTTCGTTCATCGAAGGATACATCAGGTTGAGGAACGGGAACAGGCAGCGGAATGTATCCCAGAAACCGGTATCGGTAAACATATATCCCGGCAGCACTTTACCGTTGTAGGGACTGTAATGTACCGGTTTCCCTTTGGCATCCAGTTCGTAGAAGCTTCTCGGGAAAAGTACCGAACGATAGAGGCAAGAGTAGAATGTACGGAGATGATCGGTATTATCGTCTTCCACCTCAATACGTCCCAGAACCTTGTTCCATTCCTGGCGTCCTTTGGCTGCAACAGCTTCCAGATTGTCTTTACCCAGCTCTTTCAGGTTCTGTTCTGCCTGCTCGGGGCTGATAAAAGAAGAAGCCACTCGTACGTTGACCGTCTCTCCGCGACGTGTAGAGAACCCGATAATACCACCTGCATGTTTATCTTTCGATTCCAGCTCACCCGGACGGATGTTACCGTTGGTAACTGCCGCGGTAAAAGTGAACGGCTTATCGAACACCAGTACAAAATAATTCTTAAAGTTCTCCGGCACTCCTCCACTGTTCTTGGTTGTGTAGCCGATGATCTTGTTCTCTTCCGGAATCACTTTCACATACGAACCGTTGTCGAAAGCATCTACCACTACATAAGAGTCTTTACTCTCAGGAAAAGTGAAACGAAACATAGCCGCACGGCTGGTCGGAGCAATCTCGGTAGTTACATCATGATCGGCCAGATATACTTTATAATAATACGGTTTGGCAACCTCAGCTTTATGCGAGAACCAGCTTGCGCGCTGATCCTGATCGAATACCACCTTTCCCGTAACAGGCATAATGGCAAACTGCCCGTAGTCATTAATCCACGGGCTGGGCTGGTGAGTTTGTTTAAACCCTCTGATTTTATCAGCATCATACGTATAAGCCCATCCGTCACCCATTTTCCCGGTTTGTGCCACCCAGAAGTTCATCCCCCAAGGCATGGCAATAGCCGGATATGTATTTCCGGTAGACAAAGCATGTTTTGACTGGGTACCAACCAACGGACTCACATAGTCCACCGGCTCTGTTGTGTTCTTTGCAAAAGTACAAAGAGCAGTACCCAGTACGCCAACAAGTAATAGCGCTAATTTCTTCATGATAATAATGGTTTTAAATTCACCACAGATTACGCGGATTAACACAGATTTTTTAATCTTCAATATCAATGGGAAAAATGATTAACCTGTGAAAATCCGTGTAACCTGTGACAGAATCTTATTTTTTCAACTTCTTCTCAAGCATCTTGATATAGTATCCGCCTACTACCGAACGAGCCTGGAAACCTCTCTGGTTGGGACGATCGGTAAATACCCAGTCAGACATCGGTACACGGTCGGTAGTCTCGTTCATGAACAGGTAAACCGGGTCGATAAACTTCTCGAATGTGGCTTTATCCGGTGCCAGTGTAGCAGTCCACATAATCCAGTCGGTCTTGGTATAAGTTTCACGGTTATCCAGCGGCAATCCATATCTGTTCTGCTTGCCAAGATAGTAAGCTATCTCTTTCTGCGCAACTGTTTCAGGGAATATCTGCAGATTCATCAGTTTATCCCATACCAGATTGTACTTCTGGCTCCAAGTTCCGGGCTTGTCAAAGGTTAGGCGGTAATGATCACCGTCATCTGCCATCTTCACCCATTCGGCAGCCATTTCTTTGGCTTTCTGTGTATATTTCTCAGCCACTTCTTTCTTGCCTAACTTATCAGCCAGGTAGCCATAAGACGCTACACCCAGAATGGCTTTGATAGACAGGTTGGCGTTGTGTGCAAAGTGTCCGGCAAAGTCGTCTGTACACAACTGGGTATCCGGATCCAGACCGTATTCTGCCAGATAATCCGTCCAGGTGGTCAGTACATCCCAATGTTTCTGAGCATAGTCGGCATTCCCCTCAACAGCAGCGACAGCAGCAGTCAGTACCAATATATTTCCCGATTCTTCTACCGGCATATCGCCGCCGTATGTCTGACCGTTAGCCAACGGATAAGTACCTACATCATGTGCTGCAAACGGCTTGTTCCATTTTCCACTTTCGCTATAATAAAAGATGTGGTTCATCAAACCTTTTGCCAATTCCGGATTGTACATAAGGAACAAAGGAGAAGAAGGATAAGTGATGTCTACCGTACCGATTGAACCATTGCTGAAGTTTTCTTTTGAAAGGAACAACAGGTCCTTGTTCGGAGCTTCCACCAACTTATGGGCAGCGATAGCCTGGCGATAAGCCAGCGCACAGAGCTCGGCATATTTACGCCCACCGGCCTCGGTGGCTTCTTTCATCAGATTGGCATCGAATGCGGCACATTTATCCATCAATGCATCGTACTCTTTATCGGCTTTTGCAAACTGTGACAGAATGGTTTCGGTTCCGGTACGATTCCAGTACGGACGGAGGTTCTCTCCAAAATACTGAACAGAATATAAATCATCGTATCCCAGGAGCAGATGTCCTTCTGCTTTCTTCGTTTCACCCAGTGAACGAACCAATGCCAACTTATCACTTCCATCGGTTTTCGATGAAGTCAGTTGTCCGTCGATGAAGCTCTTTCTCAGTGTCTTTCCATCTCCGGTTGCACAAGTGCTGTTTTCCTTGTCAGCAGCCAGATAGAAATATCCCCAGTCAATGCGGACATCATCGCCTTTTTTACCCAATATTTCCTGATTGCGGCTTCCTGTCTTGAGGTATACCAAATCACCTTCGGTAAAGCTTTCGGCTACGGCTTCTTGATGAGGCTGGTCGAGTGCCCACTGCGGACCGGCTTCAAAATAAAGTTCTACGTTATGTGTTTTTCCATCATTCGAAGCTACTTCATATGTAAGGTAGTTTACCGGACGAGCCATCAAATCGAGATTGTCCATAAAGAGAGGTGAAGTGAAGATAAGTTTCAGATCCACCGGTCCACAAGTAAATTCGTAATTGGTCTGCATTGCCTGCACATCTGCTGATTTCTGCACGGCTGTCTGAGTAAAGTTCTGTGTATTGTCCTTCTCTACCAACAGACCGCAATCGATCAGACCGTTGGCAACACGGTTGTTACAATAAATTGCAATCAGATTCTCCCCTTGCTTCAGTGCAGCCACAGCCTCTTCCGGCAATTTGGCAAGCATGTGTTTTTTAGCCGAGTTACCGGTATCCACCACTTTCACGCCATTTACATAGATGATGGCGTCATCGTCGTGAGAATATTCCAGATATACATTTTTACCTTGCAGGTTGTCTTTAATATCCGCTTTACGGCGTATCCAGATATACTCTTCTCCCCATTGGGTTTTGGCTGTACTTTCATTTTCCATAGTACCGAAAGCGCCCTCGCCTTCTTTCCATGCAGCATCATTAAAATCGGCATTTTGCCAGCCGTCAGCCGGTTTCGTTGTTGTATACTTAGCCGTCCACTTGCCCTGTTCCGAGGTCTTTACCAGCGGGAGCAGTTCCAGTTCTTCCGTTCCCATGAAACGGTAAATCTGTCCGTCTACCTTGGCAACACCCAGGAACGGGAAATCCTTACCCGTCCAGTGTTTCACCGGTCCGTCATACAGATTATCCGTAAACGACCAGGCACTGGTATAAGGGTCAATTGTCACCAACGGATAAGCCGGCGCACGCAACTCATTTTTGTCACTCTTGATGTCCTGCGGTGCACCACAACTGCTCAGCATGGCGGCTGCACCTAAGAACAGAGTCGATAGTTTAAGTTTCATAACTTCAGATTCTTTTTTTATAGTTTTTACCATTCAATATCTACTTGCACGCCGGCGGGATCATTCTCAAACCTCAACAGCAAGGTACCCGAACGCTCTTCCCACAATTTTCCCGGTTCAAGTTCTTCTTTCCCGTTCACACAAACCCGTCGCGGTTGTTTCGGAAGAAGCACTCTCGAAACATTGGTCGTATGCAACGGGCTTTTCGCAACAAATGAATAACTGCGTTTTCCTATCTTTTCATCATATATCCGGGAAGCACCGCAAAGGACTTTTGCCTTTGTCCCGCCCGGAACCCGATTGACATTATATAAATAACCCTGTTCACCGGGACGAATTACTTTACGAGTCAGCACCGGAAGATCTTTATCAAACAGATCGATATATAATCCCGAAAGTTCCATCGGAGCATCAGAGACGCTTTCGTTCAATACGGCAGCAATGGTATAGGGTCCCCGTTCAAGCAGGAAACTATTTTTCAGTTCTATTTCTTTCTTGGCAGTCTTTCTGTAAGCAGCCGAAACCGTGTCAAAATATCGTTGGTCATTCCCACTTTTCAGCACAAAATGTTTCGGATCCTCACGCAGGACGGTCACTGTTCCTTTCCCACAAGAATAAGTCCCGTTGACAGGCGACTTATCCAGTCCCAGCTTTTCGAACAAATGTTCCGAAGGGACTTTATACCGGTTACCATTGGAGT
This sequence comes from Bacteroides sp. HF-4919, assembly GCF_018860125.1. NCBI lineage: Bacteria > Pseudomonadati > Bacteroidota > Bacteroidia > Bacteroidales > Bacteroidaceae > Bacteroides > Bacteroides sp. HF-4919. The sequence continues at coordinate 76,975 of NZ_JAHKNF010000002.1, forward strand.
TCCACCATTCCAGTACTGACTGATAGGGGTCAATATCTTCACCACAATAAATCAAGGCTCCCCCTTTTTTCACCCAGGTTGCCAGGAAATCATGGTAACGGGGTTCCATCGGCTTCATATTCGAATAAGACATGACCAACACTTTCAACCCTTCAAACGTCTCCTCAAACGGAGTATTCTCCATATGTACCAATTCTACCGGTATTCCCCTTTTAAGTAATGGCAAGGTCTGCCCATAGAAACTGCTGAATTGCGGATCGTCATAACCATCGTGGTCGGGAAAGCGCTGGAACATCAGTGAATTTGCCATCAGCACTCCGATGCCGTGCGTACCGCTTACCCGGGTTTCCGAAGTCCGTATATCGTTCAGCGTATTTACCATGATCTGCATTTGTGTAGAGTAGTCACGCGGAATACGTTCTTTCCGGTCTGTCCCCGCCACACGATACAATCCCTGATAAATGCGATCCGGCCAAGGCATCACCTCGTACGTGTCTACTGTCGGATACATCAGTTGGGCAGCAAAAGTAGCCTGATAGTTTATCTTATAGTCAAGCCAGTCCTTCGCCCGATCTTCAATAGGGTCCGTCAAAAAATACATCTTACGGTTCAACGGAGCCGTCATCGATTTCATACATCCATATTCGAGAAAAGCATTCTCAAATACCCGCTCTTTCTTCACTCCGTTATAATAGTTCGGTTCGCGGGCAGTTCCTGTCCAGACTTGCGCTATATATCCATCTACACAATCCAGCGAAGCCAGACTCGCTTCGGGGCTTACAATCTGCCACGACGTATAATTGACCAGTGAATGTGTAGGCACAAAGCACTTCACATCCAGCCCCTTCGATTTTCCATATGCTTTGGCATACGTAAATATCTCGTTAAGAGCGTTATAATAAAGATAATATTTCAGTTTATTCGATAAGTACGTATTCTCAGGAGATTCCTGTTGATCTCTCCAGGGAAATCCGTAATATTTCTGCCATTCGGACTTGAAAGCTTCACTATATCCGCCCCGCATCCAAAATTCCGGTTCTTCCAGATAAATAGAAGTAATGCCCGCATCGATCACCCGTTTGATCTGCTTTTCCTGTATGTAACGGATAAAGCTCTCGGTAGGTACGATATAAGGAATCAGGTGCCCGTGCGCAATTTCCCGTCCTTCGCGGTCACGCTGCCCCTCTTTGAGGTGGTCTTTCACCCCATCCCATTTTCCAAGAAAATAATCCTGATAATCTCCCCAGGCCACCCCTGTCATAAACTCGGCCCGGTATCCTTTGTCTCTCCACGATTGTACGCGTTGCTCAAAAGTAACGCCTTTCTTATCCAGCGTTCCGTATACCATCACGGCATCGGCACGCACATCTGTTTCCGGTTTCCACGGCTCTGCTGTCTGGAAATTCGTTTTTGTGCCTGTGGCGGTTTGAGAATAGACGCCGCCACAGGCCAAAAACAAACCAATCAAAACTAATACCCTCTTACTCATGTGTTTGTGTTGTCACGTGTTTGTGTTGTTATTTGAATGGAGAAATCACTTGCATCAAAGCGGGACATCCGCTGGCATCATAGCTTTCCATCACACCTGCCGGGCAGGGTTTGGCTGCATCTTTGAATGTCACGTTGCGTTTCACATCCCGGTTGTTCCACGCCACGTCTATGTTGTGGCGTAACCAATCCATATACTGAGGCTGATTGCCATCTTCTATCAAGCGAATGATGTACTGTGCAAAGATGGCGGCATAAATACCTTGTTCCACTCCGTTCTTGAACGGCAGCAGTCCGTCAGAATCACACATCTCGTTGCGAACATAGTCCGCAGCCAGAATGGCATCGTCCAAGTAAGACTTTTCGCCGGTTGCTTTGTAAAGCATCACTGCCGATCCGATGAATGTAGCCTGATTATAAAGTTGGGTGGTCCAGTCAATATCCATACCATTCTGTCTCTGGAAATGATAGTGCATATTGTCTGCTATACGACCTTTCTCTTTATCGAAGAAAACATCCCTCGACCATGCATATACGTTTTTAGCCTTTTCCAGATAATCGGGATCTTTGGTTACATTATAAAGAGTCATGGCACCTACTGTAGTCGGATAGTTGATGCAAGCCATCTTGCCATCGTGCTTGAAATTCCACCACAAGCCACCCCGCTCTTTATCGTACGACTCTTTCCAGACATGGTAGAATCCCGAAGAGGCATGTGCCAGATATTTCGGATCATCGGTGATTTCGTAAGCACGCGCCAACGAAATAATCCACCACATCATATCGTCATAAATAAACCATTCGATTTTATTGTCCCAATTGTATTTATCGTATTGTTCGTATCCCCCTTGATACACCTCTTCTATCAACCGGCGATATTCAGGAGCCTTCGTACGTTTATACGCGTTCATAATCATATCCCAATAGATAGCCTGTACCCAGATGGCAGCTCTTCCTTTCATATCCGAAGAAATGGCATACAGTTTCATCTCCGGATTATAAAAAGTAGAATGAAAAGCATCGATTGCCGTCGTTGCGTCTTTCTTCGTAAAGTGCTTCAGTTTTCCATCCCCGGGCTGAGCAGCCCATGCGAGTGTACAGGGAAGAATTAATAAGATAGTTACCAGGGTCAGTACTTTGTTTTTCATGTCTTTGCCTCAGATTTTAAATTTTGATGTTACAAAGATTGGGGAAATATTGGAGAAAGGAGGATAATTATTATTCAATAAATAGCAAAAACTGACCAAAAACAAGGGATAGAACACTTAATATCAATATTGGAACATTTGTAGCAGGCTTTTGACCTGAATTTGTTCATTCCATATTCTGCGTGACCAAGAAACACATTCAGCAATATGAAAAGAATTCATTTGTAGTTCTCGCTATGCCGTCTCTCATACAAAAAATGCATTCCAATCTTCCATCTTCCACCTTTCAACGATTATCATTCTAATAATCAGCAGGATGACTTGGTGGAAGATCGCGTTTTCAGCCCGTTTATCTTCCACCTATATCTTCCATCTTCCACCCACTGTTTTAGGAGAATAATTCAGAATAAAGAACTGATTCACAAAGAATAAAGTCGAGTTTTCTAAGCAAATATGCCGTATAAAGCATTTTGTTTTTCCCTATTACTTAGCTGAAAATGGTGCGATGTTTACCCCGTCCCGTATACCCGGGCCCATGAGCCCGCGTGCCTGTGCCCATGAGCCCGCATACCCGGGCTGACGGGCCCGGGCATGCGGGACGAGATAGAGATAACGGAATAAGACGTAGCATATCGGTATACAGACCATTAGAAGTATAGCGGAATACTGATGTTTACCCCCTTATTTGTGCCGGATAACAGGGGCTTTTGCTTGCAACGATGGTGTATTCCCCTCTACAACAGGCCATCCTTTTTTCCAGTTTACACGGTCGAGCATCAACACTCTTCCTTCAGGATTGGCTACACTGACAGCGTGATAAAACATCCAGTCCGCTCCTTTATCATCTGTTACGATTTCAGAGTTATGCCCGGGGCCCACGAATGCTGCATTTTTATCAATCAGCACTTCGTGGTGATTCTCCAGCATCGATGCCCCCTTTTTATCTACGTAAGGACCGAATAAGTGTTTTGACCGCCCCACTACCGTGGTATAGGTACTCTTTAACCCTTCACAACAGCGCCCGATGGAAGCAAACAAATAGTAGTAACCTCCCCGCTTGTGAATATAAGTTCCTTCATAGGCTGTGCCTGCCACCTGCTGTGGTTTCATTCCTCCTTTCAGTGAGAGTCCGTCATCACTCAACTCGGCTCCATAAATGCCATGAAAACTCCCCCAAAGAAGATATTTCTTGCCGCCATCTTCTATATAGAAAGGATCGATACAGTTCTGAATTTCGATTTCGTTACTGCGGAATAGTTTCCCATGATCGGTAAAAGACCCTTCGGGTTTATCTGCGACAGCCACACCGATACCACAGGTCCACTCTCCACCCCAAACAGACATGGAGTAATACATCACATACCGATCACCGATTTTATTTATATCCGGCGCCCAAAGATTTCCTTTCGGCTCGAATGTAGGGCGGGTTTCATTGGTAAAAGCCGTACCCACAAAGCTCCAGTTTACCATATCTTTTGATCGGTGAATAGGAAGATTTCTGATATTTTCCGTTGCGTACAGGTAATAATAGCCGTCATCTGCCTTGATAACCGTAGGGTCGGGAAGGCTGTAATTAATAACGGGATTGGAATACTGCTGTGCAATGGAAGGAACACAGAAAGAAAAAACAGTAAAAAGGGAAAATAAAAGTTTCTTCATGCTGAATATATAAATTAAGAAAAGTCCCCTTATTCAGTTTATCAGAAATAAACCCAAATATAGGAGACTTTAGTTTTAACCAGTTATCAAATTATCTTTCTCTGATATAATAATACCGAGTTTCATATTTAATAGTAGAGCTACTACTACTCTCATTGTAACTGGTACTAATGGTAAATTCACCAGATTTAATTTCATCGGTAATAACCTGTCCATCAGTATTTGGAGTATAAAAAAGTCTTCGACCATAAATAGTCCCCTCTTCATGAAAGCTTATCTCAACTGTAGAGCGTCCACGAGTCACTACCCTAAGTTTTCTTTCAAATGGATTTATTAATTCAATCGTAGAAAAAACTCCGGAACCACTCTGGCTGCCAATCTCCAAATAATACTCTGTAGCAGCTTTTTTATCAACACTGCTTACTTCAGCTTTTTCATCCTTCGATGTATTAGCCATTACACTTGTTATCCCCGCAAACACAAATGCCAATACTAACAAAATCGTTTTGTTCATAATACAATAATTTAAAAGTTTATAAAAAGTTTATTTAAACAGAAAGGGTGTCAGGAAATCCGACACCCTTCCCACATTAAACATTGATATGAATTATTTCAGTCGGATTACTTTAGAGTAAATACCCTGATCAGAGCCTTTAGGCCAGATGCAAATACGACCGAACAATGTGCCTCTTTTCAAAGCAGTTTGAAACATACTATTATCCGTATAATCTCTTGTGGCAAAAGTGTATAATTTACCTGTTTCATCGTAAGCGCCCATATTGTCAGTTTCATCATAACGGTCTACATTATGTTCTGCATCATTCACAAACTGAGTAGTACTTAACATGAAAAATACCCGGTCAATTCCTCCACCTGCAACTTTTTCTACTTTAAAAGATGCATTAACCTTATTACCTTCTATGGTCATCTGTGCATCTCTTACCAAATAATAAGGAGTTACTTCAACATCCTGCACTGTATTGCCAGCAACAGTTACATTGATAGTATCACGACCTTCTGAAGACCAAGGACCATTTCCACTTTTTGTTATCATCTGATATTCACCATCAAACAAATTAGCAGAATACATACCATCCTGATTAACATACACATTGATAGGATCGTGTTTAGCATAACCATGTTGATAAAGCTGTAATTGTACAGCTTCATTGCCACGAAGTTGCAATGCTTCACCATTATACATCACACGACCTGTCAACATTGACTCCGGAGCATCATAGTTGTCTTTCATACAACTGGTAAACATCATCGCTCCTAACAGCAATACTGAAAAAATCTTTGATATTGTTTTCATTGTCTCTTCTAATTTTAGATTATTGATACGGGTTTTTAACCAATTTCGGATTATTATTAATCCAGCCATTGTCGATTTCTGAATAATACTGAACATCAGTACACTTCAGCGGTTTACGCCATAAATCTAATGTCTGCATATTCTTTTCTACAAATACCCACTTACCATTATTAGCATCACCTTCTGCAACTACGCGGTAAGGCCATAAGCCAAGACGCTGTGCTGTGCGATCATTTTCATTTCCAGTCCAGATATTATCTGCTTCCATCCAACGTTTCAAATCCCACCAACGATGACCTTCGAACGCAAATTCAACTTGATACTCATGCATAATTTTCTGGTGATCGATAGAAGTTAGAGGCTGAATACCGGCACGTTCACGAACGGCATTGATATATTTCAAAGCTTCTACATCGCTGTTATTATGACTCAGTTCCCAAGAAGCCTCAGCAGCAATCAGATAAGCCTCTGAAATGCGGAAATATACATTCCACATAGCCGATTTTGTACCTTGAGTACCGGCCAAAGGTGTTTTATCCAGATATTTACGAACGAAGAATCCTGTACGGTTAATTTCACGTTCATTACCTCCGAACGGACCATTATTGGCAGTAATCAATCGTCCTTGGGCATCCGTTTCATTTCTACGGCCTGTTCTCTCGGTCCATCGTCCATCCACTTTATTTAATTGACCTGCTTGCAGTTCTATTAATTTTCCGTCAAAAGTAGATCCCGGTAAAAGAACTGTAGCCGCCAAGCGTGGATCACGGTCTGCAAACAAATCCATCGGATCATCAAAGAATTTAGGATCATCTAATGTACCTATATCAAATTTCGCAGCTTTACCACGTTCTGATTCCGTTGCATCTGTTGATTCATAAGCCTCAACCAAATTCAACAATACAGACATTCTATCGCTACCAGTATCTTGTTCGATACTTTTTGGCAAACAATTTTTTGTAAAATCATGACCATAACCAGGAGTAGTGTAGTCGCGTGTCCAAATAACTTCGGTATTACCACTTTTCTCACAAACAGCTTTAAAGAAGTTATCAGCCAAAGCTTCTGAAGTCTTATCAGCAGCTAACATCAACTTATATGGAGAAGCCGTACCATCTGCAGATCCTTCGATAACCTCTTTTGCAGCAGCTAAAGCTGTACGATAGTACCCTTCTGCTTTATCTGCCGGTATACCTACTTCACCACCGGCAGTTCTCAATTGAGGATGTTCGGCCACCGTATTGTATGTAGCCAATGATGCTGCTGTAATTGCTGCACGCGCTTCCAACATTTTTGCTACCCAATAGTTTGCACGAGAATTGTTCTTATTAGTCTGCTTACTCATCATAGCAGCCGCTTCCTGACACTCCTTAATAATGTAGTCATAAGTTTCAGCTTCAGTAGAACGGGGAACCTGAATTGTAGTAATATCCATACCACCGGTATAATCAAATACGTCATCTCCTACAATTGGAATACCACCTAACCCACGGGCAATGCAAAAATAAGTCCAAGCACGAATAAAGCGAACTTCACCTTCATAAAGTCTCTTAGTCTCCTCATCTACAGCGGTAGATCCTTTAATACCCTGTAAGAATTGGTTCAAATTACGAATCAATGTATAGTCATAAGAACGCCATTTATTTCTATCTATATTCTCCTCACTATTGTTATCATAATGAATGGCCTCATCCAGCATGAAATAATCTTCTACAGCTTCGTTACGCTGACCAATAGTGATACGGCCATAAAAATTAGCCAGAACAGATTTCACCAACGCCGGGTCAGCATACACCTGATCTTGTGTCATAATGTCGTTTGGCTTCGTATCCAGAAAGCCATTACAGCTACTCAACGATAATACCCCCGCAGCAGCAAGAGCCATTAAAAAATATCTGTTTTTCATTGTTTACTTAAAATTTGAGATTAATACCTAAGTTAACCACACGCATCGTCGGATAGTCCAAACCATTTGAATCGATGCATTCCGGATCCATAAAAGGTATATTACTTATAGAGAACAGGTTGGTTCCGGATACATATAAACGCAAATTGCTGATACCTGCTTTAGCAACAATCCGTTTGGGCAAAGTATAACCAAACTCCAGATTACGCAACTTAATGTATTTCACATTATGCAGCCAGAATGTACTCTTATCATAAGCACTTGTTTCTTCATTATTCAAACGGATTAACGGATATTTTCCAGGAATCAACTGGCTGTCTGCATCCCAGATATCTGCCAAATGCCAAGCATCTTTAAACACCTCTTCCGGGCTGTTACCGTCATTCTGGAACGGACGTGCCGTTTCATATTGCTGTTGCCATGATGTCATACCCGAACCCGTCCAGTCCATTGCCAAGTCAAATCCTTTCCAGCTTGCAGCCAAATTGATACCAAAGTTCAGCGTAGGAGTACTGTCACTACGATAACCGATAGGACGCTCATCCATATAGTTGATTACACCGTCACCGTTGACATCCTTATACATAATATCACCCGGAACAACCGTTTTATTTCCTTTTCTATCATTATCTATCGGATAAGTAGCAATCTGTTCCCAACTTGTAAAACGTCCAACAGCTTCATATCCCCAATTTACATAACCTACACGATGCCAAATACTATTACGATACACATCCCAAGAGTTGCTGTGACGTGTGTCATATTGTTCCCAATCCCAGAAACGAGAATAGGTCATATTCGCACCAACACTATAATTAAAGTCATTGATATGATCAGCCCAACTAACCATTGCATCAAAACCAACATGTTTATCCGATTTCAAATTTTCTTTTGGTAAAGAGAAACCTGCTTCATTTGGAATCAACACGTCATAGCGAGATTCAGGAATTCCATCACGAATACGCTGGAAGAAGTCTACCTGAGCATTCAAACGGTTATTAAAGAAGCCCATATCTACACCAATATCTAGGATCTTAGATTCCATCCATGATAAAGTTTTATTAGGTAAACCACGAGTCTCAGTTCCAACAACCCAATCGCCATCCAATACAGCACCACCGTTATTGTATTTATAACCAGGCAGGTAATCGAATGCAGCATAATCACTCACATTATCATCTCCAACCACACCGTATGAACCACGTATCTTCAAATTAGAAAACACGTTGGCAATCTTACTTTCTTTCCAGAAATTTTCTTCAGAGATTCTCCATCCCAAAGAGGCAGAAGGGAAGAATCCCCAACGATTTTCCGGTTTAAATTTCCAAGAACCATCCCAACGACCAATTAATTCGATCAGATAACGATCAGCAAAACTATAATTGATACGTCCTAACCATCCCATACGAGCTTCCGTATTGTTACCAGTATCATTATACTCTACAATCTCCTTAAAACGAATCAGATCCATACCGTTGGCAACCGGAACTGAATGCACCCATGATTTGGGGCGTTTACGTTGTGTAGCCTCAAAAGAAGCAACAGCATTGATAGAATGATTACCAAACCTACGATCAAAGTTCAACTGGAAATTAGCAAATTGATCCTCCACCTTCTCACGATTACGTTCGCGATAAGGATTATCCATAGAAGCCGTTTCATAATACTCACCCGTTTTCTCATTGTATCCATACAACTTGAATGTGTATTCCTGATTATCCAGTTCATTGTAAGCATAATAATAGCCCAACATACCTTTAGCCTTCAATCCTTTCAGAATCTCATATTCGGCAGTTGTCTGCATTTGAAGAACACGCCATACATCGGATACCTTACCACTGGTTTCATAATTTAAAAGAGCAAAATTTGTCTCTTTCTGGTCAGAAACAAGTTGTGGGTATAAAGGATTGTCGTTGGCATACGGACGCTTTGTCGGCTGATTCTTCATAGTTGCAAAACGAGGTAACCATGTATCATCCGAACCAGGAACACCCGGATGGTGACGATCTTCAATACGTCCATTCATCGTAGCACCAATCTTGAAACGATCAGAAATATTCATATCAATATTCATCTGGGCATTTGTACGTCTGAATCCACCGTAACCACGCACAGTCGCTTCTTGATCGATATGAGAAACTGCTACATAATAATTAGCCTTATCGGTACCTCCTGAAAGATTCGCACTAATATACGATTGGGGAGCAGTAATCCAAATATAGTCGCTCCAGTCAAAACCCTGGTAATTTTTCTCAGTACCGGCCATCCATTTCGCATATTCTTCTTTGTTGTACCTGCGATCATTGTCCGCCTTTTTAGCCCAAGTTTCTGCAGAGACATAAGCAGTCACATAGTCTTTAGTTTTAGCAGGCTGAACATAACGTGAATTATGTTGCCAACCATAATAAGCATTAACAGATACAGAGTTTTTAGAATTACGATGTCCTTTCTTTGATGTAACCACTACTACACCATTGGCAGCACGCACACCATAAATTGCAGCAGATGCATCTTTCAATATAGAGATAGATTCTATATCATTAAAATCCATATTATTAAACTGTCCATCATCAGATACAACACCATCAATTACATACAATGGAGCTCCCATATTACGGATCTGCAATTGTGTAGAAGCGCCCGGACGTCCATCATTCTGACGGGTATTGATACCAGCAATCTTACCAACCAATGCACCTGAAGCTGTCGTTGCATTGGAACGTTCGATGTCAGTAGAAGCAATTGCAGCAACGGCACCTGTCAAAGTAGCTTTCTTCTGTGACATACCGAAACCGGTAATAACGACTTCATCGAGTACTTTTGTGTCTTCTTTTAGAATAACTTTAACTGTGTTTGATGCTCCTACGTTTACTTTTTGTGTTGTGTAACCAATAAATGAGACTTCCAGTGTAGCTTTAGGGCCAACACTCAGCGAGAATTCACCGTTAATATCGGTGATGGTACCAGTCGTACTTCCCGGCTCTTTTACATTAGCACCAATTACCGCTTCGCCATTGGCGTCGATAACTATACCCTTTACGGTCCGTTGTTGTTGAACGGAGTTCACAGCCCATACAGTTTCTGCTGCCGGGTTTTCGGCGCTGGCGAAACTGTAGGCACTTGGCAAAAGCGAAAAGGCAGCCATACAAAGTGGTATGCGCCACATTCTGCTACGACTTGCGAGCCAAAACATTTGTTCTTTTTTACGCATAGTACATAAATTTAAAAAACAGGTTCTATAAATCTTTAATGTATAAAAGCATCGTTATGGAAATAATCCCCGGGATATAAGACGGGATGTATTTCATAGTATAGCTCTTACGGTTTCGAAACATTGCAAAGGAAAGTTATATTTAGCTAATAAGACGATAATTTTCGTTCAATAAACAACAAAATCTGTTCTTTTTCAATATTTCAACCCTATTCACAGAGCTCAAAAAGCACATCTGAACAGATTCTGCTATTTATTGAACAGTATTTTTCATCTCCTTTCTACGAATTTGGTCACCTTTGTATAATTCCTCATTTATTAATTAAATAATGTAATAAGCAAACATGAAATTACACATTGCTATGCTGGCAGCTACCCTGCTGTTGTCCGGAGGAGCCTCGTACGCCCAAGGGAACAAACAGGAGAAAAAGGCGAAAGCCTATATGGTGGCAGATGCCCATCTGGACACTCAGTGGAACTGGGATGTACAGACTACCATTAAAGAGTATGTATGGAACACGATCAACCAGAACCTGTTTCTGCTGAAAAAGTATCCGAACTATGTGTTCAACTTTGAAGGCGGAGTGAAATATGCCTGGATGAAAGAGTACTATCCTGCACAATACGAAGAAATGAAGAAGTACATCGGGGAAGGCCGCTGGCACATTTCCGGAAGTAGCTGGGACGCAACGGACGCTCTGGTACCCTCGACTGAATCGTTCATCCGCAACATTATGCTGGGACAACAGTATTACAGACAAGAATTCGGAGTGGAAAGCACGGACATCTTCCTGCCCGACTGTTTCGGATTTGGCTGGACACTGCCTACTGTCGCTTCGCACTGCGGCCTGATTGGTTTCTCCTCACAAAAGCTGGACTGGCGTGTGCATCCGTTCTATGGTAAGAGCAAGCATCCGTTTACAATCGGCTTGTGGAAAGGAATAGACGGATCGTCTATCATGCTGGCACATGGATATGATTATGGCAGAAGATGGAACGACGAAGACCTTTCAGAAAACGAACAACTGAAAGAGCTGGCAGGCCGTACACCTCTTAATAATACAGTATACAGATATTACGGTACAGGCGATATCGGCGGATCACCGACACTGGCCTCTGTCCGTTCAGTGGAAAAAGGACTTCGCGGAAACGGTCCGGTAGAAATTGTCAGTGCAACCAGCGACCAGCTTTACAAAGATTACCTTCCTTATAAGAATCATCCGGAATTACCGGTATTCGACGGTGAACTGTTGATGGATGTTCACGGTACAGGATGCTACACCTCACAGGCTGCCATGAAATTGTACAACCGCCAGAACGAATTGCTGGGAGATGCTGCCGAAAGAGCTGCCGTAACTGCCGAATGGCTGAATCAGGCCAAATATCCGGGAAGCACCATCAATGAAGCATGGAAACGCTTCATTTATCATCAGTTCCACGATGACCTGACAGGAACCAGTATACCGCGTGCCTATGAATTTTCATGGAATGACGAACTGATCTCACTGAAACAGTTCTCCAATGTACTGACTTCTTCCATTCATGGTATCGGCAGGGAATTGGATACACGGGTCAGCGGTATTCCGGTAATCCTTTATAATGCACTCGGATTTGCGGTTACAGATATTGCGGAAATAGAACTTGACCTTCCGAAAGCTCCCAAAGGGATAACGGTGTACGATGAAAAGGGCAAAAAAGTATCGGCCCAGCTCATTTCTTATACCGACGGAAAGGCACGCATCCTGGTAGAAGCAACAGTTCCGGCTACAGGATATGTGGTATATGACGTACGCACATCAGGAACTGGTGCAAGCAACGTCTCAACGAACGTCAATACCTTGGAAAACTCTCTGTACAAGATCACATTGGATAAAAACGGAGATATCGTCTCTCTGACTGACAAAAAGAACGGCAAAGAACTGGTGAAAGCCGGGAAAGCAATCCGCCTGGCACTCTTCACTCAGAACAAGTCATACAATTGGCCGGCATGGGAAGTGCTGAAAGAAACAACCGACCGCACTCCGGTTTCGATTACGGATGACGTGAAAATATCTTTGGTTGAAGACGGAACTTTACGTAAATCGCTTTGTGTCGAGAAACGTCACGGAGAATCTGTCTTCCGTCAATACATACGTCTGTATGAAGGTAGCCGTGCAGAACGCATCGACTTCTATAACGAAATAGACTGGCAATCGACCAACGCACTGCTGAAAGCCGAATTCCCGCTCAATCTTGAAAACGAAAAGGCTACGTATGACTTGGGCATCGGAAGCATCGAACGTGGCAACAATACCGAAACGGCTTACGAAGTATATGCACAATATTGGGCCGACCTGACCGACCGTAACGGAAGTTATGGTGTATCGGTGATGAACGACAGCAAATATGGATGGGACAAGCCGGATAACCATACGATCCGCCTCACACTGCTTCACACACCGGAAACACGCAACGGTTATGCATATCAGGATCACCAGGATTTCGGCCATCATACCTTCACCTACAGCCTGATACCACATCAGGGAGCCTTGGATAAACCCGCCACTGTAGAGAAAGCCGAAAAGCTGAACCAGCAACTGAAAGCCTTCCGTACGGAAAAGCACAAAGGAAATGCCGGAAAATCGTTCTCGTTTGTCGCTTCGGACAACCGCAATGTATTGATCAAGGCACTGAAGAAAGCGGAAGAAACCGATGAGTATGTAGTGCGCGTATACGAAACCGAAGGCCGGAAAGCACAGAGCGCCACACTGACCTTTGCAGGGGAAATCATCAGTGCCAGCGAAGCCAACGGTACAGAAAAGACAATCGGCAATGCAACTTTCGAAGGAAACAAGTTGCAGGTAAACATCACTCCTTATTCTGTAAGAACTTACAAAGTACGCCTCAAACCATCGGGACGTGAGGCGTCTCCGATCGAATATGCCGCTTTACCGCTTGACTACGACCGCAAATGTGCTTCTTATAATGAATTCCGTGGAGAAGGCGATTTCGAATCGGGCTATTCTTTTGCAGCCGAACTTCTGCCGGATTCACTGATAGCCGGTCAGATCACTTTCCGCTTGGGAGAAAAAGAGATTGCGAACGGAATGACTTGTGAAGGTGATACCTTGCAACTGCCTGCGGGAAACAAATACAACCGTCTCTATATCCTCGCCGCCTCTACCGAAGGAGACAATCAGGCCGACTTCCGCATTGGCAAGCAGGCCGCTTCATTCGTTGTACCTTCTTATACCGGCTTCATCGGCCAATGGGGACATAAAGGACACACCGAAGGATATCTGAAAGACGCCGAGATTGCCTATGTAGGTACACACCGCCATGCATCCAACGGTGATCAGCCTTATGAATTCACTTATATGTTCAAATTTGGTATGGATATTCCGAAGGGAGCTACCAGCGTAATCTTGCCCCGAAATGAGAAAGTGGTTTTGTTTGCTGCTACCCTGGTTACCGAAAATGAACCGGCTACAACCGTTGCCGGCACTCTTTTCCGCACTAATAACGTAGGCAATGCAGCTACTGCCGGAAATGATAAAGAAGCAGTACACGAAAATATCCTGAAAGGAGCTAAAATCATTGCTTGCTCCGGATACACCAACGATGAAGAAAAACCGGACTTCCTGCTGGATGGTAAAACGGATACGAAGTGGTGTGACGTTTCGCAGACTCCGAACTACGTAGACTTCGATCTGGGTGAAGCACAAAACATCAGTGGTTGGAAGATGGTGAACGCCGGACAGGAAAGTCACTCATACATCACCAATGGTTGCTTCCTGCAAGGGAAAATGAATCAGAGTGACGAATGGACTACTCTGGATGCTATCGACGGTAATCATGCAAATGTCATTTCACGTCCGCTGAACTATGACGGAAAAGTACGTTACATCCGTCTGCTTGTGACTCGTCCTACACAAAGCACCGGAGGCAGAGATACACGTATTTACGAACTGGAAGTTTATAAATAACAGCTATGTTTATTTAGTTCAGAGTTATTTAATATTAAATAACTCTGAACTAAATATTTCCAGAATCATTTTTTCTATATATTAGAAAAGTTTATAAAGAAAACCAATGTCCTATTTTTAACTTTTAAATTATTACTATTATGAAAAAAATTCATCTCATCATTTTATTAATCAGTTGCTTTATCTTTAACACCAAAGCATCTTCACTGATTGAGAACAATCTGGAGATTAATGCAGTATCTTTAAACCTAGTCTACCAATCTGGGAGTGGACTAATAAAAGCTGTAGAGATTGGAGATTTTTCAAATCAATTTTATTCCTTTCGCATTCGTCTCCATCCGTCTGTTGAACGTGTAAGAATTGATTGGCAATCCGGAACAAAAACTTATATAGAGATATACACACCTTCGAATTATAGTAACTATGTCGATATCCCATACTTTTCAACAGACAAATTTATTATTAGTGTAGAAGCAACAAATATAAGTGCTGACATGAGTGATATATCCTATCGGTATGAAACTCGGTGTTATACTGTAATAAGATAAATATAATCTCAAAAATATCTAATTATTCCTTTGAATAAAAATATAAATAGCGAATAGTTGTTTCTACTTTTATTCAAAGAAATTTTGATATAACATTACAAAATCAATTTATTAATGATTTAAAACAGCTCGCTTTAGATAAGGAATATAATTTATATTTACGTATGAAAATACATTCAACATTAACCATTCTTTGTCTGGTATGCACCATCCATTGCGCAGCAGCCCCACAAAAAGCCGTAAGCGATACTCTTTTGTCAGCCCGGTTCAACCAATACGCCCGTGAAAATCCGATTGAGAAATTATATCTGCATCAAGACCGTACCAATTATTATGCAGGAGAAACCATTTGGTTTAAAGTGTATCAAACACTCTCTGCCCCAGCAACCGAAGCCAGCAGGATTGTATACATAGATCTGTCAAATAGTAAAGGAGATATTGTAAAACAAGTCAAGTATCCTTTGGCAGACGGAGCAGCCTCCGGTAGCCTTTCGATCCCAGAACATCTACACGCCGGCCATTATCAACTTCGTGCCTATACCCGATGGATGCAGAATTTTGATCCGGAGTTTTTCTTCCATCGTGAACTAACGATTTATGGAGATTCAGAGAAAGACAAAATACCCCAGCAGACAACAAAATTTAAACTGAGATTCTTCCCGGAAGGAGGAAATCTGATCAATGAACTCACCTCCCGAATAGCATTCGAAGTAGTGGATGCCAACACCGGAAAAGGGGTTCAAACAGAAGGGGTCATACTGAATGCCCACGGAGACAGTATCCGTAAATTTGCTACCAATCACTTGGGTAAAGGAAGTTTTTTTTTCATCCCACAGAAAAAAGAAAAATACATTGCCCGTCTAGCAGGAGATAACACAGACTTTAAAATACCTTCGATAAGCGAGCAGGGGTTTGTAATCACTGTTAAACACCTGAAAGAAGCATTACGTATCTTATTGACTCAAAATATTGGCCCTTCAACCAAAAACTCGGTTTATTCACTTATCCTCCATCAAGAAGGACGGTTGATTGCCATACTACCCGTCGATGGTTCGCAACCGCGTACACTTTTCGATTTGCCTTTAGATAAACTTCCTACGGGTGTCTTCACACTAACCCTGATCGATGAAGACTATCATGCCTATTGTGAAAGGCTGGTATTTACTCACTTTCCCGAAACACTCAACCTAAAACTTTCATCTACTATTTCGGTACAAGAAGGACATCGAAAAATGTCGGTGAATATCCGTAGTACTGATAAGAAAGGAATTCCCCAACCGGGTTCTTTCTCGCTGGCAGTCGCACAAACTTTTTTAGAGCAACCAACGATCCGTGACAACTTCAGTACCTACTTATTTCTTAGTAGCAACCTGAAAGGGCAAACGGAACAACCATTAAGCTACTGGAATCCGGAAGATACTGAAAGCCTGTCTAAAATAGAACTGCTATTGCTGACACAAGGATGGCGACGCTACTCACTTGAAGCTTTCAACCAGCCCGATAATCTCCCCCGATATCCTATGGAACAATCTCTCACCTTATCAGGAAAAGTGGAAAATATAAATAAACAGAAGGCTAAATCTGTTGAGCTTCAGGCTATCCTACGTCAAGATTCACTCAAACAATTTATTACCTGTCCGTTGGATGGACAAAAACGTTTCAGCCTATCGGGAATCTCTTTTGAAGGAACAAAGGAAGTCATGCTCTCAGCCAC
The DNA here is from genome assembly GCF_018860125.1 of Bacteroides sp. HF-4919. Lineage (NCBI taxonomy): Bacteria > Pseudomonadati > Bacteroidota > Bacteroidia > Bacteroidales > Bacteroidaceae > Bacteroides > Bacteroides sp. HF-4919. Next base: position 93,929 of record NZ_JAHKNF010000002.1, read on the forward strand.
CGACAAGAATGGGAAAACCTATCCGATCAAACTTGATGATTCCATTCCGGTTCCATCGGTGAAATATATGCCTTCTCCTTTTGCACCTGATAGTTCTTTTCATGTACAATGGGATATTACCAAGTCCTACATCCCCCAAAAGGAAATTGACAAACAGCTATTCGAATTAGGAGAAGTGAAAGTAACCGCACGAAAAAAAGATCCGATTGAAAAGCGGCGTCCTTATAGTGAAGGATTCGTGAAAACAAGTACTCAAGTGAAAGCAAGCAACAGTTTTGGAGATGTCCGTCAATTACTGAGAACAGTGCCCGGCATCACCATGGTTCCTAATCCGGATAAAACAAAGAGTAATTTACAGTATGCTCACATCAACGGACTTCCCGGAGGAACAGTAGCTGCCTTGGTACTGGATGGGTATATTGCCAAAGATCCTGAAGTAGTGTATAGCATGGAGGCATCCAGAATCGAACGGGTAGAAGTCCTGCAACAGACGTCCACTCAGTTCGGAGGATTTAGAAACTATGGAGGTACTATCGTATTATATAGCCGTCCGATACAAGGAGAAGTTATAGCAACGAATAATAAAATCTGCCAGTGGATAGGTTATAACCAGACAAAAGAATTTTATACTCCGACTCTTTCCGATCATTCATTCTTCGAACATTCGGAACAAAGAAATACACTGTACTGGAATCCTACTGTAAAAACCGACAAAGAAGGTAAAGCACAAATATCTTTCTTTTTAAACGATCAGGAAGACGGAGAATACGTGATCCATTGTGAAGGCCATTCGGAAGAGGGTTTAATTGGTACGGACTTCCGGGTTACAGAGATACCAGAACACCCTTAACAACCAATCTTTACTTAAATCGGCACCGGCTTAAGTAGAACAGCCAGCGCAGTATCTTCTATAGGGAAATTAAGAAAGGGTTGTATCCAAGCTGAACAAGCTTTGGATACAACCCTTAACAGTAAACTCTATTATATACCGGTTCTTATTATTTCTGCATTTTATCCATCAATACCTTCATCCAATAACCACCGATTACAGAGCGTGCCTTGAAACCGACAAATTTACCACTATCGGTATAATGCCAGTCACTCAGCGGAACGCGTGATACGGTTTCGTTGGCATACTTATATACGGGAGAAATGAACTTTTCAAAAGTCGCTTTGTCCGAAGACATAGCAGCACTCCACATAATCCAGTCAGACTTAGTATATTCTTTGCGGGAATCCAACGGGAGACCATAAAGATTTTGTTTGGTCAGATAGTAAGCGACTTCTTTCTCCATCACATTGTTGGGGAAGAGGTGCAGATTCCACATTTTGTCCCAAATCATATTGTATTTCTGACTCCAGGTATTCTCACGGTCGAAAGCCAGACGGTAATGATCGCCTTCGCGTGCCATTTGTTCCCATTTGGTGGCCATGGCTTTGGCTTTAGCGGCATACCGGTCGGCTACATCATCCATACCGAGCATACGGGCCATTTCGCTATAACCGGCTACTCCCATGATGGCTTTTACCGAAAGATTGGCATTGTGTGCCCAGTGCCCGGCAAAGTCATCGGTACAAAGTTGATTTTCGGGATCTTGTCCGTATTCTACCAAATAATCCGTCCAGATAGTCAGTAAATCCCAATACTTCTTGGCGTAATCGGCATTTCCTTCTACTTTGGCAATAGCAGCAGTCAGGACCACCATGTTTCCACCCTCTTCAATCGGCATATCTCCTCCGTAAACCTGTCCATTCGCAATAGGATATGTACCTATGTCATGAGCCGGGAAAGGTTTGTTCCAACGTCCGCTGGCACTATATTCAAAGATACTGGTCATCATGCCTTTCTGCAATTCGGGGTTATAAGCCAGGAAGAGAGGGGCAGACGGATAGGTAAGGTCGACGGTATTGATACAACCGTTACTATTGTTCTCTTTAGAGAAGAAGAGCAAGTTACCATCCGCATCCTTGAACAGCTTATGGGCGGCAATCACTTGGCGGTAAGCGAGCGCACACAGTTCAGAGTATTCTTTGCCACCTGCTTTTTCTGCATCGTTCAGAATCATTTGGTCGTAAACGCGACAGCGTTCCATGACAGATGCATAATTGGCCTTGGCACGTTCGAAGGCATCAAAGATAGTCACTTTACCGTCATGTTTCCAGTAAGCCATACGAGGCTGATAGAAGTATTCAATAGCTGAGATATCATCATATCCCAACATCAGGAAACCGGATTTGCCATCGGCACCTACTTTGCCCAGGTTATCGGTATAGGCCATAGCCGGCATCTGGTCGGCACGACGGGTCACGCATTCGGCTTGCGTGGGCAATAAAGTACCCTTAGTCGCAAATTCGTTCTTCATACCATAATAGTTACCCAGGCTTACAGCCGTATTGGCACCTATATTTCCGGCCAGATAAGCATATCCCCAGTCAATGCAGATTCCATCTCCTTTTCGTCCGAGGATAGGCTGATCGATGGTTCCCGCCTGCACATAATTGATACCGTTACGACGGATCACTTTCGAACGGGTAGGTTGCGTCAGTTCATTGATGGCAAGCTGTGGAGTGGTCTCTACATACATCTGCACATCGTGCTGTTTTTTATCCAGCGAACGAACGCGGTAAGAAATATAATTAACGGGAGTAGACAACAAATCGAGGTCGTCCATCATCAAAGGTGCGGTAAACACCAGGTCCAGTTCCACCGGACCGCAAGTAAACGTGTAGTAAGTTTGTGTGGGGAGTACGCTTACCGATTTCTGGACGGCTGCCGTCTCAAAGCCCGTCGTCTGTTTGTTCAGGCGATAAAGGCCGAAATCTACATAAGCACCTCCTGTTGTGTTGTGACAGTGTGCGGCAAGTACGTTTTTTCCTTTTTGCAGCTTCTTCTTGGCTGCGTCCGATAGTTCGAGTAATACGTCGTTGTTCCATGAATAGTCCGTAGCAACCAGCTTTTCACCATTCAGGTAGAGTTCGAATACATCGTCGTGCGAATATTTCAGATAGATGGTTTCTCCGTTCAGGTCGTCATTGATCTGAAATTCACGACGAACCCAGATATCCGGAGTAGTCCAGCGAGTCTGGACACGAGGCATATCGGGAGTACCGAAAGCACCTTGTCCCTCTTTCCATCCGGCAGCATTGAACGAAAGGGTATTCCATCCCGCAGCCGGCTGGTCAAAAGTATAACTTCCCTGCCAGGTATCGGTATCCGTCATCGGAACAAGAGTCTCAAGGTTCAACTTATCTTTGCCCATAAAACGATAGGTTTTCCCATCCACACGTATGGCACCCAACAAAGGATGTTCCGTTCCGGTCCAATGCATCGTGCTGCTTTCATTCAGTGCATCTGTGGGCGACCAGATGGACAGATAAGGGTCGGAAGTGATGAGAGGCACTGCCGGAGCACGCAAAGCTACATTTTTACTCGCTTTGTACAAATCAGCTGCCTGTGCATTACATAGCATACCGACTGCTAAAGCCATTGCAAATAGTTTTTTCATTATTTTATTTATTTGTATGTTTCACTCAAAATCGTATCCTTCAACAATCTATACCTTAATCAAAAACTTGTGTACCTATCGACACCCTACTCTAATCACTTATTTAAAGAATTGCATATCTTGGTATTGATAGCCTTCACCTGGGCTTCATTCACCTTAATCACCTTACGGTCATATGTCATCAGTCCGTTCACTTCCATTTCCACATCAGTGGTCTGTGTGTAGACAGCAGCCGAGAAACCTCGCTGAATCAACCGGTACAATTCATTGCCGTACTCAACATATTGTTTCGTTACTTCCTCCGGAGAATTGAACTTTACGTATCCCCAGTTGTGATTCGGTTCCCAAAGGTGTTCGTTTAATGCCAGTCCGATACCGCCATATTCACCCAATACAGTAACACGTCCGGCATCATAGAAGTCGAGGGACGGATTGGGATAATGATGCAAATCGAGAATGTCACCACAAGGGAAGTGATTGCCGCCACTTGCCGGGTTCACCAAGCGTGAAGGATCATACTTCTTTGTCCATGCCGCAATATCTTCGGTCTTGAACTGTCCCCAACGCTCATTGAACGGAACCCATACGCCGATGCAAGGATAGTTGTACAGATAGTCCATGATCTCTTTCCACTCTTTACGATAAATCTGTTCCGACTCTTCACTACGGTTCAGCTCGTTACCCGTGAAGTAATTATACATCTGCCATTCCGGCTCACGGTCACCGTTCGGCATATCCTGCCATACAATGATACCCAGTTTATCGCAGTGTGTATACCAACGTGCCGGTTCCACCTTCACATGCTTACGGATCATATTGAATCCGAAGTCTTTGGTTTTCTGGATGTCATACACCAATGCCTCGTCTGTCGGAGCTGTATACAACCCGTCGGGCCACCAACCCTGATCGAGCGGACCAAACTGGAACACATCTTCATTATTCAGTTGCAGGCGTACAATTCCGTTTTTGTCACGACGGGTAGAATATTTACGCATAGCTGTGTAACTGTCTACTTTATCAGTCACTTTACCATTATTCAACAGAGCTATCTGCATGGAATAGAGAGCCGGAGAGGCAGGACTCCACAATTTTGCATCGGCAGGCATCTGAATGTCGATGGTCTGGCCATTCAGTCCTTTTCCGGTAGCAACCAATTGTTTGCCATCGAACACTTTCACTTCAATAACTTCGGAAGGACAACCGGTACTGGTAGCAACATCTACGGTCAGTTTCTTTCGGTCGATATCCGAAGAAGTACGAACATTCGTTATATGACGTTCGGCCACAGGTTCCATCCAAACAGTCTGCCAGATACCTGTCACGGCCGTATACCAGATACCTTCGGGACGGTTCACCTGTTTGCCGCGAGGCTGAGGTCCGCGGTCTGTCGGATCCCATACTTTCACTACGAGCTTATTGTCTCCCTTAGCAGCCAAAGCAGCTGTAATGTCAAGCGAGAAAGGAGTAAATCCGCCGGTATGCTGCCCTACTTTAATATCATTCACCCAAATATCGGCTTTCCAGTCTACAGCACCGAAATTCAACATCACCTTTTTACCTTTCCAAGTGGCAGGTACAGTGAAGTTACGCTGATACCAGAGTTCCTCATCGGGACTTACTTTCTTACCAACACCTGAAAGGCTGGACTCTACGGCAAAAGGAACCAGGATCTGTCCTTCATAAGCCGAAGGAACGGCTCCCTTTTCTGTGATGGCATAATTCCACAAACCATTGAGGTTTTTCCACTCTCCCCGTTCCATTACCGGACGCGGATACTCGGGCAGTACATTCTCAGGATTTACCTGTTCAGCCCACTTTGTCTTGATTTTGTCTCCTGCCGGTTTCCATTGTGCAAAAGCGGAAGTAGCCATCGACGCTGTCAGAACTGCAATTAAAATGCTCTTTTTCATTGTCTTAAAATTATGTTTAACCTATTGATTACGCAATACGTTCCCCGGGGCAGGTAGTCGGCTACCTGTCAAACTAAGGAAAAACGTTCTAAATAACTATTTTATTTCAAGGGAATACCCGAAGGCTTCGGCAAGGCGACTCCTGCACGAACCGGAATCCCTAAATCGGGCATTCCGTTAGCATCCCATCCTATTTTCTGTATCCGCGGATTGCGGGTCTCAGGACTACCGGTATCTCCGTTGGTTACCTGACGGGCATGGTAAATCATATACCACTCCGTGCCATCGGGCGACGGAACAAACGAGAGACCACCCGGACCGTATACTTCGTTTTCCAACGATTGCTGAAATACCGGAACCGGACTTTTTGTCCAAGAGGCCGGATCGAGCAGATCACTTTCGGCATCGGCAGTCAGCATTCCGATGCAATAATAAGGTGACCATGAACCACTGGCGGCATAATAGAGAATCAATGTCTTATTATCCTTCGAATGGAAGAACTGAGGTCCTTCATTCACATAAATAGGATAAGCCGTACGGCTACCATCCGGATTTACCCACTGGCGTTCCCACTCATATTCGGGTCTGGATATCAAGACACGAGGAGAGTCAAGTGTCCACGGGTCTTTCATCCGGGCAATATAGATACATTGAGTTTCAGCATTGGTTCTTCTCTTGGGCCAACCGGACCAGGCTAAATAACGAACTCCCTTATGTTCGAAAGTAGTGGCTTGTATCCCCCAATTCCATTCGGGATTGGTCATAATGCTCCCCTTCATTTCAAATTTACCCTGCATGGGATCGGGAGAAGAGTTTTCAAGTACGTACAACTGATGGTTGTCCGTATTGCCATCATCGGCAGCATAATAAATATACCATTTATCATTTATATAATGAATCTCCGGTGCCCAGAGGTGACAACAATTGGACGGATCTTCCGGACGCCACACCATTTTACAAACAGAGTGAGCCATATCGGTAATGTCAGACGTTTCCCAAAGCAGGATTTTATCTTCTGTCCCATGTGTATAATAATACTTGCCATTATGGAACAGAGCACTCGGATCGGCTCCTTCCGGAAACAAAGGATTTACATATGTATCCTTTGCTGCACTTACCGACCTCTGTTTCTGTCCGCCGTTCTTGTTTCCACAACCGGCGCAGAAGAATAAGGTAGTAATAAATAGCAGGTAGATCTTTGTTTTCATAGCTTTTCGTTATTAAGATGCTACAAAGAAAAAACATTTTCGTTGAATAAAGGGATAAATACTGCTCAATAAACAAAAGAAACTGTTCTTTTTATGCTCCTATTGTTCACTGAACCTGTATTTCACATCTTATTGGTCAGTAATTGCTATTTATTGAATAGTTTGTTTCACACATTTCATGCAGAATTCACAAACTTTGTAGCATGATATCAGACGAAGCTACTGATTTGTATCGAAATAACCCCTAAATAATAACCATAAGTAAAAACACCCAAACATGAAAAAGATGAAAAATCTGAAAGGAGGCCTGGCAGGAATCCTGATTACCGCCGGATTACTGGCAGCATCGTGCACTTCCGATCAATCATCGTCGGCAGTAGCTATAGTGAATCGGCCCGACTGTGCACAAACCAACGTAAATTATGTAGGAAACCGCCTGCCACTGAAACCGATGAACTTCATTAAACTACCTGTAGGAAGTATCCAACCCGAAGGATGGTTAAAGAAATATCTGGAACTACAGAAAGATGGACTGACGGGGCATCTGAATGAAATCAGCGCATGGCTGGGTAAGGAGAACAATGCCTGGCTGACCCAAGGAGGAGACCATGGATGGGAAGAGGTTCCCTACTGGCTGAAAGGATATGGAAACCTGGCCTATATATTAAAGGATCAGAAAATGATCGACGAGGCCAAGATATGGCTTGAAGGTGCATTTGCCAGCCAACAGCCTGACGGATATTTCGGTCCTATCAACGAACGAAACGGAAAAAGAGAGTTGTGGGCACAGATGATCATGCTCTGGTGTCTTCAATCCTATTACGAATATTCAAATGATCAACGGGTTATTGACCTGATGACCAATTACTTCAAATGGCAGCTGAGTGTACCGGATGAACAGTTTCTGGAAGATTATTGGGAAAACAGCCGTGGCGGGGACAACCTGTTAAGCGTATATTGGCTCTATAACCGTACAGGAGATCAGTTCTTACTGGAACTGGCTGAGAAGATACACTGGAACACAGCAGACTGGACCCGTCCGTCGGCATTGCCAAACTGGCACAACGTGAACATCGCGCAGTGTTTCCGCGAACCGGCTACCTATTATATGATGACGGGAGACTCGACCCTGCTGAAAGCATCTTATAATGTGCACAACCTGATCCGCCGTACTTTCGGACAAGTGCCGGGCGGTATGTTCGGTGCCGATGAAAATGCACGTATGGGATCAATTGACCCGCGCCAGGGAGTAGAAACCTGCGGATTGGTGGAACAGATGGCCTCGGACGAGTTGATGCTGTGTATGACCGGCGATCCTTTCTGGGCAGAACACTGCGAAGAGGTGGCATTCAACAGTTATCCGGCTGCCGTAATGCCGGACTTCAAGGGTTTGCGTTATATCACTTGTCCCAATCAAACTGTCAGTGACTCAAAGAACCATCATCCGGGCATCGACAACCGGGGACCTTTCCTGGCAATGAATCCCTTCAGTAGCCGTTGCTGCCAGCACAATCATGCACAGGGATGGCCTTACTATGCCGAACATCTGATTCTGGCCAGTCCGGATAACGGTATAGCAGCCGCTATGTATGCTGCCTGCAAAGCAACAGTGAAAGTGGGTGACGGAAACGAAATAACTCTTCACGAACAGACTAACTATCCTTTTGAGGAAACGATCCGGTTTACGGTAAATACTCCGAAAGCAGTAAGTTTCCCCTTCTATCTGAGAATTCCTTCATGGACAGAGAGTGCGACTATCTTTGTTAACGGCAAAAAGGTAGCGGCCAACCCCGAAGCCGGACAATATGCCTGCATCCATCGCGAATGGAAAGACAATGACCAAGTGGAAATTCAGCTGCCGATGCAACTTTCGATGCGTACATGGCAAGTGAACAAAAACAGTGTAAGCGTAGACTACGGTCCGTTGACAATGTCACTGAAAATTAACGAAGATTATGTGAAAAAGGACAGCCGCGCTACGGCTATCGGTGACTCTAAATGGCAGGAAGGCGCCGACGCCAGCCAATGGCCGACATACGAGATCTATGCAAAAACTCCTTGGAACTACGCATTGGTACTCGGCAAGGACAAACCTTTGAAAGACTTTAAAGTAGTACGCAAAGAATGGCCGGCAGATAACTTCCCGTTCACCGTAGCAAGTACACCGATTGAAGTAAAAGCCATCGGACGGAAAGTTCCTTCATGGATCATCGACCAATACGATTTGTGCAGCGAACTCCCTGAAATGGATGCACCGAAAGGAGAGAAAGAGGAAATTACACTGATACCGATGGGAGCAGCCAGGCTGCGTGTTTCCGCTTTCCCGAACACCAGAGAATAAAACTTTCTGTACCCAAACATTAATAGAGAAACACTCATGAAGAAAAAGAATACGTTTACATATCTGCTTATCGGACTGGGCCTCTGCTTCTCTTCTTTAGGAAGCGGGCTCCGGGCCGATACCCCCGAAAATTATACCAACAACCGCTATCCGCTGGTGCGCAAACCTTTTATGGAACTGCCATTGGGCAGTATCAAAGCTAAAGGATGGCTGCAGGAAATGCTGGTCAGACAGAAAAACGGGGCAACCGGGCAAATGGACAAACTGTATCCGTTAGTGATGGGCGAACGCAACGGTTGGCTCGGCGGCGACGGTGACCAATGGGAAAGAGGACCGTATTGGATTGACGGATTACTCCCACTGGCATACCTTCTGGACGACACACAGCTGAAGGCCAAAGTACAACCCTGGATAGAATGGGCTTTAAATAGCCAGCGGGAAGACGGATTCTTTGGCCCGGCCAAAGACTATCCGGGAGAAGCCGGCATACAACGGGACAACTCACACGACTGGTGGCCACGCATGGTAATGTTAAAGATACTTCAACAATATTATTCCGCCACCAATGACCAGCGGGTTATCAGGTTCATGACCAACTATTTCCGCTACCAACTGAAAACTTTACCGGAAAAACCACTGGGCAACTGGACCTTTTGGGCAGAATTCCGTGCTTGTGATAATCTTCAGGCTGTGTATTGGCTTTATAATATCACCGGAGATTCGTTCCTCCTTGATCTTGGCAAACTGATCCATAAACAGAGTTTTAGTTTTGTAGACATGGTGAACCGGGGTGACCTGAGACGCATCAACACAATTCATTGCGTCAACCTGGCGCAAGGCATCAAAGAACCTGTCATCTATTATCAACAAGAACCGGACAAGGCATATCTCGATGCAGTGAAACGTGCTTTCAGTGATATTCGCCAGTTTCACGGTCAGCCCCAGGGAATGTATGGCGGTGACGAAGCTTTGCATGGCAATAATCCAACTCAGGGTTCCGAACTTTGTTCGGCAGTGGAACTGATGTATTCGCTGGAGAAAATGGTAGAGATCACAGGTGATATCGACTTCGCCGACCATCTGGAACGGATTGCATTCAATGCACTGCCTACCCAAATTTCTGACGATTTCATGACGAAACAATATTTCCAGCAAGCTAATCAGGTAATGGTGACACGCCACCGCCGCAACTTCGATCAGGATCATGGAGGAACGGACAACTGTTTCGGACTATTGACAGGATATCCTTGTTGCGCATCGAACATGCACCAAGGATGGCCCAAATTCACGCAGAGCCTTTGGTATGCCACACCGGATGGCGGACTGGCTGTTACAGCATATGCCCCATCGGAGGTGACGGCCAAGGTAGCAGAAGGCTGCATGGTGACTTTCTGTGAAGACACTTACTATCCGATGGATGATAAAATCAGTTTCACACTCCAATCTATGGACAAGAAACGGAAAGAAGTCAACTTTGCCCTTCAGTTACGCATCCCCAAATGGTGCAAACAAGCCGGTATATCAGTCAACGGCCAGCTTCTTCAGCATGTGGAAGGTGGACGGATGGCTGTTGTAGACCGTATCTGGAAAAAAGGAGACCGCGTGGAACTACACCTGCCGATGGAAGTCACTGCCGATACCTGGTATGAAAATTCGGTAGCCATTGAACGTGGCCCATTGGTATTTGCCCTGAAGATGGAAGAGAAATGGGAAAAGAAAAAGTTTGAGGAACCTTGGTACGGCCCGTATTATTATGCAGTGACTCCAACAGAACCATGGAATTACGGTCTGGTGGACTTCAACCGCAGCAAAGCGAATGAACATGCCCGGGTAACGATTCATCCGGAAAAGCAATCTTCCATATTCCCCTGGAATAAAGAAAATGCTCCGATAGAGATACGGATGAAGGCAAGGCTGATACCGTCATGGAAACTTTACAACGAGATGGCAGGGCCTCAACCCTATTCTTTCTGTAGTGGAGGTGAGGGACCGGAAACGGAGATCACATTGATTCCTTACGGATGCACTACCTTAAGAATAACGGAATTTCCGGTAGTAGGAGCTTCCCATTGATTTCCGCAACAAACAGTGATAACAAAAACAACTTAATATTCACACATAAGCCTTCTTTCCTCTTCTCCCTGTGGGAAGGGATAAGGAGGGAAAGAGGCTTCAAACACACAATTACAATGAAAAAACTTTTAGCAGCAGCAATGCTATTCATGCTGAACAGTTGGTCTTGTTTCAGCGCAGATACTCCGCGAGCGGAGTATCCCCGTCCACAGTTCGAAAGAGAACAGTGGATCAACCTGAACGGTACCTGGACATTTGATTTTGATTTTGGAAAGTCGGGAAAAGACCGCCGCTTGCAATCGGCAGAGAAATTTGATAAAAACATTACGGTACCTTTCTGTCCGGAAAGCAAACTCTCGGGAGTGGGCTATACCGATTTCATCGAACAGATGTGGTACCAGCGCAACATCACCATTCCATCGGACTGGAATGGAAAGAAAATCTTCCTGAACTTCGGTGCCGTAGATTATTGCGCAGAGATTTTTATCGACGGTAAGTTCGTACAGCGTCACTTCGGCGGTTCATCTTCGTTCGCTGTAGACCTGACCCGTTATGTTACACCCGGAAAGACTCATAACCTGGTAGTATTTGTGCAGGACGACCTCCGCTCCGGACTCCAGACCGGAGGAAAACAATGTGGTAACTACTATTCGGGAGGTTGCTCATATACCCGTACTACCGGTATCTGGCAAACCGTATGGATGGAGGCCGTTTCAGCCAATGGACTGAAATCGGTATTCGTCCGTCCGGACATCGACCAAAAGCAGTTGGTCATCGAACCGGAGTTTTACAATGAATCAGCCAACACATTGGAAGTCACTCTAAAAGACGGAAACAAAACCGTGGCCAAAAAGAGCGTAAACTGTGCCAATAGTTCAGTAGTGGTTCTGCCGGTTAAGAATATGAAACTGTGGTCGCCGGAATCTCCGTTCCTGTACGACCTCGTTTATCAGGTAAAGGATACCAAAGGCAATGTAGTGGATGAAGTAAAATCGTACGCCGGTATGCGTAAAGTACACACAGCCAACGGACGTTTTTACCTGAATAACCAGCCTTATTTCCAGCGTCTGGTACTCGATCAGGGATTCTATCCGGAAGGTATCTGGACAGCTCCGAGTGACGAAGCTTTGAAGAACGATATCGTACTGGGTAAAGAAGCCGGTTTCAACGGGGCACGCCTCCACCAGAAAGTCTTCGAAGAGAGATATTATTACTGGGCCGACAAGTTAGGCTACATCACTTGGGGAGAATCGGCAAGCTGGATGCTGGATGTAAACAAGGAACTGGCTGCCCGTAACTTCCTGGGCGAATGGAGTGAAGTCGTAGTCCGTGACCGGAATCACCCTTCGCTGGTGACCTGGACTCCTTTTAACGAAACCTGGGGTGGCGGTCCGGATGCTTATGTTCGCCTGATCCGCGACGTATACAACATCACGAAAGCCATCGACCCGACCCGTCCGGTAAATGATGCCAGTGGTGACAATCACGTGATAACAGATATCTGGAGTGTACACAACTACGAACAGGATCGTGTCAAACTGACGGAACAGTTAAAGATGGAAGAGGGCAAAGAGCCTTATCGTAATGCACGAGACAAAGACTTTCTGGCTGTTTACGAAGGACAACCTTACATGGTTGACGAGTTCGGAGGTATCCCCTGGATGGCAGAGAAAGACCGGAAAAATTCATGGGGATACGGAGGCATGCCGGAAAATGCAGAAGCATTCTACAAACGTCTGGAAGGTCAGATCGATGCCTTTATCGACTCACCGCACGTGACGGGATTCTGCTATACACAGCTGACCGACGTGGAACAGGAGAAGAACGGTATCTACTATTACGACCGTACTCCCAAACTGGATATGAAACGGATCAAAGCTATCTTCGAGAAAATAAAGTAAAGAAGGGAGCCTCGCGCCCGGGGATGTGTCCAAACTCACCACAGAGGATACAGGGTTACACAGAGTGACTTCTAAGTCACGAATGGTCAACATGAATAACCTGTGTTACCTGTGGTGAAAAGGTCCTTGCACCCCGGGAAGCTCTCGACTGCAATCTACAATTTTACTGTTTATGCGAATCAGTAGTTGAGTTATTGTCAAGTCGCACAGCCCGCTCACCGGATTAACGCCTATGAACGCCGTGCCACCTGCCCGACCACCGATCGCCATTATTTGAATATAAGTATGAGAAAATCATTCATTGCCCTCACCTTCTTGCTGGTTCCTGCCTGTTTGTCGGCACAGTTGGGAGGTAAAGTCTACCTTCAAAGAGCCGATTCACTCCTCCAACGGGTACTGTCTCTCTATGAGGTAAAAAAGTATGGATTGCTGATGGAAACTTATCCACGAAATCCGAATCAACAAATTACGTATACAGCCAACACCGGCTCAGAGGTTACCCAACAAGAAGTATCCTTCCTGTGGCCTTATTCGGCAATGGTGTCAGGCTGTGTATCGCTCTATAAAACATCCGGCGACAAAAAGTACAAGAAACTGATGGACAAACAAATCAAGCCCGGACTCGACTTGTACTGGGATACTACCCGCCAACCGGAGTGTTATCAGTCTTATCCCGCCTTTGCCGGCCAGAATGACCGTTACTACGACGACAATGATTGGGTAGCGATTGACTTCTGCGACTATTACGCAGCCACAAAGAATAAGGAATACCTGAAGAAGGCCATTGCCTTGCACGATTACATCTATTCTGGATGGTCGGACGATCTGGGAGGCGGTATCTACTGGTGCGAACAGAAAAAGGAATCAAAGAATACTTGTTCGAATGCTCCTGCAACAGTTCTCTGCATGAAGCTCTACAAACTGACCAAGGAGAAAAAATACCTCGACCAAGCCAAGGCAACTTACCAGTGGACACGTGATAACCTTCGTGACCCGTCTGATTTTGTCTACTGGGACAATAAAAATCTGCAAGGAAAAATCGGTTATGCCAAATATACGTACAACAGCGGACAGATGATCCAAGCAGGCGTACTGCTCTATCAGGCTACCGGCGACGAACAGTACCTGAAAGACGCACAGCAGACGGCCAAAGGTGCCTGCCGGCATTTCCTGAAACCGCAGCCTACGGTAAAAGGGGAAATGAAGTTCTTTCCGTCAAGTCCGTGGTTCAACGTCATCCTCTTCCGCGGCTTGAAAGCTCTTTACGAGGTTGATAAAAATGATACATACGTGAAAGCCATGATAGACAATGCGGACTATGCCTGGCAGTATACCCGTGACGAAAACGGATTGCTGAACAATGACTGGTCGGGCAACCGTAAAGACAAGTTCAAAAGCTTGCTGGAAAACTCCTGTATGATTGAGCTGTATTCGGAAATCAGCGAGCTCTGACGCCATCGGCCCACCACAGAGTTCCACAAAGTTTTAATCTCTTGTTTTACTAAGAAATAGATTCCCTGTGGGACTCTGTGCCCTCTGCGTGGTTGACCGATTCACGTTAAAATAGCCTAAACTTGCCCCTCTCCGCCTTCAGCCCCCTCAAAAGGTATCTATATTTGTAACGTTGTTGTAAACCCCAAGCCTATGAAACTCATACATATCCCGTTGCTCTTGCTGGCACTCATCTGCTGTCCGGCTTGTCAAAACAAAAAAGCTCCCGTATCCAAGGAGGTCCCTTCCGGAGCCACCTATACCAACCCCCTACTGCCCGTGGGAGCAGAACCATGGGCTGTTTTTCATGAAGGCAAGTATTACTATACACAAGGAGCCGAGAATAAAATCATCCTTTGGGAAACGAATGATATCACCGATCTGGAGCATGCAACCCGGAAAGAGGTGTGGATACCGAAGGAGGTATCCAGCTCGTATCACCTTTGGGGACCGGAAATACACCGGATTGACGGAAAATGGTACGTATACTTCGCCGCGGACGACGGCAATATGGACAATCACCACATCTATGTGATCGAAAATGTCTCAGCCAACCCGCTGGAGGGTGAGTTCGTGATGAAAGGGCGGATCAAAACGGACAAAGACGATAACTGGGCAATCCATGCCAGTACGTTTGAGCACCGGGGTGAACGCTACCTCATCTGGTGCGGATGGCCCAAACGACGGATCGAGGCCGAAACCCAATGCATCTACATAGCCAAGATGGAGAATCCATGGACACTCTCGTCGGACAGGGTGATGATTTCGGAACCGGAGTATGAATGGGAACGTCAATGGATTTCGCCCGACGGCAGTAAAACGGCCTATCCGATCCACGTCAACGAAGCCCCACAGTTCTTTGAGTCGAAAAACAAGGACAAAGTGCTGATATACTACTGTGCAAGTGGAAGTTGGACCCCTTATTACTGCATCGGACTGCTGACTGCCGATGCCGGCAGCGACCTGACAGACGCAGCATCGTGGAAGAAGCTGGACACGCCTGTCTTTGAACAACAACCCGAAGACAGTGTCTTCGGACCGGGCAGCCCTTCTTTCGTACCTTCGCCGGACGGAAAGGAATGGTATATGCTTTATCATGCCCGAAGAATCCCGAATGACGCTCCGGGCGCAACAGACTCACGCAGTCCCCGCCTGCAAAAAATAAGCTGGGATACCGATGGAATGCCTCTCCTGGGAAAACCTCGCGAAGAAGGGATCAATGAGAAGTGAAAGACACCTCTCCGCCCGATATTTAATTTATAAAAATTAAGAATCATCCCGACTTCTATCTATAAAAGCGGAACAGGGGGTACCGCTACTCCCCGCTCCGCTCCGATCACTCTTTCTCTCTCCAAAACGCCCCAAAGCAACCTTTCTGAAGGATTCGGATTTACGCATAGACAGAAATAAATCTGCGTATATGCGGAAACTTGCCTGCGCATATACGGAAATCCCCCCTTCTCCGGGAGGTCTCCGAAAGGCCGGACCAAGCCATCTTTCAGCAAATATTTTCGTAAAATATTATTCATCGCAGAAGATGATCAATGATAATCCTTGGGCAACACTCCAAACTGAATCTTAAAGCATTTGGCAAAATAAGACGAAGAACTGAAACCGATCTGCTCACACACGTCAGTAATGCGTACCCCGTTTTTCAATAATTCGGCAGCCTTGTTCAGGCGGATCGTCTTCAGATAGTCATTGGGCGGCATGCCGGCCAGTGCCTTTATCTTGCGATAGAAGTTGGAACGGCTCATATTGAGGGACTCCGCCAATGTGTCGACAGAGAAATGCTCATCAGAGAGCTGCGCCTCAACAGCTGCCCGCACTTTAGCCATCAGTTCGCAATCTTTCTGCGAAACGGAATATTCTACGAGACTGACGGGCGAAGCTCCACTGTTGCCGGACAATTCGGTCATCATTTTATGGAACGACTGGCGCAACTTCAGCAGGTTTTCAATCTGTTTGTGCAACTGGCGGATGGAGAACGGCTTTTCGATATACACGTCCGCTCCATACTCAAAACCTTCAACCTTAGCTTCCAACGTAGTTTTTGCCGTCAGCAGGATGACAGGAATATGGGAGTATTCAATATCTGTCTTGACTTTAGCCGTCAACTCCAAACCATTCATCTCAGGCATCATCACGTCGCTGACAATCACGTCTACCGTTTCATTGGCAAGCACTTCAAGCGCCTGCCGGCCGTTCTGGGCTTTCAGGACTTTAAACCAGGTGCTCAGTGACTCCCGCGTCAGATTCAACAGATCTACGTTATCTTCTACCAGCAGGATGGTAAACTTACTGCCCGGCGCCTCGGCAACCGATCCTTCGGCAACCGGATTCTGACTTTCCGGTATCAGCACTTCGGACTCTTCAGAAACCACCTCCTCGCCCCAAGGCAAAGTGAGCACGAAAGAAGAACCGCCATACACGCTGTCCTCAAGACTTAACGTACCATGATGTGCTTCGGCCAACGACTTGGAGAAGGCCAGTCCGATACCTGTGCCCACCGCACCCGACTTACCGTCCTTCACCTGGTAGAAGGCCTCAAACACTTTCTGCTTCTCTCCATCCGGAATACCCGGACCGTCATCGCTCACCGAAACCCGGAAACCTTCACCGGAAGATACCAATTTAATGTCGATACGGCTCTGGGCATATTTCACCGCATTACCTATCAGGTTGACAATAATCTTACAGACCTTTTCGCGATCCACCGAGGCAAAGATCTCACCTTCCGGGAGATCAAGCATCACCGAGATGCCTTTCAGTTCGGCAGGGCTTGTAAACTGCCCATAAACATCGCTTACCAGCTGATTGATATCGCATTTCTTCAGATTCAACTGTACTCCGCCGTTCTCCATCTTCTGAAAATCAAGCAGTTGATTGGTGACTCCCAAAAGGTAATTGACATTCCGGTCGATCACCGACAGGTACTTGGCATCCCGTCCTTCTCGTTTATCTTCCAGCAACCTTTCAAGAGGAAGACGGATCAGACTCAACGGAGTGCGGATTTCGTGCACCAGATTGATGAAGAAACTAATTTTTGATTTGTAGACTTCCTTCTCCTTCGCAGTCTGATACTCTTCCATCCGGTGTTTATACTTCTTCTTCACATGCCGGTTCCATCGCCAGCCTGCATAATAGGCAAGTCCGATCAGAAGAAGCGTATAGATGCAGTATGCCCATGTAGTCAGCCACCATGGAGGCGTGATTACAATCAGGAGAGAGGTAGTCTGGTCATTCCACTTATGATCATTATTCGAGCCTCTTACTTCGAACACATATTTGCCAGGAGGCAAATTGGTGTAAGAAGCCGTATTCAGTTCTGAATTGACCACCCACTCTTTGTCCACCCCTTTCAAGCGGTAGGAATAACGGTTCTTCAACGGATCTTCGTAACTCAAGGCAACGAAGCTAACCGAGAAAGTATTATATTCGTAAGGCAACGTAATGGTCTTGGCACGATAAAGAGGCTCTTCCAGATGAAGAATATCCTGTACCACCCGTTCATCTGTCGTATAGGGCAGACGTATTTCGGTGATATATACAGAAGGGATGTACTGGTTATCCATGAACTGGTCGGGAACAAAAGAATTGAACCCACTGATTCCGCCGAAATAGAGCTTGCCGCTTGCCGTCTTCAAAGATGACTGGGCAGTGAACTGGTTACCTTGCAGACCGTCATTGACCGTGAACTGGCGGAAATGCTGCTTGGTGATCGGGTTAATCGTTATCAGTCCCGCATTGCTTGATATCCAGAAATCGCCCGTCTTATCCTGCTCGATGGAGTAGATGACCCGATTGGGCAATATGGTATTGTCCGGATCAAAGTCAACGAATGTCTCCGTCTTCGGATCAAATGAACAAAGTCCTCCACCGTTCGTACCAACCCACATGGTACCTTTCAGGTCCTCAAACAGTGTAATCACGGAGTTGTTGGTAATGGTAGTCGAATCATTCCTTTCGTGCTGGAAATGTTTCCAGTGTCCGTTCCGTGTGTTAAAGCGGAACACCCCACTGTTGGATGTGCCAATCCACAAATTGTCATACATGTCCTCCAGAATATCGACCACAGATACCATCGATCCTACCGTAGTGATGGTTGAAAAGTTATCTTCCTGAGGATTGTAACGGCACAGCCCCCAACTGGTCCCGACAAAAATATCTCCGCTGCGATCTTTGTAGACAGCCAGAACATCGTCACTGCAAATCGTGTTCGGGGTGTCCTGCAGATGATTGTACGACTTCACATGCCCGGTCCGGAGGTCGAGTACCTTCAACCCTTCGGCATAAGTGCCTATCCACAGACGGTCACCATCCAGCAACAAAGAGCGTATGTCATATTTTTTATCCGCTCTCCCACCGATCGGATAAGCGGTCAACTGATGAGTGGACACGTCGAAGAAGCATAAACCGTCGCGGGTACCCACCCAGATATTTCCGGCAGCATTCTCACAAAAAGGGCCTACCACCTTCCCGGCAGTTACTCCCCCATCCCGGTAGACAGGAGGATAATAGTCGAATCTTTTGGTAGGCTTAGCCAGATAATTTACTCCTCCGAGATTAGTCAGCACCCAAATTCCCCCTTCTGCATCACGCATCATCGCATTGATCGACTGGTCACTCAAGCTTCTGGGATCTGATGGGTTATCGATCCGCGAAAAAGTCTTATCACGCAAATCAAAAAGGTAAAGCCCGTTGTCAGTACCTACCAGAAGTTCTATTTCCGAATAACTTAACAGACAACGAATAACACCAAAATTCAGATGGGAAGCATTATAACAGTCCAATTTTCCGGTGCGCTCGTTCAGACAATACAGCAGATTGCTTCCGGCTCCGAACCAGATATCGCTGCGAATATCAAGTAAACAGTTAATACGGTAATTATCGGGATTATTCCCCACGGATATAAGAGGATAAGATTGCAGAAATTTGCCGTTCTCATCGAAACAAAGCAGACCTTCTTGTAAGGAAGAAGCATAAATGTGGCGGGAGTTACTTTCACAGACATCCCATATAAAAGAAGTCTGAAGGCTGTTTTGTGTCAACACATCGGTCTTGGGATCATAGATAAACAATCCCTGTCCTAAAGTGGCAATCCAGATTAATCCGCTCTCGGTCTTTATAATTTTCTTAATCTCACTGCTGATAAAGACCCCATACCGGGTTTTCTTGTCGAAATTGGTGAAACGATCATGTTCCCGGTCATAGATATAAAGTCCCCAATTGGTTCCGACCCAAATGTTCTGGTTCTCTTCCTCAAAAAGCGCCTGCACAAAGTTATTCTCTAACGAAAATTTATCATTCAGGATATTTCTGTAAACCTTGTTGCCTCGCCCGTCATAACAATTTAACCCGTCGCTCGTGCCCAGCCAGATAAAGCCATAGCTGTCTTGCATGGCACACCAGACTGTGTTATGTGATAATCCGTCTTCTACCTGATACTTCTTAAAAGAGAAATAGGAGAATGCCTGCAACGGTGTTATCCCAAAAGCAAATAAAGTAATTAGTAGAGTGATGATTCGCATGTGTTGTATTCATTTAAGATTAAAAAAACGACTTGTTGTTATGTATGTGCCTATTTACCCAATGAAAGCGTCACCGGTTCAACCACGGTTCGGGGTTCAGCTTATCCCTCTCTCTGCGCAGTTGGAAATGTAAGACAGTCCGTCCATTGTCACTACCGTCTGAGAAAATCGGACCGATAGCCTGCTTGGTGGTTACCGTATCACCGGATTTCACAGAAGCAGACGAGAGGTTACAATATACCGAAATGTAATCCCCGTGACGTATGAGTACATTAAAAAGCCCGTTCAACTGGAACACGGCTGCTACTTTACCATCAAAGATAGCACGTGCCTGTGCACCCGGCTTGCCTTGTATATCAATTCCTTTATTATCGAGTTTCACATTACGTAACCCTTCCACGGCATATTGTCCGTAATGGCTGGTAATGATGTAAGGACCTGTGATAGGCATCGGCAGTTTGCCACGGTTGCTCACGAAATTACCCGAAAGTTCCCGGTCGGCCTTACTCATAGTGAAACGTTCCAGAGGCGCCGCCTTTTTCTTTGCCGGAGCAGTGCCGCTTCCCGTTGAGGAGGTCTTGTCCTCTTTGGCAGCCGCTTTCCGGCGGGCGGCTGCTTCCCGGCGAGCTTCTTCTTCGGCACGCTTGCGGGCACGCTCTATCTCTTCTGCGATCAGCTTGTCGATTTTTGCATTCAGTTGGTTAGCCTCACGCCGTTTTTTATTAATTTCGCTTTGCAGCCCCTTCTGTTTCTTCTGAAGGCTGGCCACCATCTCACGTTTCTCTTTCTCCTGTGCTTCCAGTTTAGCCTTTTCGCCCTCCCGTTCACGCAACAAGTTTTCTTTAGCGGCTTTCACCTGCTGAAGTTCTTTCTTCTTACGGTTCACCTGTTCCTGTTTCTTCAAGATCTCTTCTCCCTGCAGACGTTGATAAGTGGCATATTCTCTCACATAACGGAGGCGCCGATAAGTCTGTCCAAGGCTTTTCGCAGAAAAAATAAACATCAGTTTCTCTTCAACCGATTTATTCTTATACAAGTACTGTACGGATGACTCATATTTCTTCTTTTTATCTTTTAAGTCACGCTGAAGCCCTCTGAGCTGACGCTCCAATCCGGAGATTTCTCTACCGACAGCCTCTACGTCATTGTTCATGGCAATGATATAGCGCTTTCTCTCCTCTATCTGTCCGGTAAGGGCGGCAAGTCCGTTCAACTGGCTGCCTACATCTTTCTTCGTATTCTTCAGCAATGACTCAGTCTCCGCAATCTGTTGTTGCAAGGCACCACGCTTACTCTCCAGCTCCTTAATCAGTTTATTGGACTGAGCTGAAACAACAGTTGTCAAACAAAGACAGCTTACCAGAATCAAAAGAAAGCGGTTCATAGTTTCATCAGCATTTTTAGCAAGTCTTCCAATGCCACCTGAGTATATCTGGATGATACCTCGGTGGGGATTAATTCAAGTTCGGCGGTCGAAAAATCAGACAGTCTCACTTTGGCTTTCTCCAAAGAAGGAATCCCCAGTTCACGTCCTGTAAGCTCTTTCTTCTCTCCCGGAAGGGAAGCCTTGAACAAAAGTTTCTCTAACCGGTCGAAATCGGCATTCTCAGGCAATAACTCTTTCAGTTCATCACGGGTTGCCCGTACATAACGTTTATTCATACGGTCTATCAGCAATACTTCATCCGGAGTGACCTCCATGCGCATTACTTCCGAACGGAACACCGGCATCAGGACAGACAGCTGAATCCGTTCGCCACTTTTCATTTTCATACTGCCACTTACAGTAATACTGCCGTTTTTGTTAGGCACTGTCAGCTGCAGCTTAGACGAAAGGTAAGCCGGTTCCACCGGTGCGGTCTTGACAACCTTCGATGTTTTACAACCCGCAAGCAGCATTACCAAAAGTAGTAAAGGCAGCAGGTATGACTGTCTGATAACAGATTTCTTAAACATACATCCTTTCATTCCGCAATGTATTTCTTCTTTTCTATTTTCTGTTTAAGTGTTTTCGATTCAGTACCCAGTTCGAGTGCTTTCTTCCAATATTTCAAGGCACCTTCTACGTCACCGGTCATAAAATAGATATCCCCGCAATGTTCAAACACCACGCTGCTCTCTTCTTCCGGTTTGGTATTCTTGATGGCATCGTCAATATAGATACGGGCCTCAGCATAGTTTCCTTTCTCAAAAAGAATCCAGGCATAAGTATCCAGATAAGTAGCATTGCTCGGTTCGGCTTTTACGGTTTTATAACTCATCTCCTCCGCCTTATCGAGATCCCTGCGCTCTACCGATAAATAATAAGCATAATTATTTAGTGCACCGATATTGGACGGATTGTATACCAAAGCCGAATCATACGCTGCATACGCCTCCTTCATCAACTTTTTGGTATGATATACATCACCCGTAATTGTATAGAAATCGGAGACCATTTGCTTGTCACTCTCTGGAGTGACATGTTCCAGTGCTTTCAGGCTGACTTCCAGTACATCGTCCCAACGTTCGGCCTGATTATATGCAATAGCCAGATAAAAATAAAACTCCAAGGCATCCGGAGTTGCTTCAATCCCCGGCTCACAGATCTTAATCACCTGTTCATAATCATTCTTTCGGATGGCGGAACCTAATAAAGTCATGCGTGCAGCTTTATTGGTAGGATCTATCTGTACTACTTGCTCCAATACCGGAATAGACTGTGCCTCCATCCCTTTGGATAGTAGATACTGTGCATAAAGCATCGGAATTTGCGCGTCGTCCATATCCATTTGCATCATCCGGTCAAACAGTCCGATAACCTGTGTACTGTCTTTTCCCTCCTGTTCGCTCTGGACGATAAACTGCCTCATCACATTCACCTTTGTATCCGAAGGAACTTTCCGGTTCAGTAGCAAAGTATCCATCTGTTGTTCAAACAGTTCTTTCTGTCCGGTCTGCTCGTAATACGAAGCCAATGAAAACAATGCCATCGGATTGTCCGGTTCGGCGGCAAGTACTTTCTTATAAGTATCATAAGCTTCCTGCTTCTTGCCATTCTGCATATAGACATCGCCCAGAATCACCTGATAGCGGTAGTCCATCGGATACTCATTGACCAGACTCTCTATTTCTTCAAAAGCCTTTTTGTCATCCTTCATTTGCAGATAGATACGAAACTTCTCCATTGTAATCTGCTCATTCTTCCCCATTTTTTCCTCTATACGGTTTAGGGTAGAAATAACTTTGCCATAGTCTTCCTTCTGATTATATAAATCGAGCAGGTTGAACAACGGATCTTGTTTAGCGGGAAAACGTGTCGCCATCTTTTCGAGTATTCCGATCGCTTTTTCTTTCTGATCCTGCTGTTGGTACAGACTGGCCAATGCCTGACTATACCAATAATTATCAGGAGCATAAGCAACTGCTTTCTCCAATGCTTCCTGCCCCTGCGGCACTTGTTTAAGAAAAAGATAATACTGGGAAATCTCGTATAGAGCTGCCGAACCGGTTGGATTAATAGCCAAACAATGTTGTAACAGGTCGAAGGCGGCCGTATACTCCTTTTTCACTTTCAGACGCGATGCTTCAAGAAAGAAATAGTCATATTTACGTTGCTGCTCCGGAGCGAGTTTTATCTCCTGAACGGCAGATTGCCCTGACGGTTTCTCCACCTTACGGGATGAACCACAGGAGGCAAACAGAAGCAACAGCACTCCGAAAAGCAATTTATCTATCTTCATTTTACTACAATTATTGATTCAATCGAACTTCTATCCTCTTCCGGTATGCCCGAAGCCACCTGCACCCCGTTCCGTTTCGTCCAAGATCTCTACTTCTTGCCATATCGCCTGCTCATGACGTGCAATCACCATCTGTGCAATACGTTCCCCATCTTCAATGACAAACGTCTCAGCCGAAAGATTCACCAGGATAATACAAATCTCCCCACGATAATCGGCATCAATTGTTCCGGGAGAATTCAAG
The DNA here is from genome assembly GCF_018860125.1 of Bacteroides sp. HF-4919. Lineage (NCBI taxonomy): Bacteria > Pseudomonadati > Bacteroidota > Bacteroidia > Bacteroidales > Bacteroidaceae > Bacteroides > Bacteroides sp. HF-4919. Next base: position 117,856 of record NZ_JAHKNF010000002.1, read on the forward strand.
ACAGTAATCCCTTTCTTCAAAGCCAGTCCGCTCCGAGGACGAATTTGCGCTTCAAATCCCTGTGGAAGAGCGATAAACAGTCCTGTAGGAACCAGACACCGTTGCATCGGATCTAAAGAAATCGGTTCGGAAATATTAGCGCGGATGTCCATTCCTGCAGAAAGTTCGGTTGCATATGCCGGAAGCGGATGCTTCGATTTATTGATTACTTGTACGTTCATATTCAGTATGTTTACTATTTAACGGGCGAAAATACGCAATTTGAGCCTAAAATTCATACTTTTGCAGTTAAATAATGTGCAAATACCCAATTGTAAAGATCATGATGGACTGGAAAAGATTGATTTCAGCTAAACGTTTCGGCATGGAAGAGTTTCACGAGGAGCGTCAGGAAAACCGTTCGGAATTTCAGCGGGACTACGACCGCCTTGTTTTTTCTGCCCCTTTCAGAAGGTTACAGAACAAAACACAGGTTTTTCCGCTCCCGGGCAGTATATTTGTTCACAACCGATTGACGCATAGTCTTGAAGTATCTTGCGTGGGACGCTCTTTGGGCAATGATGTATCAAAAGCGATCCTCACACGGCAACCCCAATTACAAGACTCTTTTCTGCCGGAGATAGGCTCTATTGTTTCTGCCGCCTGCCTGGCACACGATTTGGGCAACCCTCCCTTTGGACACTCCGGCGAAAAAGCGATTTCCACTTTCTTCTCGGAAGGTAAAGGAACACGGCTGCAAGATCAGCTTTCACCGATGGAATGGGATGATTTGACACATTTTGAAGGAAATGCCAACGCTTTCCGCTTATTGACACACCAGTTTGAAGGACGCCGGAAAGGGGGATTCGTACTGACTTATTCTACCCTGGCTTCTATTGTCAAATATCCTTTTTCATCGAGCCTTGCAGGAAACAAGTCCAAGTTCGGTTTTTTCACGACCGAGGAAGAAGGATTCCGCCGCATCGCAACGGAACTGGGACTTATCCAGATTAGTGACCAGCCATTAAAATACGTACGCCATCCATTAGTTTACCTCGTAGAAGCAGCCGATGACATCTGTTACCAAATGATGGATATCGAGGATGCCCACAAGTTGAAAATCCTGACTACGGAAGAAACTAAGGAGCTGCTTCTGGCTTATTTCACAGAGGAACGCCAATCACGTATTCGTAAAACATTCAACATTGTCAACGACACAAACGAACAGATAGCCTACCTCCGTTCTTCTGTCATTGGCCTGCTGATCAAGGAATGTACCCGGGCATTCTTAGATAACGAAACCGAAATCCTTTCCGGCACATTTGAAGGACCTCTTATCAAGCACATCTCGGAGCGTCCGGAAAAAGCATACAAACATTGCTCGGAAGTATCGTTTAAGAAGATTTACCGTTCACGGGACGTACTGGACATTGAGTTAGCAGGTTTCCGGGTCATCAACACGCTCCTTGAATTAATGATAGATGCTGTCACTTCGCCGGAGAAAGCCTATTCACAGCTGCTTATTAACCGCGTATCAGGGCAATATAATATAAAAGCGCCTGCACTCTACGAAAGAGTACAGGCGGTGCTTGATTATATTTCGGGCATGACCGATGTCTTTGCCCTGGATCTTTATCGTAAAATTAACGGGAACAGTCTTCCTGCGGTGTAACCACTTTCGGAGTGAAAACTTTATTTACACCGGAAGTTATCTGGCAGTCTTCCGGATCGTTCTTAACAAACGATTCGATGTGACGCATGCGCTTTTCTTCAAGAATTTCATCTACAGCAATCAGGATACCGGTTTCCTCCACATCTCCAAATCCATAATTAATAGCCGTGCCAAACATACGCATAGTCGGGCTCAGACTCATATAAGCATTTACCAGAGGGGGGATATTAAAGCCAAGCTTACGGATCTCACCGTTCAGTATCCGATAATCATCTTTAAATGAATCTTTGCAGAAGATTCTCGCCAGTTCCGCCTCTTCTGTTTCCATCTCAAGCGGTTTCATCGGGGTAATGAGTCCGTCTTTATCCCCAAAATGTTTCTTCAGGAAATACAGAATCATGTCTCTCCCCTGACGGTGATAACTGGGATACATGGTTACTTTACCAAAGAAATATTTCACATTCGGCATAACTACTGTCAATGCTCCCAATCCGTCCCACAAATTATCCAAGGCAAATAATCCCTTGCTTCCGGCACGGGTTGACTGATATTCCAACGTAACGAACGAACGTCCAAGTTCAATAGTCGTAGGCAGGAACTCCTTCACAAATTTATCCGAGAAATTAAACATGTGTGAAGTAGCGAGAACCGGCGCACCATGCTCGTCAAAACGTACGTCTGTCCCCAGAATGTACCGATAACCTCCCAGAATTTCTTCTGCTTCAGGATTCCAGACAATCAATTGTTTATACGGATTCTCCATGGTGTCATACTCATCGATATCCATCGATAATCCCGTACCGCCTCCTGCTGCCCGAAAAGCAATCTCACGCAAACGCCCGATCTCCCGCATAATATTGGGAGAATCCTGATAAGTAATAATGTATATCTGGTTATTACTCTTATTGGTCATACGTAGCCGCTTGTCTTCAGTCAACTCAGCTTTAATCAGCTCCTTGCTTACCGGTTCAATAACTTCTTCCATATACTTTGTTAGTAGTTGTTCCTTAATCTGTTACAGTTTATACACGATATCTTTCACATACTGTGCCCACTCTGCCGGAGTTTTCGATTTATCGAAAGTCTGCCATGGAATGGGTTTACCGAAAGTGACAGTAAATGTTTTATGACGATTTTTCAGCATCTCGTCTGCCAAATAAAGCATAGCAATATTGAATTTGATCCCCAGTGTCTTGCAGACATTAGCCAAATTATAAAAGAAATCAGAATTACGACCCTCAAAATGGACAGGAACCACATCACGCTGGAACTGGACACTTTTTACGATAAATGTTTTCTTCCAGTCAGGGTCCCGGATCACTCCATTCCGACGCCGGGAACAGAGTCCCGCAGGAAACATAATGAGTTGGTCATCCGACTTGAATCCGGCTTCTACCATCTTCGGAAAATCTTTGGCCTGCTTGCCCGTTTTATTAATAGGAATACACAAGGGTGCCAATCCGCGAAGATTCATCAACAAATCATTTACCAGATACTTCACCTTCCCGTCAAAACGGCGTCCCAAAATATACCCGAGAGAAACTCCGTCCTGTCCTCCCAACGGATGATTGGACACAAACGTATATAAACCATCTTTCGGAATATTTTCCAGTCCTTTCACATCCAGCTTTGCATCCAGAAACTCAAGACAAGCCTCCAGAAAATCCACTCCCACTTTATCTTTTGAGTCGCGCAGAAAAACGTTTAGCTCCTCCTGATGAACGATTCTCTTCAGATAGGAGACGACAAACTTTGGTATGTACTTGGAGTGCTTCGGAGCTTTCGTCTGAAGTATCTTATCAATATCTATTAAAAATAAAGAGTCGTCAGCCATTCTTTTTAGATGAAATGATTGCGCAAAATTAACTGTTCTTTTTTATTAATCGCAATAAATCGGTAGAAAATACAGATTTTGTCCTATCAAAAAAAGAAAAAGAAGGCGATTTATGAGAAAATGGAGAAGAAAAAAGAGAAGAAAGAGTGCTAATAATCAAGCGATAAAGAACAATACACAAAAGAGGGCCATGCCCGAAGACGGGAGTTTAAACTTCCCATCCGTCGGTATGGCCCTGTCCATATTCAGGTTCAGGTATTCCACTTAATCATGGTGATGCTCACTCTCTACACCGCCTGTCGTACTTAATACGATATTACGTGCTACGTGAGTTTCATTACCAGACCGGTCCAAACAGTATACCATCAGATGATAATTTCCCGGAGTGGCATCTGCCGGTATCTTAATGTCATGGTTATGTACACGCGCCTGTTTTTGGCCTGCCTTATCCGTATATGTTCTCTCAAAAGCAAAAGGTTTGGTTGTTCCTCCTTCTGAAGCCCTGGTATGCGAATGGCCGTCAAAATTATTATGAATATTAATCTTATAGGAAGCAATTGCTTCGTTATCAGCTATATCCATCTCAAAATGCACTCCGTTAGCATCTCCGATCTTCAACACTGCACCTTCTTCAGGCTCCAACAGATTAATAACGGGCTTTACCGTATCGCCTTCGTCATCTTTTGAACAGGACACAAACAAGAAAGAAAAAGCCATCAGGCCGATTATTGATAAATAAATTCTGGTTTTCATTTTAATAAACTTTTAAATGGTACTTTAATTAAAATCTGAAAGTTACGTCCCGGTTCCGGGATTTCAACTTTCCGGTAAAAACTAAGGTGATTAAGATATCTGGTATCGGATAAATTCCGCCCCGATAAAGTAATTTCTGCTAATACGCCTCCCATTCGGAGATTGGCGGATATCCCGGCATTCAGTAACTGCGCTCCGGGAGTAGGATCCTCATTCCGTGCTACCCGGTGTTGTGCGGCAATGTGCTGTAACTCACCATAAATACTGAAGTTTTTATACCTCCATGTCAGCGTATTGCGAAGGGAAGCCGGAGGGGAAAAACTCAGAGGAATATGTTCGTCACAATTATAAGTATAGACATATTCTCCACTGACACGATAGTTGAAATGACGTAAAAAGTCAATTCCCACTGTCGCCTCACCACCCGCAAACAACGCTTCCGCACCGGTATAACGGTAAATCTGTCCGGCATGGGGCAACACCGACCATTCTCCGGTAGGCCGAAGAAAGATGTAATTGCTGAACCAACTGATAAATGGCGAAAAATTGACCGATAACGGACCATTCTCATAGGTATACGAGACATCCAGTTGCCAACCACGCTCGGACGAAAGAGCCGCATCTCCCTGTTCATGACGGAAAGTACCGTGATGAACACCGTTCGATGCCAGTTCATTGGCCCCCGGCAAGCGGAAACTATGCCCGATATTCACTTGAAGCATGTGTCCTCCGGAAGGGGTCCACACCACTCCCAGCGAACCGGAATAGTCACCAAAATGGCGATGGACAGCATAGCTACGCCACTCATATTTCCGGATAAAATCATCATCATATCCCTGCTCCCGCAGATAAATCGCAAGATAAGGATCAGTATAAGCAGATGCATCTATCTTTCCGTAATCATAGCGAAAGCCCCCACTGACTGACAAAGCAGGACCCGGACGGTAAGTTGTCATCCAGAAAGCCCCTGTGGTAAATCTCCGGTAAGCAGGCAAAAGGAATGAATATCCGGAAATAGTATTCCTCTGATACTGTATATCCCAACCTGCTATATGTTGCCACGAAGCAGCTCCAAACAACTTCAACTTAACAGCCGAACTATAAGTACTCAATATAAAAGCCAACTCTTTGTCAGGATCCTTCTCCGGAACGGGCTGAGTATCATAATGAGTATGAAACCGGCTCCATTCCTCACGATGATTCTTCTGATAGCCGATATCCCATATCAATGCCGATCGATCCCACAAGAAGCTCTGCTGGGCAGATACCTTCAGATGGTTCACCTGACTGTAAGGTAGTTCTATATTGCGGCTGTTCCCATCATCCTGCAAACGCGATATATCAGGAATACCGTGTGCTCCGGGAAAGAAACCGGTTTTCTGAAAAACATTACTTACTGAATAGGAAGACTTGTATCGTCCATACCTGAAACCGGCTGTCCAACTGACATCTCGCTCAAAACCTGCCGTATTTTTCAGTTTCCGGTGATAGACAGGCATCTGTTGGGTAAGATACACAATGGTATCTGCAGGAATACGATAATCGCCAAAATGCTGCTCCGAATATCTCGCCCAGGTATACCAGGCGTCTTTCTTTATTCCAAGCATCAGCGAGCCTCCCAACGTTCCGTTTACAGACTTTCCCAGCAAGTCCGCTTCACCAAACAACTGGCTACTGGTGGGTAATGGTAATGGAGCCAATTCAATAGCACCTCCCATAGCATCACTGCCATAGAGCAGTGAAGCAGGTCCTTTACGGATAGTCACCTGTCCTGCATTGAATGCATCCAGTTCCAGCCCATGATCGGCTCCCCACTGTTGTCCCTCTTGCTTGATTCCATTCTCTACAACCGAAATCCGGTTGAATCCCATTCCCCGGATCATCGGCTTAGAAAAGCCCGAACCGACATCCATCGAATGTATTCCCGGAATCGTTCCAAGAGTCTGTATCAAGTTGCCAGTGAAGTGTTCACGCAAAAACTCCTTCCCTACCACTTCCATATGCCATGTCGAATTCTTATTCTTCAGATGTCGGTAACTCTCCGTCACCACCACTTCGGATAAGGACACAGCTTTCAGTGAATCGGGCTCCTGGGCATGCAAGGTAGAGGTTAAACACAATCCACCCAGCATACCCGAAATAAATCCGATACGCATACTTAATCGTTTTAGTTAGATAAAACTGATAAACGGGCAAACAACAGATATCTGCCCGAGAAATTATACGATATGACGAAAATTGGAAGGAGGTCCGCGAAGATAATGCGGATAAAAAGCAGTAGCAAGCTTCTTATCCTGAAAAGTTCCGGTCTCCCATCTTATATAGAAAGGTATATAAGTCAAAAGAGCAGGAGACGTCTCGATGAATGGAGAAAGCATGAATTGGCAAATGGGACAGGTGTCACATGCGTGATGTGTTTTCCCGGGCTGCGTATTTGTGCAGGTTGCCGATGTTTCATCGCAATGATTATGAAAAACCTTCACAACGGACAAGGGCATGAATGTCATCAGCAACATCCATGCAAGCCAAATCCTATGTATAGTATTTCTCCTCATGCCCATTCATATTTAAACCGACGCAAAGATAGAAAACCTCTTGTCTCAAAAACACCCAAAAACTATCAAAATACACCTAAAAACTATCATTTGACAGTTTTCGCCCTGTTTTAAGCCTAAATTTCCCCCATCACAATTAAAAAAATGCCGTAAACTTGCATCATCGAAAAACAACGAATATTCACAATTTAAAAAGCAACGTTATGAAAAGTTTAAGCTTCAGAAAAGATTTAATTGGAGTTCAGGAAGAACTACTTCGCTTTGCATACAAACTAACAACCGACCGTGAAGAAGCAAACGATTTGTTGCAGGAAACCTCTCTTAAAGCGTTAGATAACGAAGATAAATATACTCCCGACACTAACTTTAAAGGATGGATGTACACTATCATGCGCAACATCTTCATTAACAACTACCGTAAAGTGGTACGCGATCAGACTTTTGTAGATCAGACCGATAACCTCTATCACCTGAGCCTTCCGCAAGAGTCCGGATTCGACAGCACCGAAAGCCGTTATGACTTGAAAGAAATGCACCGCATTGTCAATTCATTACCCAAAGAATATAAAGTACCTTTCTCCATGCATGTTTCCGGATTCAAATACCGAGAAATAGCCGAGAAACTGGACCTGCCGCTCGGAACAGTAAAAAGCCGCATCTTTTTCACTCGCCAGCGTCTACAGGAAGAACTGAAAGACTTTAGACAATAGGCCACATACATTGTCGATTTCAATAAATCATTTTAGTGCAGATTTTTAGTTGTGTATCAAGGAGCAGGAAGAGAGATTCTCTTTTCCTGCTCCTTTTCTTTCGCACCATTTGAAACATAAAACAAAGAAACGTCCCATATTTCCTTGCTAATATTCTCACTTTAGCATATCTTTGCTTAAAATTTATGATTAAAAACATCCGGATGTATTAATATAGAACATCCGGATGTTATTCTATAAAAGACCCGGATGTTTTATTCATAAACATCCGGATGTTTTTAATCATTAGATATAGATGTTATAGATTAACACAATAAGAGAAAGACAGAGAAAGTATACACATAAAAAAAACGAAGTACTAATGTCCATCAACTACGCAGTCACTAAGAAAGTAGACAAAAGTAAAGGTGTCGTCAAAGAACGATATTATGCCACAACACGAGCTTTACAGAAAAAGCCTGTAAACAGTGTACAGATTGCTAATCAGCTCGCAGAAAGAAGTTCTCTTCAAAACGGAGACGTACTCTCTGCACTTACTCAACTATCGGACATTATTGCCGCCCACTTGAAAGAAGGCCGTACCGTTTCTATCGATGGATTGGGCAATTTTTATCCCAGCATCACCAGTGAAGCGGTGGATAAACCGGAAGAATGTACCGCCAACAAAGTATGGGTATCCCGCATTTGCTTCAAAGCCGCCCCGACTTTCCTGAACAACGTGAGGAAAACCGATTTTGTCAGTCTGCAACTAAAATACGGACGGAAGCCCACAAAGCCACAAAACAGCTCCGGGAAGGATACAACCGACTCTATCCCCCACCAGCAAAGCATCTCCGAACATAATTCATTATCAGACGAATAAGCAATTAACAATCGGTTGAAAACTTCTCCGAAAGTTTTTGGTGGAAAATTGTGGGGAATTGTGGGGAAATACCTACTTTTACGGTCGCTTATTATAATAAGGTGAAATGATACGTTTTTTAGGCAATATTGAAGCTAAGGCGGACGCGAAAGGAAGAGTTTTTATCCCCGCCCAATTCAGACGGCAGCTACAAGCCGGTTCTGAAGACAAGCTCATCATGCGCAAAGACGTATTTCAAGACTGCTTGGTACTCTATCCGGAAGAAGTCTGGAATGAAGAGCTGAATGAACTCCGGCAACGACTAAATAAATGGAACGCTAACCACCAACTTATCTTCCGCCAATTCGTCAGTGATGTAGAAATTATCACGATAGACGGAAACGGGCGGATATTAATACCCAAACGCTATCTGCAAATAGCCGGCATACAAAGCGACGTGCGCTTTATCGGTGTAGACAGCAAGATAGAAATATGGGCTAAGGAACGTACGGAAATGCCCTTTATGCCCCCCGATGCATTTGGTGCAGCCCTGGAGGAAATTATGAAAGAAGAACGGTGAACAACGAACAAAGAGGTAAAATGAAAGAAGAAGAAACAACATATCATGTACCGGTACTGCTGAAGGAAAGCGTAGATGCCATGAACATTACCCCGGACGGGACGTATGTAGACGTTACCTTCGGCGGGGGAGGACATTCCCGCGAAATACTTTCGCGTCTTGGAAACGGCGGACGCCTGTTGGGTTTCGATCAGGACGAGGATGCCGAACGTAACATTGTAAACGACCCGCACTTCACTTTTGTACGGAGCAATTTCCGTTATTTGCATAATTTTCTGCGCTACCACGATATTGAAGGAGTAGATTCCATATTGGCTGATCTGGGAGTATCTTCACATCACTTCGATGACAGTGAACGGGGATTCTCTTTCCGCTTTGACGGAAAACTGGATATGCGCATGAATAAGCGTGCAGGCATCACAGCGGCCGATGTGGTAAATACATACGAAGAAGAACGCCTGGCAGATATTTTTTACCTATATGGTGAACTGAAAAACAGCCGCAAACTGGCTTCCGTCATAGTCAAAGCACGCAGCGGACAGAAAATAGAAACGATCGGTGAATTTCTTGAAGTAGTGAAACCGCTTTTCGGACGCGAACGCGAAAAGAAAGAATTGGCAAAGGTATTTCAGGCACTCCGCATTGAAGTAAACCAGGAAATGGAAGCACTGAAGGAAATGCTGATGGCAGCAACAGAAGCATTGAAGCCAGGAGGACGGCTGGTGGTAATCACCTATCACTCTTTGGAAGATCGCATGGTGAAAAACATCATGAAAACCGGTAATGTAGAAGGTAAAACAACGCAGGACTTTTTCGGCAACCTGCAAACTCCCTTCCGCCTGGTAAACAACAAAGTAATTGTGCCCGATGAAGAAGAGATAGCACGCAATCCGCGTTCACGCAGTGCCAAACTGAGAATAGCCGAAAAGAAGTAAGAGAACAGAGTGAAATAAGAGAAGTGAAATGGAAGATAAAGAAGCAAAAAAGAAGAAAAGCAATTCCCTGAAAAGTATTCTGGGAGGTGATATTCTGGCAACGGATTTTTTTCGCCGCCAGACTAAATTGCTGGTACTGATTATGGTGCTTGTCATTTTCTACATTCATAATCGTTACGCAAGCCAACAACAGCAAATCGAAATAGACAAGTTGAAAAAAGAGCTGATTGACATCAAATACGATGCACTGACCCGAAGTTCGGAACTGATGGAAAAAAGCCGCCAGTCACGAATAGAGGACTATATATCCACCAAAGAAAGTGATTTGCAGACATCGACCAATCCACCTTATTTAATCAGAACGAAATAAAAGATGGCTGTAAACAAGAAAAATATAATGACCCGTTACTTCTTCGTCATCCTGCTGATGGGATTGATTGGAGTAGCCATTGTTGTCAAAGCAGGCATCACGATGTTTGCCGAACGTCAATATTGGCAGGATGTGGCCGACCGTTTCGTCAAAGAGAATGTAACGGTAAAGCCCAACCGCGGAAACATCATCTCTTCCGACGGCAAACTAATGGCCAGTTCGCTGCCGGAATATCGCATTTATATGGATTTCAAAGCCGGTGGAGTAAAGAAGGACACCATGCTGATGAATCATCTGGACGAAATATGTGCAGGACTCCATAAGATATTCCCTGATAAAAGTGCTTCGGAATTTAAAGCGCACCTTAAAAAAGGACGGAAACAGGGAAGTCGCAACTATCTGATTTATCCAAAACGTATTTCATACATCCAATATAAAGAAGCCAAACGCCTGCCGGTATTCAACCTGAATAAATACAAAGGCGGTTTCCACGAGTTAGCTTATAACCAAAGAAAAAAACCTTTTGGTTCACTTGCAGCCCGCACACTGGGGGACTTATATGCTGACACCGCCCAAGGTGCCAAGAATGGCATAGAGTTAGCTTTTGACTCCATACTGAAGGGGCATGACGGGATTACCCACCGGCAAAAAGTGATGAATAAATACCTGAATATTGTAGATATTCCTCCGGTAGATGGTTGTGACCTTCTTTCTACGATTGATGTAGGCATGCAGGATATTTGTGAAAAGGCCCTGACCGATAAACTGAAAGAGCTGAATGCCAAAGTAGGAGTAGCCGTATTGATGGAAGTAGCGACCGGAGAGGTTAAAGCCATCGTAAACATGATGAAAGCCGGAGACGGCAACTATTATGAAATGAGAAACAATGCCATCAGTGATATGCTCGAGCCGGGTTCTACCTTTAAGACAGCTTCTATCATGGTGGCACTTGAAGACGGTAAAATCACACCGGAAGATGTAATAGACACAGGCAATGGTGTCAAGATGATGTACGGTCGTCCCATGAAAGATTGGAATTGGCGCAAAGGCGGATATGGTCCATTGACAGTTACACAAATACTGGAAGTATCTTCAAATGTGGGTACATCCAGCATTATTGATAAATATTATGGTAGTAACCCACAAAAGTTTGTCGACGGACTGAAACGAATGAGTATCGATCAGCCTCTCCAATTGCAAATAGCCGGAGAAGGTAAGCCTAATATCAAAGGTCCGAAAGAGCGTTACTTTGCAAAAACCACTCTGCCGTGGATGAGCATCGGCTATGAGACCCAGGTACCACCGATGAATATCCTTACTTTCTACAATGCCATTGCCAACAACGGTGTTATGGTGCGTCCCAAATTTGTGAAAGCAGCCATAAAAAATGGTGAAATAGTGAAAGAATATCCGACAGAAATTATCAATCCGAGAATCTGTTCGGAACGGACCCTGAAACAAATACAGGAGATTCTTTATAAGGTTGTGCATGAAGGTCTGGCAGCCCCGGCAGGCTCCAAACAATTTGCCGTTTCGGGTAAGACGGGTACGGCGCAGATCTCACAAGGTGCTGCCGGATATACATCGGGAGGAGTGAACTATCTGGTCAGTTTCTGCGGATACTTTCCCTCAGAAGCTCCAAAGTATAGCTGTATCGTTTCCATACAAAAGCCAAATCCTCCTGCCTCCGGAGGCTTGATGGCCGGTAGCGTTTTCAGCAAAATTGCCGAAAGAGTGTATGCCAAAGACCTACGTTTGGACATTCGGAACGCAATCGATACCAATACGGTAGTGATTCCCGATGTTAAAGCAGGCGAAATGACAGAGGCCAGACAAGTATTGGAAGGATTGAATATTCAGACTCAGGCAGAGTTTAAAACTAAAAAGAATAAAGAAGTTTGGGGACATGCACAGGCAGCTCCCAAAGCAGTGATCCTGCAGGGAAAGGAACAATTACGGAACTTTGTACCCAGCGTTATCGGCATGGGAGCCAAAGATGCTGTTTACCTGCTGGAAAGCAAAGGATTGAAAGTGGCTCTGTCGGGAGTTGGCAAAGTGAGAAGCCAATCGTTGCCCCAGGGTACTACAATAAAGAAAGGACAAACCATCAGTATCCATCTGAATTGATTATTATAGATTAAGGTATGAAATTAAAAGAGATTCTAACATTTATCCATCCGGTAAAAATAACCGGAAATCAGGATATCGAAATAACCGGAGTTGACATCGACTCCAGACAGGTAGGGTCCGGCCATTTGTTTATGGCCATGCGCGGTACACAAACCGACGGACATGCCTATATCCCGGCAGCAATTGAGAAAGGGGCCATAGCCATTCTCTGCGAAGAGTTACCTGCAGAACTAAACGAAGAAATTACCTACATTCAGGTAACCGATAGTGAAGATGCTGTTGGTAAAGTAGCTACGGCTTTCTATGGAGACCCGACTTCGAAAATGGAACTGGTGGGTGTCACCGGTACAAATGGAAAGACGACGATTGCCACCTTATTATATAATACATTCCGGTATTTCGGTTACAAAGTGGGGCTTATCTCTACGGTATGCAATTATATAGACGATGAAGCCATCCCTACCGAACACACCACTCCTGACCCGATTACGCTGAACCGTCTTTTGGGACGTATGGCAGACGAAGGCTGCAAATATGCTTTCATGGAAGTAAGTTCGCACTCCATCGCGCAAAAAAGAATCAGCGGACTGAAGTTCGCCGGCGGCATCTTTACGAACCTGACACGCGATCATCTGGACTACCATAAAACAGTAGAGAATTATCTGAAAGCAAAAAAGAAATTCTTCGATGAACTGCCTAAAAGTTCTTTCAGCCTCACCAATCTGGACGACAAAAACGGACTCGTGATGACGCAGAATACGAAGTCGAAAGTATACACGTATTCTCTCCGCAGCCTGAGTGACTTCAAAGGGAAAGTACTGGAGTCACATTTTGAGGGAATGCTTCTTGACTTCAACAACCATGAGCTCGCAGTACAGTTTATAGGAAGATTCAATGCTTCGAATTTATTGGCCGTATTCGGCGCCGCCGTTTTACTGGGTAAGAAGGAAGAGGAGGTATTGGTTGCACTTAGTACGTTGCATCCTGTTGCCGGACGTTTCGATGCCATACGCTCCCCGCAAGGATATACAGCGATCGTAGACTATGCACACACATCGGATGCTTTGGTCAACGTCTTGAACGCCATACATGGAGTGCTTGAAGGAAAGGGCAAAGTGATTACTGTAGTCGGTGCCGGTGGCAACCGGGATAAAGGCAAACGTCCCATCATGGCAAAAGAAGCAGCCAAGGCAAGCGACCGGGTTATCATCACCTCAGACAATCCACGCTTCGAAGAGCCACAGGACATCATCAACGACATGTTGGCCGGACTGGACAACGAAGACAAGAAAAAAACACTGAGCATTGCAGACCGTAAGGAAGCTATACGCACGGCTTGCATGCTTGCTGAAAAAGGAGATGTGATTCTGGTTGCCGGAAAAGGACACGAGAATTATCAGGAAATCAAAGGGGTGAAACATCACTTTGATGATAAAGAGGTTTTAAAAGAGATTTTTTCATTGACTATTTAACGGACAATGATTGAAGTAATTCCGATGCCAAATGCCTGATTCCTTCAATCGTAAACCATAAATCGTCTCATTGTAAATAAAGTTATGTTATACTACTTGTTTGAATGGCTACATAAACTCAACTTTCCGGGTGCCGGAATGTTTGGGTACACCTCGTTCCGGGCATTGATGGCTGTCATCCTGGCGCTACTCATTTCCAGTATATGGGGAGACAAATTCATCAATCTGCTGAAACGGAAACAAATCACCGAAACGCAGCGTGACGCTAAGATCGATCCGTTTGGAGTTAATAAAGTAGGCGTACCCAGTATGGGAGGTGTGATCATTATTGTAGCAATTCTGATTCCCTGTTTATTACTGGGAAAACTGCATAACATCTATATGATATTGATGTTGATAACTACTGTATGGCTGGGATCTTTGGGGTTTGCGGACGACTATATCAAGATATTCAAGAAAGATAAAGAAGGCCTCCATGGCAAATTCAAAATCATCGGACAAGTGGGACTCGGGCTGATTGTCGGACTGACTCTATATCTGAGCCCTAATGTAGTAATCCGCGAGAATATAGAGATTCAGAAATCAGAAAACGAAATCGAAGTGATACATGGCACCCACGACCTGAAATCAACCCAGACCACGATTCCATTTTTCAAAAGCAACAACCTGGACTATGCAGACCTTGTGGGCTTCATGGGAGAACATGCCCAAACGGCCGGATGGATTTTGTTTGTCATTATCACTATCTTCGTCGTAACAGCCGTATCCAACGGTGCCAACCTGAATGATGGTATGGATGGTATGGCAGCAGGCAATTCAGCCATCATCGGACTGACACTGGGTATACTGGCCTATGTATCGAGCCATATTGAATTCGCCGGTTACCTGAATATCATGTATATTCCGGGAAGTGAAGAATTGGTAATTTTTATATGTGCCTTTATCGGCGCATTAATCGGTTTCTTATGGTACAATGCTTATCCGGCACAGGTATTCATGGGTGATACAGGCAGCCTGACCATTGGAGGAATCATCGCAGTATTTGCTATTATTATCCACAAAGAATTGCTGATTCCGATTCTCTGTGGTATATTCCTGGTTGAGAACCTGTCAGTACTCCTGCAACGCTTCTATTATAAAGCAGGCAAAAGAAAGGGGGTAAAACAACGTCTTTTCAAACGGGCACCGATACATGACCATTTCCGTACTTCGATGAGCCTGGTGGAACCGGGATGCAGTGTGAAATTTACAAAACCGGATCAACTGTTTCACGAATCCAAGATTACAGTCCGCTTCTGGATTGTAACCATCGTGTTGGCAGCCATTACGATTATAACACTAAAGATAAGATAACCCAAAGTGACAGGTAACAGGCTACAAGCTACAAGTGCCTGCTGCCGATCACTGAGTATGAACCTCAAACTTGTAGCATAGAGACAAAGGATTTACCGACCGTACACAAAACTCCGGTTGATAAACCATAACTAAAAATCATGAAAAGAATTGTAGTATTAGGAGCCGGTGAAAGCGGTGCGGGAGCAGCCGTTCTGGCAAAAGTAAAAGGATTCGATACTTTTGTATCGGATATGTCTGCCATCAAGGATAAGTATAAAACTCTCCTTGACAGCCATGGCATTGCCTGGGAGGAAGGCCGGCACACAGAAGAACGGATTCTGAATGCAGATGAAGTGGTGAAGAGCCCCGGAATTCCTAATGACGCCCCCCTAATTCTGAAATTGAAAGAGCAGGGTACGCCTATTATCTCTGAAATAGAATTTGCCGGCAGATACACTGATGCAAAGATGATCTGTATCACCGGTTCGAACGGAAAAACAACTACGACCTCACTTATCTATCACATCTTTAAAAGTGCCGGATTAAATGTGGGACTTGCCGGCAACATTGGTAAGAGCCTGGCATTACAAGTAGCGGAAGAGGAGCATGACTATTATGTAATTGAACTGAGTTCATTCCAGCTGGATAATATGTATAAGTTCCGTGCGGATATCGCCGTGCTGATGAATATCACACCAGACCATCTGGACCGATACGATCACTGCATGCAGAACTATATCAACGCAAAATTCCGTATTACACAGAACCAGACATCAGAAGACGCTTTTATCTTCTGGAATGATGACCCTATCATCAAACGTGAACTGGATAAACACGGCATCTGTGCCCACCTGTATCCATTCTCGGCAATTAAAGAAGAAGGGTCTATCGCTTATGTAGAAGACCATGAAGTAGTGATTACCGCACCAATTGCCTTCAACATGGAGCAGGAACAATTGGCTTTGACGGGACAACATAACCTTTATAACTCTTTAGCTGCCGGGATTTCTGCAAATCTGGCCGGCATTACCAAAGAGAATATACGAAGGGCGCTCAGCGATTTTCAAGGGGTAGAGCACCGTTTGGAAAAAGTAGCACGTGTACGGGGGATTGATTTTATCAACGACTCCAAAGCAACCAACGTCAACTCTTGCTGGTACGCTCTGCAAAGTATGACCACCAAAACAGTGTTGATCCTCGGGGGTAAAGATAAAGGGAATGATTATACGGAAATAGAGGAGCTGGTTCGGGAAAAATGCTCGGCATTGGTTTACCTTGGATTGCACAACGAAAAACTCCATGAGTTCTTTGATCGCCTGGGACTTCCCGTAGCAGAAGTACAAACCGGCATGAAGGATGCTGTAGAAGCAGCCTACAAACTGGCAAAAAAAGGTGAAACGGTATTGTTAAGCCCGTGCTGTGCTTCATTCGACCTTTTTAAGAGTTATGAGGACCGGGGTGACCAATTTAAGAAGTATGTAAGAGAATTATGAAATAAGAGTCTCTGAGCTTTAAAAAGGCAGGACTCCTAAGAGCTAAAAACTAAAAGCCGTGGATTTATTAAAGAACATATTCAAAGGTGATAAGGTAATCTGGATCATTTTCCTTTGCCTCTGCCTCATCTCTATTATAGAGGTGTTTAGTGCTGCCAGTACACTGACTTATAAAAGTGGTGATCACTGGGGACCCATCACACAGCATTCCATCATCCTGATGATCGGTGCAATCGTGGTGGTTTTGATGCACAACATCCCTTATAAATGGTTTCAGGTGTTCCCGGTCTTCCTGTACCCCATTTCGGTAGTGTTGTTAGCTTTCGTCACATTGATGGGAGTCATCACAGGCGACCGTGTAAATGGGGCTGCCCGCTGGATGAGTTTTATGGGATTACAGTTTCAACCTTCGGAACTGGCCAAGATGGCAGTAATCATTGCGGTTTCCTTTATTCTTTCCAAAAAACAGGATGATGAAGGAGCCAATCCAAAAGCCTTTAAATATATAATGATACTGACCGGACTGGTGTGCATGCTCATTGCTCCGGAAAATCTTTCGACAGCTATGCTGCTGTTCGGAGTCGTAGTACTGATGATGTTCATCGGGCGTGTCGCCTTCAAAAAGTTAGCTATGTTATTAGGTGGACTGGCACTGGCTGGGTGTCTGGGAGTAATCTTCCTGCTGGCCATACCTAAAGACACCGACATTCCGTTCCTCCACCGCTTTGATACCTGGAAAAGCCGTATCACCAACTTCACTGAGAAAGAGGAAGTACCGGCTGCAAAGTTCGATATTGACAAAGATGCCCAGATAGCCCATGCACGTATAGCCATTGCTACCAGTAACGTGATAGGTAAAGCTCCGGGAAACTCGATTCAACGCGATTTCCTGAGTCAGGCATTCTCCGATTTCATTTTTGCCATTATCATTGAAGAGTTGGGGCTGGTAGGAGGAGCCTTTGTGGTTATTCTCTACATCTGGCTGTTGGTTCGAACAGGCCGAATCGCCCAGAAATGTGAACGTACATTTCCGGCATTCCTTGTCATGGGAATCGCCTTGATGCTGGTATCACAAGCCATATTGAACATGATGGTAGCTGTCGGTTTGTTTCCTGTCACAGGACAGCCCTTACCACTAATCAGTAAAGGAGGGACAAGTACCCTGATCAACTGCGCCTATATCGGAATGATATTGAGTGTCAGCCGTTATACCGCTTATCTGGAAGAGAAAAAAGATAATCCCGCTCCCCTCCTTACCGGAGAAGAAGGGAGTGAAACCGTTGCAAGCGAAGCCCAAACAGCAGCTGAGCCTACAGCGGAAGTCTTAAACAGTGATGCTAAATTTGAAGAGTGATATGAATAAGGAAAATAATAAAGAGGGACGGGATGACATTTTAAGGATCATCATCAGTGGCGGTGGTACCGGAGGACATATTTTTCCGGCTATATCCATTGCAAACGCCATAAAAGAATTACGTCCCGATGCACAAATCCTGTTTGTAGGAGCCGAAGGAAGAATGGAGATGCAACGAGTACCGGATGCAGGCTATCAGATCATCGGATTACCCGTAGCAGGATTCGATCGCAAACATTTGTGGAAAAATGTTGCCGTATTACTGAAATTGGCACGCAGCCAATGGAAAGCGCGCAGCATTATCCGTCAGTTCCGTCCACAGGTAGCAGTAGGAGTAGGCGGATATGCAAGCGGTCCGACATTAAAAATGGCCGGAATGATGGGTGTACCCACCTTAATACAGGAGCAAAACTCATATGCCGGAGTAACCAACAAACTATTGGCAAAGAAAGCACGGAAAATCTGTGTAGCATATGATGGGATGGAAAAATTCTTTCCGGGCAGCAAAATCATTATGACAGGCAACCCGGTACGTCAGAATCTGTTAACGGAGAAGCCGGAACAAAAACAAGCTATTCGCTCTTTCGGACTGGATCCGGAGAAGAAAACCATTCTGATTCTGGGGGGAAGCCTGGGCGCCCGCACAATCAATAATACATTGATTGCCGGATTGCAGCTGATTCGTCAGACTAAAAATGTACAATTCATCTGGCAAACAGGAAAAATCTATTACCAGCAAGTAACGGAAGCCGTAAAAGTTGCCGGAAACATTCCTAATCTGTATGTGACAGACTTCATTAAAGATATGGCTGCCGCTTATGCTGCTGCCGACTTGGTTATTTCGCGTGCAGGTGCCGGCTCCATTTCCGAATTCTGCCTGTTGAATAAAGCAGTTATCCTGGTTCCGTCTCCCAACGTAGCAGAAGATCACCAAACCAAAAATGCATTGGCATTGGTGAACAAACGAGCTGCCATCTACGTAAAGGACGCAGAAGCGGAAGAGAAATTATTATCCGTGGCATTAGAAACCATAGCAGATTCCGGAAAACTAAAAGAACTTAGTGAAAACATCGCTCACCTGGCCCTACCAGATTCTGCCATCGTGATAGCAAAAGAAGTTATAAAATTAGCACAACAGCCATGAACATAGAAACTATTCAATCTGTATATTTTGTCGGTGCAGGAGGTATCGGAATGAGTGCCCTCGTACGCTATTTCCTTTCTAAAGGGAAGGTAGTGGCAGGCTATGACCGTACCCCCAGTGAACTGACTCAACACCTTATAGAAGAAGGAGCACAGATTCATTACGAAGAAAATATCAATCTTATCCCGGATGCCTGTAAAGACCCGGCCACGACACTGGTCGTTTTAACTCCTGCCGTACCTCAGGAACATGCCGAATTGACCTACTTCCGTGACAACGGATTCGAAATACAAAAACGTGCACAAGTATTAGGCACCATCACCCATTCCAGTAAAGGGCTTTGTGTAGCCGGTACACATGGTAAAACCACTACATCAACGATGACGGCCCATCTGCTTCATCACTCGCATATAGGCTGCACTGCCTTTTTGGGAGGTATTTCCAAAAATTATGGAACGAATCTGTTACTCTCTCCAAGCAGTCCGTATACCGTAATCGAAGCTGACGAATTCGACCGTTCATTCCACTGGCTGTCTCCATATATGTCTGTCATTACCGCAACCGATCCGGATCATCTGGATATTTATGGAACCGAACAGGCTTATCTGGAAAGCTTTGAGCACTATACCACATTAATCCAGCCGGGAGGGGCACTGATCATCCGCGAAGGCATTTCTCTTCAGCCTAAAGTGCAAGAGGGTGTCAAGATTTACACCTATTCACGCGATAAAGGAGACTTCCATGCTGAAAACATTCGCATTGGAAACGGAGAAATCTTCATCGATTTTATAGGACCGGATATTCGCATCGACAACATTCAGCTGGGAGTGCCCGTAAGTATCAATATAGAGAATGGAGTCGCTGCCATGGCACTTGCCTATCTCAATGGAGTGACCGCCGAAGAAATCAAACAAGGAATGGCAAGTTTCCGAGGTGTGGACCGTCGATTCGACTTCAAGATCAAAAACGACCAGATCGTGTTCCTGAGTGATTACGCTCATCATCCCTCCGAAATCAAACAGAGTGTGATGTCCATGCGTGAACTCTACCGGGATAAAAAGATCACCGCTGTTTTTCAGCCACACCTCTATACCCGTACACGGGACTTCTATAAAGACTTTGCCGATAGCTTGTCGCTACTCGACGAAGTAATACTGGTAGATATCTATCCGGCGCGTGAACAGCCTATTCCAGGGGTAACCAGTCAACTGATATATGATAACCTACGTCCGGGTATTGAAAAAAGCATGTGTAAGAAAGAGGAAATACTCGATGTGCTGAAAACGAAGCATATCGAGGTGTTGATCACGTTGGGAGCAGGAGACATAGATAGCTATGTCCCGGATATTTGTGAACTATTGACCCGAAGGATAACTCCATCGGACAATTAATTTGTAAATCGTCAAAACAATAAATTTCCTCATGATAAAAAGAATCCTTCTGACCATCGTCATGTTACTTCTCATAGCCTATCTCGTAGCGGCTGTGACAGTATTCAACAGCAAACCTGCCCATCAGGTCTGCCGCGACATGGAATTAGTAATAAAGGATACGCTCAATGCCGGTTTCGTCACTAAAAACGAGGTAGCTGCCATCCTGCAAAAGAAAGGCATTTATCCCGTTGGAAAGAAAATGGACCGCATTCACACCAAAACGCTGGAAAAAGAGTTGAACAAGCATCCGCTGATCAATGAAGCACAATGCTATAAAACTCCAAGCGGCAAACTTTGCGTGGAAGTGACACAACGTGTACCGATTCTCCGCATCATGAGCAACAATGGTGAAAACTACTATCTGGATAACAAAGGTAAAGTGATGCCTCCCGATGCAAAATGCGTAGCACACCGGGCAATTGTCACCGGAAATGTAGAAAAGTCGTTTGCAATGAAGGATTTATATAAGTTTGGTGTATTTTTGCAAAACAATCCGTTCTGGGAAGCCCAGATTGTGCAAATAAACGTGCTCCCCGGGAAAGAGATCGAATTGATTCCCCGTGTAGGTAATCATATTATCTATCTGGGCAAGTTAGAACATTTTGAGGATAAACTGGGACGATTGAAGACCTTTTACGAAAAAGGGCTGAACCAGGTGGGATGGAACAAATATTCACGCATCAGCCTGGAATTCGGTAATCAGATTATCTGCACAAAAAAGAAACAATAATTCGTAAACAGCTAAACGTACCTTTGTGTTAAAGAGATGAGTCTATAATACAAAAGGGAATAAAATAGAATTTTATATGGCAACAACAGATTTTATCGCCGCTATTGAACTGGGTTCATCGAAAATAGCCGGTATAGCCGGAAAGAAGAATAGTGATGGAAGCATACAGGTATTAGCTTATGCCAGGGAGGATTCGTCTTCATTCATCCGGAAAGGAGTGATTTACAATCTGGATAAAACGGCACAGAGCCTGACCTCCATCATCAATAAGCTGGAGGGTGCTCTCAACAACTCAATTGCCAAGATCTATGTGGGTATCGGGGGGCAATCGCTCCGTACGGTACGCAATGTAGTTAGTCGCGATCTTGAGGAGGAGACCATTATCTCTCAGGAATTAGTCGACTCCATCTGTGATGAAAATCTTGAGATACCACTGATCGATATGGATATACTGGACGTTGCTCCGCAAGAATACAAAATTGGAAACAATCTCCAGGCAGATCCCGTCGGTGTGGCAGGAAGCCATATTGAAGGACGCTTTCTGAACATTGTGGCACGTGCTTCGCTCAAGAAAAACCTGGAACGCTGTTTCGAACAAGCTAAAATTGAAATAGCAGATTTATTGATCTCCCCGCTGGTTACTGCAGATGCAGTGCTGACGGAAAGTGAGAGACGTTCCGGCTGTGCACTGATTGATTTCGGAGCCGACACATCGACTATTTCCATCTATAAGAATAACATTCTCCGATTCCTTACCGTACTGCCATTAGGAGGAAACAGCATTACTCATGATCTCGTTTCCCTTCAGATAGAAGAGGAAGAAGGCGAACGCCTGAAAATCAGATATGGTAACGCCTTTTACGAAGAGGAAGAAGGCGAAGAACCTGCTACCTGCCAACTGGAAGAAGGAGGTAGAACCGTAGAACTCGGCAAACTGAATAATATCATCGAGGCGCGTACTGAAGAAATTATCGCAAACGTATGGAATCAGATTCAACTTTCAGGGTATGATGATAAACTGTTGGCCGGACTTATCATTACAGGAGGAGCCTCCAATCTGAAAAACCTGGACGAAGCTCTCCGTAAACGAAGTAAGATAGAAAAGGTGAGAAGCGCACGATTCGTACGCAACACCATTCATGCAGACGAAGATGTTGTGAAGAAAGACGGTACACAGAACACCTTATTCGGACTGCTTGCTGCCGGCAATGAAAACTGTTGCCTGCAAGAGACACCTGCTCCCCAGCCGCATGTACAACCTCAGCCTCAACCCGAACCGGTGAATATGTTTGAAGAAGATGAGAGTCTGAAAGAACAGGAAGCCGCTGCACGTGCTGCCAAAAAGAAAAAAGAGGAAGAGGAAAAAAGACGGAAAGAAGAAGAAAAGCAACGTAAACTGGAGGAGAAAAAAAGAAGAGAAGAAGAAAGAAGAAACAAACCGAATTGGTTTAAATCGACTTTCGACAAACTTTCTAATGAGATTTTCTCCGATGAAGATATGAAATAAAGTGATAATTCATAATACAATATAATATGGACGAGATAGTACAATTCGATTTCCCTACAGATTCGCCGAAAATCATCAAAGTGATTGGTGTAGGAGGTGGTGGAGGTAACGCCGTCAACCACATGTACCGGGAAGGCATACACGACGTGACATTCGTTCTCTGCAATACCGACAACCAGGCATTGGCTGAGTCTCCTGTACCGGTCAAACTGCAACTGGGACGTTCCATCACGCAAGGACTCGGTGCCGGAAACCGTCCGGAGCGTGCACGTGATGCTGCCGAAGAGAGCATCGAAGACATAAAAAACCTGCTGAATGATGGTACCAAGATGGTATTTATCACTGCCGGAATGGGCGGAGGTACCGGAACCGGAGCAGCCCCCGTCATCGCCCGTATCGCTAAAGAGATGGATATCCTGACTGTCGGAATCGTTACCATCCCTTTTATCTTTGAAGGCGAAAAGAAAATTATCCAGGCTCTGGATGGAGTAGAACGCATTGCCCAACATGTAGACGCTTTGTTGGTGATCAATAACGAACGCCTGCGTGAAATTTATTCCGACCTGACCTTTATGAACGCATTCGGCAAGGCAGATGACACACTGTCAATCGCAGCCAAAAGTATTGCCGAAATCATCACCATGCGGGGTACGGTAAACCTGGACTTCGCTGATGTAAAAACAATCCTCAAAGACGGTGGTGTAGCCATCATGAGTACCGGATTCGGTGAAGGAGAAAACCGCGTAACCAAAGCAATCGACGACGCACTCCATTCACCGTTACTCAATAACAATGACATCTTCAATGCGAAGAAAGTCATGCTGAATGTTTCGTTCTGTCCTGCTTCCGAACTGATGATGGAGGAAATGAATGAAGTGCACGAGTTTATGAGCAAATTCCGCGAAGGTGTAGAAGTGATCTGGGGTGTGGCTATGGATACCTCACTGGATACGAAAGTGAAGATCACTGTGCTTGCTACCGGTTTCGGTGTGGAAGACGTACCAGGTATGGACGACCTACACGAGAAACGCAGCCAGGAAGAAGAAGAACGTCAGTTGCAGCTGGAAGAAGAGAAGGAAAAGAACAAAGAGCGCATTCGTAAAGCATATGGTGAAAGTGCCAGTGGCATCGGAACACGCAACCTGCGGAAACGCCGTCATATCTATCTCTTCAATCCGGAAGATCTGGACAATGATGATATCATCGCCATGGTAGAAGACTCTCCTACTTACCTTCGCGACAAAACGACTTTGGGTAAGATCAAAGCAAAAGCCGCATTGGAAGAAGAGATAGCTACTGAAGAAGCTATAGATGACAGTGGAGTTATCACATTTTAATAAATAGCTAAATATATCGATCATTAACCCGGATTTACCAATTATAAACCGTAAATCGTTAAATCATAATATAACATAACATCATGGATTTATTCGAAAGAGTCAGCGAAGACATTAAAAACGCAATGAAAGCGAAAGATAAAGTAGCCCTTGAAACCCTTAGAAATGTAAAGAAGTTCTTTCTGGAAGCTAAAACTGCTCCGGGAGCCAATGACATCCTTACAGACGCAGATGCACTGAAAATCGTGCAAAAACTGGTAAAACAAGGTAAAGATGCTGCAGAAATATATATAGGACAGGGTCGTCAGGACTTAGCCGATGCAGAATTGGCACAAGTACAAGTCATGGAAACCTATTTACCGAAACAAATGACTGCCGAAGAACTGGAAGCTGCACTGAAAGAGATTATTGCTGAAGTAGGTGCTACCAGTGGTAAAGATATGGGAAAGGTAATGGGAGTAGCCTCCAAGAAACTTGCCGGATTGGCCGAAGGACGCGCTATTTCAACTAAAGTAAAAGAGTTGTTGGGATAATCTCAACGTATAAATCCTGCTTATAAGAGAAGCTACACAATAGCTACACTCTCTTTTACAAGAAATCTACCCCCGGATGTACATCAGAATTACATCCGGGGGTAGATTGTTTACAGACACGGATTACCAAAGCCAAATGAAGTACACAGAAATGGGCAAGAGATACTAATCAAATAATTCCTTCAATACATCCAATGATTTCAGTACAGGAAAATCAGGAAGATGTAACCGGTAATACTCATTAATAATAGCCAGGCATCGGGCCCTTTCCGTACGGTTCATTCCGAAAAGGTGCATTGTTTCATAGTTCATACGCATCAATTGCAGTAATCTCCCAGCTTCATCAGGCTGGATATAGCAAGAATGAAGTTGAGGACGAACCGAAGTAAAGTTAGCATTCAACATATCAAAATAGTCACCCGTATGATAATCATCCAGATTGGGGTACAATCCCAGAAAGCGGGAAAGACGCATCAGAAACACCAGATGAAAGTTGGCAAAGCTAATCTTACAAGCATCCAACCACAAGATAGAATGCTGTAAATAGGCAAACAATGGGCGGTTCTCCGCCTCTTCGCGAATGGCACGATAAAGAAATTCCGCAAGGAAAAGAGCTATAGCCGATTTAAAAGGATCATAAGGAATGGAGGCGAACGGACTAAAGGATTTAGCTTCCTTAATTCTGAAAAGCGAAGTATTCGGCCGATAATCTGCCTCAAACTCAATCAGCGCCAACGGCTGGAATAGTACTGATTTGACAGCAGCCTTCTTAGAGCGTGGCACAGCAACCAGAAAAGATGCACGTCCTGAAAGCTCAGTATACATCTCAACGATATTTGAAGTATCGTTATACTTTAGTATATGAAGAACGATTCCAACTGTTTTTTGCAGCATATCTCTAACTTTTCTTTCGGGTAACAAAGCTACGAAAAAAGTGTGAATAGACAATCAAAGACTCCTATCTCAAAAAAAAGTTTATATCCCGAACAAAACGTAAAAAGAACATATATCACTGATTATCAATAAATAAACAAAGAAAAATAATATATCTATCAAAAATAATTGGAATTTTTTTCTGCAAATAGTTTGGTAGTTTCAAAAAAAGGTCTACCTTTGCACTCGCAATCGGGAAACAACGATACAGAACGAAAGCAAAGCGAAACAAAAAGAGCAGAAATGCTCAATACAGGATGGCCCGTTCGTCTATCGGTTAGGACGCAAGATTTTCATTCTTGAAAGGGGGGTTCGATTCCCCCACGGGCTACAATTAAAAAAATAAACGAATTAAAACAGATTAGTCGAGATGGCAAATCATAAATCATCAATCAAGAGAATCAGACAAGAAGAAAGCAGAAGACTTCGCAACAGATATTATGGTAAAACCATGAGAAATGCTGTTAGAAAACTTCGTTCAACTACTGACAAAGCAGAAGCAACTGCTATGTACCCAAGCATCACTAAGATGGTAGACAAGTTAGCTAAAACAAATGTTATTCATAAGAATAAAGCTAACAACTTGAAATCTAAGTTGGCTATTTACATCAATAAGCTTGCTTAAGAAATAAGACTTATAACAGACTCTATACAATATTGAGAGCCGAACTTTTTAGTTCGGCTTTTCATGTTTAAAACCATCCCATCCGGTTTACTTTAAATTCTTCTTTTTTCACTCTTCATTCTTCTCTAACTCAGATATTTTCACTATATTTGCTCTGTTATTATAATTAGGAATCAAATTATGAGCGAAGAACAGAATCCCACCAATAACGGGTCTTATTCAGCAGATAGTATCCAAGTATTGGAAGGACTTGAAGCAGTTAGAAAACGCCCTGCTATGTACATTGGTGACATCAGCGTAAAGGGACTTCATCACTTGGTATATGAAATTGTCGACAACTCTATCGACGAAGCATTGGCTGGTTATTGCGACCATATCGAAGTAACTATCAACGAAGATAACTCTATCACCGTACAGGACAATGGCCGTGGTATCCCCGTAGATTTCCACGAAAAAGAGCAGAAATCTGCCCTTGAAGTTGCCATGACTGTGCTACATGCCGGAGGTAAATTCGATAAAGGCTCGTATAAAGTATCCGGAGGTTTGCACGGTGTCGGTATGTCTTGTGTAAATGCATTGTCTACACACATGACCACCCAGGTATTCCGTAACGGTAAAATCTACCAGCAGGAATACGAAATCGGCAAGCCCCTTTATGCAGTCAAAGAAGTAGGAACAGCCGACCATACAGGAACCAAACAACAATTCTGGCCTGACGACAGTATCTTTACCGAAACAGTCTATGACTACAAGATTCTGGCTTCACGCTTACGTGAGCTGGCTTACTTGAATGCGGGATTACGCATCTCACTGACAGACCGACGTGTAATAAACGAAGACGGTAGCTTCAAACACGAAACTTTCTACTCGGAAGAAGGTTTAAGAGAGTTCGTACGCTTCATAGAATCGTCACGCGAACACTTGATTAACGATGTGATCTATTTGAACACGGAGAAGCAGAACATCCCCATCGAGGTAGCTATCATGTATAATACCGGATTCTCTGAGAATATCCACTCGTATGTCAATAATATCAATACAATAGAAGGCGGTACGCATCTGGCAGGTTTCCGCCGTGCCTTGACCCGTACACTGAAAAAGTATGCAGAAGACAGCAAAATGCTGGAAAAGGTCAAAATAGAAATCTCCGGTGATGACTTCCGTGAAGGACTTACAGCCGTGATCTCTGTAAAAGTTGCTGAACCTCAATTTGAAGGACAGACTAAAACCAAGTTGGGAAACAACGAAGTGATGGGTGCTGTCGACCAGGCTGTAGGTGAAGTACTGAACTATTATCTGGAAGAACACCCGAAAGAAGCAAAAGCCATTGTAGACAAGGTGATTCTGGCTGCCACTGCCCGCCACGCTGCACGTAAAGCACGTGAAATGGTTCAACGCAAATCCCCCATGTCAGGAGGCGGGCTACCGGGAAAACTGGCTGACTGTTCGGATAAAGACCCGCAAAAGTGCGAATTGTTCCTCGTCGAGGGAGATTCAGCAGGCGGTACAGCCAAACAAGGCCGTAACCGTGCATTCCAAGCCATCCTTCCACTACGCGGTAAGATTCTGAACGTAGAGAAAGCAATGTATCACAAAGCTCTTGAGAGTGAAGAAATACGCAATATCTACACCGCCTTAGGCGTTACCATCGGCACTGAAGAAGACAGTAAGGCTGCCAATATCGATAAGTTGCGCTATCACAAGATCATCATCATGACCGATGCCGACGTCGATGGTTCACACATCGACACACTGATCATGACCTTCTTCTTCCGGTATATGCCGCAAATCATACAGAATGGGTATCTCTATATCGCAACTCCCCCACTCTATCTCTGCAAAAAAGGTAAAGTAGAAGAGTATTGCTGGACAGATGCACAACGCCAGAAGTTTATCGACACTTACGGTGGCGGTTCGGAAAATGCAATTCATACACAACGTTACAAAGGTTTGGGTGAAATGAACGCCCAGCAGTTGTGGGAAACAACCATGGACCCTGAAAACCGTATGCTGAAACAAGTTAATATTGACAACGCAGCAGAAGCCGATTATATCTTTTCCATGTTAATGGGTGAAGATGTAGGACCACGCCGCGAATTCATAGAAGAGAATGCAACGTATGCAAATATCGATGCATAATTCGTAATATAAACACCAACCTCACATCTTACAACGAAGAAGCGCCGGTACTGAAGGAAAATCCTTCGGACCGGCGCTTTTCTTTGATTATCTTTTTATCTGGGCCTTCGTCCGGTAATTACTCTCCGGAAGCGGTTAACAATCTCGTTACCCATATTCACACGGGTACTGTCCACCCGATGCACTGCAGCGGGGGTAACCGCATCTTTATACTTAGCCTTGCCAATGCGGAATTTCATTTTATCCAGATTACCTGTAATATTTACTCCGGCTTTAAACGGCAATGGCGATTTAAGAATGGAAATATGATAATTAAAATTCATATCCAGTCCTTGTTCACCGCCGATAGCCGCTTTATAACGGTCTATCTCTACGAGGAACGGATAAACGGTCACATTACCGTCATGTACCGTCACATTGACAGAAATACTGTCGAATACATTTTCCTTCTTATTCTTAAACATCAACATCTTCGAAATCTCAGCAAAGGTTTCTCCATCCATCAGAACCAGACTGTCCCCTTTGATATGAATAGCCGAGCGCAAAGTCGGGATACGGATATTCATAGCCGAATCCAAGCGGGCATCGGCTGCCACATCAAACATAACACGCCCTTTAAAAGAACGAAGCATGGGCACTATCGTGTCGAGTGAAGGCACGAAATCAACCAGCTTTGCAATATTGATATTCCGGATTTTGAGATCGAAACCGGCATATCCACCACGCGGGCTACTGGCCTTATAAACCATTACCGCTTTCATATCCGCATCGAGAGCGCGCATCGAAAGGTCTTCCAGATGTATGGCCTGATTTTTAATATCCACCGCACCATGCACATTTTCAAAAAGCATTTTTTCAAAAACTACCTTTTTCAAATCTGTCTGCAGTTCAAAATCTATGTTTCGGGGAATCACGAATAACTTCATCTCCGAAGGCACACTGTCGGTAAGCACTTCCGTAGTGTCCTGAGGGAAAGACAATGAATTAATTAATTGATTGCAATCTATCAGATTGGAAGTAAGGGATAAATGCGCTGTCAGCTTCTCGCCTTTCGTCATAGCCCTGTAAACGCCCTCCATATCACCGGTAGCCGTCATGTCAGAACGTCCGATACGGACAGAAGCATTCTTCAGCCTGATTTTCGGCCCATCGACTGTTACCGCTGTCTTTGCCATACGGATGGGCAATCCGAACTCCGGTGTACGGAAACGCAAACGGTCGAAACCAACGATTCCCTTAGGCACCCACAAAGAGTCATTCAATTTCTCAGCTTTCATCTTGATGCCGGCCACATTCATAGCCATACGAGTCTCCGCCGCACTGAAGAAAAGCGAATCGGCACGAAGCGAGAAATCAACTGCCGGCTTTGTTACATCCGCTTCCTGAGGTTCCAAAGCCGCTTGGGCCTTAGCACGGGCACTGTATAACTTTATCGAATCTCCCATCGAAGCACGAAGCTTACTTACTTCCATATCGCACTGCAAAGAAACGATACGGGTAGTATCCTGCGGATTAGTAGAAGTTACGTTGGCAACCAACCGTTCAATATCAGAAGAAACCAAACGGCTTCTCAACACCAGTTTCCGGATATCCACCTGAGCCTGCAAAGTCTCGTTATCACGGAAACGGAAAGTCGCATTACCCAGGAAATTGAAATCTTTAGCGGTATCTTTCAATTCAAAATCATTCAGTTCGAGCTTGCCTCCCAACTTCATACGTCCGATGTCCTGCTTCTTCAAAGTAGAAAGACGACACTTCATTCTCATATCCGCATCCAGTTTACCCCGGATCGTCACACTTTCCTGTAACGGAAAGGTTTTGGCAAGTGCATCCAGGTCAACGGTCGACTTGGTATGAAAAGTGATCAACGGATCATTCAACAAGTCGTCTACTTTCGCATCGGCCAGTACTTCGGTATGCGCCCCCTTAAAGTGGAAGATTTTCAGATTCAGATAAGAAGGCTGATGACGCATCAGATCGACATACGCATCAAAATCCGCCGTCACCTCATCAATGCCATACGGCAAACCCTTGTATTGTGCCGAAGCCTCTTTAATACCGATCTTCAATGACACAGCCGGTAACTTTTTGTCACCATATACGCCTCTCACCCTGCCACTGACAGTAACCTCCCCTTTGGCCGAGACTTTACTGTCTTTCACATATGCTTTCGGAATCATTCGAAGTACTGTCTCCATAGATGGAGCATGCAAGCCATACTCCAGATCCATACCGATCGTTTTTGCCACAGTATCCCGACGGAATGCCCCGTTCACATCCAATTGAATCCCATTTACATTAAGCTCCGTATCTTTCAGTTTCCAGACAGCAGTCTGACGATCCACCGTAATATCCGTCCGAAGAGAAGTAGCTATCTTATTGACCAGCAATTCCCCCTGTTGCCAGAAAAGTATATTCTTATTGTCGAACTTCAGTCCCAGGGTAGAAACACCTTTTGTCAATGAAAGTCTCAACTTCAGATTAGCATCATCTATCCGCGAATAGATATCCGTATTCCGGTCATCGAAAATGAGATTGGCATGTTTAAGTTCGATATTCCGGATATCAATTTCGCTATTAAAGTCAGCAGACACAGTATCCTCCGGAATCGTATCTGCCGAAGCACGGGTCACTTCCCAGTTTGCCTGTCCGGCCTTGTCCCGGTAGGCATACACTGATACTTTGTCCAAAGAGAGATTATGAACGACGATACGATTCTCCGTCCAATATGCCACCGGGTTTACAGTCAGCACACACTCTTTGAAAGAAAGCAATGAATCGGTTTTACACCAATTACTATCATTCAAAGTTCTGGACACCAGAGAGCCGTTCTTAACTTTCAGTCCAAATTGTGGGAAAGTCGAAAAGAAAGTCAATTCTACGCTTTCCATATCCAAGTGTGCATTCAGAGTCTGATTGGCAGCATCCAGCACGACCGGAGTCAGTTTCTTCGGAGTTACGATAAAATTAATCACGAAAGCAATGGCTACAAGCAGCACCAAGAGTACAGAGCCCAATGTGATGCCACTGATCTTGAGTATCTTCTTTACTTGTCTGTTCATATCATCCCTCTATCCTGTAACTCTTTTACCACAATTTCCAGTTCATCATACCACTCCTGACCAAACTTGCGAATCAACGGTTCTTTCAGGAAACGGTAGACAGGCACATTCTCTTTCCGGCCCAACAATACAGCAGCCTTACACACATCCCACCGATGGTAGTTTACCGCCTTATAAGGTCCATAATTACCTACCCGTATGGGATACAGATGGCAAGAGACCGGTTTATAGAAATTTACTTTTCCCTCCCGGTATGCTTTCTCGATGGCACAATAACAATATCCTTTCTCGTCATAACAGGTAAACACACAGTCCTTTCCGTTCACAATGGAAGTCACCAGATCGCCATCCGGATCGGTATACACCACTCCCTGCTTGTCTATCACGGCACGCGCCTCGGGTGACAATTCGTCCCAAACGACCGGAAGCACTTCCTCCAGTTTCTCCACTTCCTCCAGTTCTACCGGAGCCCCGGCATCTCCTTCAATGCAACATTCACCTTTGCAGGCATCCAGGTTGCATATAAACTTTTCGCGAAGCACATCCAGGCTTACAACAACGTCATCTATCTGAATCATAATTCTATCCTATAAAAAAGGCGGAGTAGAACTCCGCCCTCCTATCTGTTTATCAGGCTTTTACTTAATTAAAACTTGACCGTTCATTTCAGCAGGAGCTTCCAATCCCATAATCTTCAGGATAGTAGGAGCCACATCTGCCAAACGTCCGTCTGCTACCTTTGCATCTTTGTTTTCTGTCACATATACACAGGGTACAGGATTCAAAGAGTGAGCCGTATTGGGAGTACCGTCTTCATTCAGAGCGTGGTCAGCATTACCGTGGTCAGCAATGATGATAGCCTCGTAACCCTGGGCTTTGGCAGCTTCAATGGTATCTTTCACGCAAGCATCTACCGCAACTACCGCTTTCTCAATGGCTTCGTAGATACCGGTATGGCCTACCATGTCACCATTTGCATAATTCACAACGATAAAATCGTATTTATTCTCGTTGATGGCAGCCACCAATTTATCTTTTACTTCATAGGCACTCATCTCCGGTTTCAAGTCGTAAGTGGCAACTTTCGGAGACGGAACCAAGATACGTTCCTCGTTATCGTACGGAGTTTCGCGACCGCCGTTAAAGAAGAATGTTACGTGAGCATATTTCTCTGTTTCGGCAATGTGAAGCTGTTTCATTCCTTTAGCAGCCAGATATTCTCCAAGTGTGTTAGCAACATTTTCCTTGTCGAAGAGAATGTGTACACCTTTGAACGAAGCGTCGTACGGAGTCATACAGTAATACTGCAACCCGGGAATAGTGTGCATACCCGCCTCCGGCATATCCTGTTGCGTCAAAACGACTGTCAGTTCCTTAGCACGGTCATTACGGTAATTGAAGAAAATAACGACATCGCCTTCCTTAATGGTACCGTCTACACTGGCATTCACAATCGGTTTGATGAACTCATCCGTTACACCTTCATCGTAAGACTCCTGCATAGCTTGCACCATGTCAGCAGCTTTCTTACCAATACCGTTTACCAACAGGTCATATGCCTCTTTCACACGTTCCCAACGTTTATCACGGTCCATGGCATAGTAACGTCCGATAATAGAAGCTACTTTACCGGTAGACTTGGCACAGTGTGCTTCCAACTGTTCGATAAAGCCTTTACCGCTTTTCGGGTCTGTGTCACGTCCGTCCATAAAGCAATGAACGAAAGTATTCTCAATATTATATTCTTTAGCAATATCACAAAGTTTGAACAGGTGATCCAGAGAACTGTGCACACCGCCATCTGAAGTCAATCCCATGAAATGGATATTCTTTCCATTTTCTTTTGCATAAGAGAAAGCTGAAACGATTTCCGGATTCTTCAGGATGCTGTTATCACGGCAAGAGAGGTTGATCTTTACCAAATCCTGATAAACTACACGTCCTGCACCGATATTGAGGTGACCCACTTCTGAGTTACCCATCTGTCCGTCGGGCAAACCTACGTTTTCACCGCTGGCCTGCAACTGAGAGTGAGGATAGGTCTCCATCAGATAATCCCAGTACGGAGTAGCAGTGTTGAAGATTACGTCATCTTTCCCGTGGTCGCCTAATCCCCAACCATCAAGAATCATTAAAAGGGCTTTCTTACTCATAATATTCTAAAATTTAATTGTCGTTCTGATTTTCGGGTGCAAAGGTACAAAAAAGTTAATTACGAACACGTTTAATCTATGTTAAGCTATCTCCCTATCAGACAAAAAGGAAGAAAAAATGCAGTGGATTTGAAATGATTTCCTTACTTTTGCGCCGCTTTAAAAATAAAAAACAGAATATGGACGATTCAAACCCGCGAACGTGCAACAGTATTAACTAACACGAACAGAGTCATTCTGCGGTAATGCCTCTGCTCGGACATCAACAAACGAAAGGAGGCAATAAGATGAGAACATATCTTTATTGTGAAGCCGGCTTTGTGGAAAAAGCACAATGGCTTCCGAACAGCTGGGTCAACGTAGTGTGCCCGGACAGCAGTGATTTTAAATTCCTGACCGAAACGCTGAAAGTCCCTGAATCTTTTTTAAACGATATAGCCGATACCGATGAACGCCCGCGAACGGAAACCGAAGGTAACTGGCTGCTGACCATTCTGCGCATACCGGTACAGAACACTCAAAGCAGCCTCCCCTACATCACCGTCCCCATCGGCATCATCACCAACAATGAAATCATTGTTTCGGTATGTTACCATCAGACGGATATGATTCCGGATTTCATCGAGCATACCCGCCGGAAAGGAATCGAAGTGCGCAACAAACTCGATCTGATTTTCCGCCTGATTTATTCCTCGGCAGTCTGGTTCCTGAAGTACCTGAAACAGATAAATATTGACATCACCGCTGCCGAAAAGGAATTGGAACGCAGCATCCGTAACGAAGATTTGCTACGCTTGATGAAGTTGCAGAAGACACTGGTCTACTTCAACACCTCCATCCGCGGCAACGAAGTGATGATCGGTAAACTGAAAACCATCTTTCAAGATACCGACTTTCTGGATGAAGAGTTGGTGGAAGACGTTATCATTGAACTGAAGCAGGCGTTCAATACGGTCAACATTTACAGCGATATTCTCACAGGGACGATGGATGCCTTTGCGTCTATCATCTCAAACAATGTGAACGCCATCATGAAACGCATGACAAGCCTTTCCATCACATTGATGATCCCCACGTTAATAGCCAGTTTTTATGGCATGAATGTGGATATACACCTGGAAGAGATGCCTCATGCCTTCATGCTGATTATTCTGATATCCGTACTCCTGTCGGCTCTTTCTTTTGTTATCTTCAGGAAAATAAAGTGGTTCTGATAAAGAATCGTCTATTTAGGAAACAACTCCAGCTGTGCATCGCCTAACAGGTTGAAGGTCATACGATGATAAGGAGTAACACCGTTTTCGGCAATAGCCGCACGGTGTTTTTTCGTCGGGTACCCCTTGTTATGGTCCCAGCCGTAACATGGAAATTCCTGATGCAGCCCATTCATATAGTCGTCACGATACGTTTTTGCAAGAATAGAGGCGGCAGCTATCGAAAGATACTTGCCGTCTCCCTTTACGACGGTGGTGTGGGGAATATCGGGATATTTCCTGAAACGGTTTCCATCGATCAGCAGATGCTGAGGACGGGTTTTTAGCCCATCTACTGCCCGGTGCATGGCAAGAAACGAAGCATTCAGGATGTTTATCTTATCAATCTCTTCGGGTGAAACAATGCCGACTGCCCAAGCGATGGCTTCCCGTTCAATCACTTCGCGCAAAGCATAACGTTGTTTCTCGGACAACTGCTTGGAGTCATTCAACAACTCGTTCTCAAAATCTTTGGGCAGGATCACAGCAGCGGCATAAACCGCACCCGCCAGACAACCACGTCCGGCTTCATCACAACCGGCTTCTATCAGTTCTTCGTTTAACCAGGGTAAGAGCATCGTTTCTTTTATTTAACATGGCAAATGTAATCAATTAAACGGAAATGAACAACAGAACAAACCGAATCTCATCTTACTATCCGGAATAGGAACATCTACCTTTTCTGCAAAAAGATTAAGAAGAAAGCAAGCATCCGTCATAGCATCTATAACACATTAAGAATAAGAGAACAAGCATCTGTTACCGTAACTTTATCCCGGCCCTTGTACCCGGGCTGATGAGCCCGTATACCTGTGCCCATGGGCCCGCATACCCGGGCTTATGAGCCCGGGTATGCGGGCCGGGATAAACTTCAAACCATAATCGCTAAAGGTATGAAGGAAAGCAAAATGCTATTACTGACATTTATCCATAGAAAAGCAGTTTCATCTATCTAACTCCCAGATATTTAACATTAAACCAACCTCCCTGAAAGAGGGTGGAAGATGGAAGATAGAGGTGGAAGATAAACGGCCTTAAAAACGCATCTTCCACCTTGTTAACACACAATGATACAAGCAATTGGTCATTAAAAGGTGGAAGATGGAAGATCGAAACACATTTTCTGTAGGAGAAGGATAAAACGATCTTTTTTAGAACTCAGAACAGGCTCCAGGCAACAGTCAATCCCGCCATGACGATAGCAACCATGCTCATCAGTTTAATCAGGATATTCAGGCTCGGACCGGACGTATCTTTAAACGGATCACCGACAGTATCACCCACCACTGTAGCTTTGTGTACCTCGCTGCCTTTACCGCCAAAGTTCCCTTCTTCCACATATTTCTTCGCATTATCCCATGCTCCGCCGGCATTGGCCATGAAAATGGCAAGTACAAACCCACTGCTCAATCCGCCAATCAGCAAGCCTAATACACCGGGGACACCAAATATCAGCCCGGTAAGAATCGGCGCAACGATGGCAATCAGAGAAGGAACCACCATTTCACGTTGTGCTCCTTTCGTAGAGATAGCGACGCAACGCTCGTAATCCGGTTCGGTCTCTCCGGTCAGGATACCTTTCATCTCGCGGAACTGACGTCGTACTTCATCTACCATGTGTCCGGCCGCACGACCGACTGCATTCATAGTCAGTCCACAAAACAGGAATGCCATCATCGAAC
The DNA here is from genome assembly GCF_018860125.1 of Bacteroides sp. HF-4919. NCBI lineage: Bacteria > Pseudomonadati > Bacteroidota > Bacteroidia > Bacteroidales > Bacteroidaceae > Bacteroides > Bacteroides sp. HF-4919. The sequence continues at coordinate 154,400 of NZ_JAHKNF010000002.1, forward strand.
CGAGGAACATACCGGAAAGTACTTTCGGATTCATCAGGTTTACTTCATAGTAATTCATGAAGTCTACAAAGGTGGCATTAGCCGTAGTAATGGTATCTCCATTCGGGAAGGTCAGTTCCAGATTACCCAAACGGGTCAGTCCGATACGGATCTCCTCGATATAAGATGCCAGCAATGCCAATCCTGTCAGAGCTGCCGAACCAATGGCAAACCCTTTTCCGGTAGCCGCCGTTGTATTTCCCAGCGAATCGAGCGCATCGGTACGTTTACGGACCTCTTTACCCAAAGCGGACATTTCTGCATTGCCACCGGCATTATCTGCTATCGGGCCATAAGCATCCGTAGCAAGCGTGATACCCAATGTAGAAAGCATACCGACAGCAGCGATACCGATGCCATAAAGCCCCATTCCTACATTGTCGAAGTCGAAACCGGAAGCCAGCAAATAGGAGGCAATGATGCCGATCACCACCGCAACCACCGGAATAGCCGTAGATAACATACCAAGCCCGATACCTGAAATAATAACTGTGGCGGGACCGGTTTTACCGCTTTCACTCAACTTCTGAGTAGGACGATAGGATTGAGAAGTATAATATTCCGTCGAACGACCGATGACAATACCCACAACCAGCCCTACAACTACCGCACACGAAATCCACATCCAGTTGTCCAGTCGCAAGAGCCATAGGATGAAAAAAGTAGCCACTACAATCAAAGCCGAGCTCAGATTTGTTCCCCAAGCCAACGAACCAAGCAGATCCTTCATGGTGGCATTCTCCTTGGTGCGGACAGAGAAAATACCGATAATGGAAAGAATGATACCGATAGCAGCAATCAGCATCGGGGCAATCACAGCTTTAAACTGCATCACCGTATCACCCGTATGAATAAAGGCGGCAGCACCCAAAGCAGCCGTTGCCAGAATAGAACCACAATAAGATTCATACAAGTCGGCACCCATACCTGCCACATCGCCTACATTATCACCTACATTATCGGCAATGGTAGCAGGATTACGCGGATCGTCTTCCGGAATGCCGGCCTCAACTTTACCTACAAGATCGGCTCCCACATCAGCGGCCTTTGTATAAATTCCCCCGCCTACACGGGCAAAGAGCGCCTGTGTACTGGCACCCATACCGAAAGTGAGCATCGTAGTGGTAATGATACAGAGTTTATGGGTAGGTGTCAGTGCATCAGCAGGAATCGCCCAGTTAAGCAACAAATACCAGAAAGAGATGTCGAGCAACCCCAACCCTACTACCACCAGTCCCATCACAGCCCCACTTCGGAAGGCAATCCTAAGTCCGGCATTCAGTGACGTACGCGCAGCGTTAGCAGTACGTGCCGAAGCATAAGTGGCAGTTTTCATTCCCAGAAAACCCGAAAGTCCGGAGAAAAAGCCCCCGGTCAGAAAAGCTATCGGTACCCAGGCATTCTGTACCTGAAAACCATAAGCCATTACAGAGAACAGAATCACGAGTCCCAGAAAGACCCAGCCAACAATCTTATACTGTTGCTTCAGATAAGACATAGCGCCCCGACGTACAGCAGCGGCAATCTTAATCATTTGCGGAGTACCTTCGCTCTCTTTCATCATTTGCTTATGAAAATAGAGCGCAAAACAGAGAGCCAGAACAGAGGCAAGCGGAACAAGCCAGAAAAGGATGCTATCCATAGACGTACAATATTTAAAGGTTTAACGAAAGCCTAAAAGTATTGAATCTAAACGAGATAACCAAATATTTTTGCCTTTTGCTGCTGCCAGTCCCGAAAAATGGGAGCAGATACAAAACGCTTCATCTCTCCTGCTTCTTTAAATAAAACGCCGGACAACGACTGTTCAGAAAAACAATTTTCCCTTCGCGGAAAGTCAATTTGCCATACTGTTTGTAAAGCCACTTCCGGTGTTGCTCGTCGGAAACGCCTTGCCGCTCTATCAATGAATCAGACATTACAAATCCGCCACTGCTCAGCCGAATAGTATACCACGTACGAGGATTCTTATCTCGTGTTACCCGTCTTTTATTTACCCGATAAGTTTCCGTACCGCTCGTGACGCGTTTCGTGGAAATATGCACAGTATCCCGGTAATGGAAACGTAATCCATCATAATATATCTGCTCCGGCTTTCTTGAGGAGCTCTTTTTCTCCCACAACTTAATATCATATACCGAATCATTGACCGGATTAATCGCCAAACGATAGTCCTGGGTCATGAAGCCGTCAGCACGGTGAATCCTATGCTCTCCTATCATCTCATCGGGAATCGGTCGCCTGTAGAGATTGCAGGCGGTAATCAGAAAAAGAAGCACAAGCATAGCTCCCGGAATTAGTTTCAGACTTGTTTTCATCCTCCTTTATTTTTAGCTCTCCAAAATTACACAATTTTATGTTATGCAAAAACAAAGTAGCGGAACGATAATTCCCGCAATAAAGGAATCTGCCCTGAAAGTTGCACTACTTGCCGGAGAACCACTTAACAAACAGAAGTATGGATTCCCGTTTGTTTCCTTTCGTTTCATTTGTGAATATAGCGAAGTTTCCTTTACTTTGCATGCACAATGCATATTTTATAACATCAATAATAATACCATGAAAAAATTACTTGCAACACTATTGGTTCTTACAGCCTGCCTCCATGTAAGTGCACAAGAATCGAAGCAGATTCGCATCTCGACAGAACGGACAGACCTTATTTTAGAAGTCGCTCCGAACGGACGTCTATATCAGGCTTATCTGGGTGACAAACTATTAAACGACCGGGACCTGAGCCACCTTTCAGGGCGATCCCGCGGATGGGAAGTATATCCGGGATCCGGTGGGGAAGACTATTTCGAACCGGCTGTAGCCATTACAAACAACGACGGTAACCCCAGTACCATCCTGCGTTATGTGTCCTCGGAACAGAAAACAGTAGAAGGAGGGACAGAGACCATCATCCGGATGAAAGACGACCAGTATCCGGTAGATGTGACGTTGCACTATGTATCTTATCCTAAACAAAATGTAATCAAGACATGGAGTGAGATCACGCATCAACAGAAGAAACCGGTCACTCTATGGCGTTATGCTTCAACGATGCTTTATTTCGCAAACCAAAAATATTATCTCACCGAATTCAGCAGTGACTGGGCCAAAGAGGTACAGATGAGTACACAACAGCTGCAACCGGGCAAAAAAATTCTCGATACAAAATTAGGAAGCCGCGCAGCCATGCACATGCAACCTTTCTTCGAACTCGGACTGGAACAGCCTGCACAAGAACATCAGGGACAAGTAATATTGGGTACCATTGGCTGGACAGGCAACTTCCAGTTTACTTTTGAGGTAGACAACGAGGGGAACTTGCGGGTAATCCCTGCCATCAACCCGTATGCTTCGGATTATCAATTAAAAGCAAACGAAATATTCACTACCCCGGAATTTATCTTTACCCTGAGTAACAACGGTACGGGAGAAGCCAGCCGCAATTTACACAACTGGGCACGCAACTACCAACTGAAAGATGGCCAGGGAGACCGGATGACTCTCCTCAATAATTGGGAGAACACTTATTTCACTTTCGATGAAGAGTTATTGGGTAAATTGATGAAAGAAGCCAAACATCTGGGTGTAGATATGTTTCTGCTCGACGATGGCTGGTTTGGGAATAAACATCCACGCAACGACGATCATGCCGGCCTGGGCGATTGGGAAGCAATGAAAAGCAAACTTCCCGGAGGTATCCCTGCATTAGTAGAGAAAGCGAAAGAAGCTGGTGTCAAATTCGGTATCTGGATAGAACCGGAGATGGTGAATCCTCAAAGTGATCTGTTCGAAGCACATCCCGATTGGGCAATCCATTATCCGAACCGTGAAACTTATTATTACCGTAATCAATTGGTACTCGACCTGAGCAACCCCAAAGTACAGGATTTCGTATTCGGCGTAGTCGATAAGATTATGACGGAAAACCCTGATGTAGCTTTCTTTAAGTGGGATTGCAACAGCCCCATCACCAATATCTATTCTCCCTATCTGAAAGACAAACAAGGACAACTCTATATCGATCATGTACGCGGTATATATAATGTATTGAAACGGGTCAAAGAAAAATACCCCAATGTTCCGATGATGCTATGTTCCGGCGGTGGTGCACGTTGCGACTACGAAGCACTGAAATACTTCACAGAGTTTTGGTGTTCGGACAATACCGATCCGATAGAGCGTTTGTTCATCCAGTGGGGTTTTTCACAATTCTTCCCTTCCAAAGCCATGTGTGCCCATGTTACAAGTTGGAACAGCAGGACGAGTGTAAAGTTCCGTACCGATGTTGCCAGCATGTGTAAATTGGGATTCGACATCGGCCTGAAAGATATGAAAGCGGACGAACTGACTTATTGCCAAGAAGCCGTGGCAAATTATAAGCGCCTGAAGCCTGTCATACTGGATGGTGATCAATACCGCCTCATCTCTCCATATGAAAGCAATCACATGGCGATTATGTATGCCGCACCGGATGCTTCGAAAGCTGTTCTCTTCGCATATGATATCCATCCCCGCTTTGGCGAGAAACTGCTCCCGATTAAGCTCCAGGGACTTGATGCCGGAAAAATGTACCGGGTGAAAGAAATTAATCTAATGCCGGGCCGGAAATCGAATCTACCGGGTAATGAAAAAACTTTCTCCGGTGATTACCTTATGAAAGTTGGGTTGAATGCATTCACTACTTCACAGACCAATAGCCGAGTAATAGAACTGGTGGCAGAATAAACTTATTACTATCAACCCACAAAACACAGATGCAAAAGGCGGGGCACTTTGACAGTATCCCGCCTTTCATTTATGGTTAACACAAAACATGCAAATAAAAGCAGGAAAAGTTAATCCAACCTTTAAATACCACATATTATTAAATTAAAGAACGAAAGAATATAATAAATATAAAGAAAAGAAGTTTATATTTTATATTTTTGCAGCACACATATAGCAACCATTACTCTATATATGAACAACGACATCGAATATATCAGCAAGATAAAGAAAGGAGAAGAAGCTTCTTTCCGTCATTTTGTGAATAGCTACTCGAAAGACTTGTTCTACTATGCACAGTGTTTCGTACGAACCAAAGAAACTGCTGAAGAAGTAGTCAGCGATGTCTTTCTGGATGTATGGAGGCACCGGGAAGAAATAGAAGAAATCAAGAATATAAAAGCCTGGTTGCTTACATTAACTCACAACAAAGCCATCTCTTATCTGCGAAAAGCGGAAAATTCAAATGGAATAACCTCTTGGGAAGAAATAGACAGCTTCCAGATAATCGGAAATCTGCAAACTCCCGACGAACAGATGATCAGTAAAGAAGAGATAGCCCAAATCAATAGCCTCATTCAAACACTTCCTCCCAAATGCAAGGTAGTCTTCGTTCTTGCCAAGATAGAACGCCTACCCTATAAAGAAATAGCCGAAATGTTGAACATCTCAATAAAGACCATTAATGTACACGTTGCCAAAGCATTAGAGATCATCTCGAGCGGTCTGAAAAATAAATCAGAAAATAATCTAAAAAAGATGGAATCCGGATAGGACATTCCCGGGTAAACTGCGTCTTTATTTATGTAACCCTATTAAAGTAATGAGAAAGAATAAGTTTAAATCATTTGCCTCACGCCTGAATAAGGATGGCGACCATCCGGAAAAGATATCATTTAAGTCTCCGGAAGAGCAGGCCGAATATGATAAGCTCGACTTTCTCTGGAACCGATGTCACTCCGAAGAAATGAGTGAACCGGATATATGGGCAAAAGTGCGGGAAAAGATAAATGCCGGCAACACACCGGTCCGTCTTACCTCAAAGATTAATAAAACGACACGACTGTTCAGTATCCTGAGATATTCGGCAGTTGCGGCTTCTGTAGTCCTGTTGATAGGAATAAGCTGTTTTCTTCTGTTGAATGACGAAGAAAGGCATGACTTAAATAAGATCGCGCAAAGTCTGCAAACGGAAATTCCACACGAAATTAAAGAAGTAACACTGGTCGTTTCAGATCAAAAAAAGATAGAATTGGATAACAATGCCCAAGTCGTCTATTCCGCGACGGGCCAAGTGCAGGTCAACTCTAATAAACTTGCAGAAGATGACAGTAAAGAGGAGTACAACCAGATTATCGTTCCGAAAGGCAAACGCTCGCAGATTGTCTTAGCCGATAACAGTAAAATATGGATCAATTCCGGAAGTAAAGTTATTTATCCCCGCACATTTGAAGGGAAATATAGAGAAATTTATGTGGAAGGAGAAGTGTATCTGAATGTGACACATGATGCTTCGAAACCATTTATTGTGAATACTTCCGGATTTGAAGTACGCGTTTTGGGTACATCTTTCAACATATCGGCCTACAAAAATCAGGAAAAAGCCACAGTCGTACTGGTGGATGGTTCGGTCAATGTAAAAGACCAGCAAAATCACCATATAAAAATGGTGCCTAATGAGAAAGTGGAACTTAATGAGAAAGGTATATCGGGAAAAGAGAAAGTAAATGCCCGTGACTATATCAGTTGGATTGATGGGATATGGACTTTGCAGGGAGAAAGCCTGAAACAAGTTTTGCAACATTTACGAGATTATTACGGTCAAGACATACGATGTGCCACTGCAGTAGAGGACGAGCAAATGTTTGGTAAACTCTACTTGAATGATGATCTAAATCAGGTAATGAAGTCAATTCTGTCTATTTTACCTGCTGAATATACAATGAAAAACAATGTTATCTATATAGAATAATACAAGTTTAAAGCAACCAATGTTTAACCTTAAAAAAACACACCATTATGTAGAAAAGAAAGTAGATAAAAAAGAAAATCGGATAATACGCCCATATTATCCGACTCTAATGACTTTTTATTAAATCACAAACTTTTAATGATTAACTAAAATCAATGTAAATGTATGAAAAAGAAAGCAATTCCTTGTCATAAGGCAGGGAGGATTACGTCCTTTTTTTTATTAATTAGTATTTTTTTACTAATGCCGAGTATCACTACTCCGGTTTACGCTGCAAAGACTTATGCTCAGCAAACTGTTTTCACGCTTCACGCAAGTAATAAAACCGTGAAAGAAGTGTTTGAATACATCGAGGAAAACAGTGAGTTTGTCGTCCTGTACTCAAAAGATCTCCTTCCTGTACTACAGAAAAAAGTATCCATTTCGATAGATAAACAGGACGTTGAATCGATTCTGAATATTTTATCTAAAGAAGCAGGATTGAAGTATAACATTAACGACCGTCAGATCACAGTTACCAAAGTTGCGGCAGAAGCACCGCAGCAGGAGAAAAAGGAAATAAAAGTTACTGGAAAAGTTCTTGACGAAAATGATGAAGGAGTTCCTGGAGCCAATGTTGTGGTGAAAGGTGATAAGACTAAAGGCACAATGACAGATATAGAAGGTAATTTTACTCTCACAGTCCCAGCTAATACGGTCTTGGTAGCCAGTTTTATCGGATATACCCCTACCGAATTTCCTTTAAACGGCAAAACAAACGTCATTTTAAAAATAGCTCCAGATGCTAAACAACTCGACGAAGTGGTCGTTGTCGGATTTGGCGCCCAAAAGAAAGCGAGTGTCGTAGGAGCTGTGCAAACGGTAAAAGCCAGTGAACTCCGTTCACCATCAAGTACACTAAGTAATTCATTTGCCGGACGTATCGCCGGTGTAGTAGCAGTGCAGCGTGGTGGCGAACCAGGTGCCGATGGAGCAAATTTCTGGATACGTGGTATTTCAACCTTCGCCAGCAACACATCTCCACTCGTTTTTATTGATAATGTAGAAGTATCTATCGGTGATTTGAATGCCCTTTCTCCGGAAGTAATTGAAGGATTCTCGATTCTAAAAGATGCAACAGCCACGGCATTATACGGTGCACGAGGTGCCAATGGAGTTATGTTGATTACAACCAGAAATGGTAAAGACATGGAAAAGGCACGAATCAACATCCGTGTGCAAAATTCCTTTACGCAACCTACCAAAACCGTAAAAGTAGCAGATGGTATAGACTATATGATTGCAAGAAACGATGCAGTACTAAACCGTACTCCGAATGCGCAACCTTATTATTCTGAAGAGGTTATTGAAGGAACACGTAAGCAACTAAATCCATACATTTATCCGAATGTAGATTGGGAGAATTATCTATTTAAAGATTTCACCACTACTCAATCTGCCAATGTAAATGTTACCGGTGGTGGTAAACGTGTCACTTATTTCCTTAGCGGTACCCTAAACAATGATAACGGTATGCTAAAGAAAGACTCCAAAAACAACTTTGACAACAACATCAATCAGCTACGTTTATCCTTACAAGCAAATGTGGGTGTCAATTTGACATCAACCACTAAGGCTAATGTGCGACTAAACGCTCAGGTACTGGATTACTCAGGTTCTGCCGCTGGAACCGACGCAATCTATCAAGGCATTTTCGAAGCCCCTCCCGTTATGTTTGCTCCGGTACTTCCCGCACAAAATGGCGAAGACTATATTCTGTTTGGTAACCGTAACGGTGGACCGGTTTCCGGTAGATACCGTAACCCATATGCTGAAATGGTCAGAGGATATTCCGAAAAAAACGAATCTACTATGATCGCGAGCCTCGATCTTGAACAAGACCTCAAATTCATTGTTCCAGGATTAAAAGCCAAAGGATTGATATCTTTCAAAAACTGGGCTACAACCAACGTAGTACGTTCTTTCGACCCTTATTTTTACGGAATCAAAGACTACGAACAAGGAGCCAACGGTGAATACACTTATACCTACGAGGCTATCACAAAAGGTAGTAAAGCTCTTTCCACAAGTACATCTAATGGAGGCGACCGTTTGCTTAACTACCAACTTTCATTGGACTACGCACAGACCTTTGCAGACAAACACAATGTTGGAGCAATGTTAGTATATCTGCAAAGAGATTACAACCAGAATGCACCAGCTGACTTTTACGCTACTCTACCGGTACGTAACCAAGGTATCGCAGGGCGTGTTACTTATGGGTATGATGACAGATACATGATTGAAGCCAACTTTGGATATAATGGTAGTGAGAATTTTGGAGAAGGTAAACGTTTCGGTTTCTTCCCCTCAGTAGCTATCGGATACAACATTTCTAACGAGAACTTTTTCACTCCATTGAGAAAAGTCATTTCTAATCTGAAAATCAGAGGTTCTTATGGAAAAGTAGGTAACTCGTCAACTGATTCTCGTTTCCCTTATCTGACCTACGTAAATCTGTCCGGAGCATCCTATATATTCGGTAACAACTGGCAGAATAAGGGAACAGGCGCCATAATCACAAGATACGGTGCAGCCGGCGCACGCTGGGAAACCGGTATAAAAGCCGATATGGGAGTTGAGTTGAATTTGTTCAATTCATTAAATATCACTTTTGACTGGTTTACAGAAACCCGTAAAGACATTTTCATGCGCAGAAACATCGTACCGGCAGAATCAGGTATTACGGGGGATTTACGCCCATACGCTAACTTAGGGAAAGTGAAAAATCAAGGTGTCGACCTAAATATTGAGTATAATAAAGCTTTCTCCAGAGATCTGATTGCATCATTAAAAGGTAGCTTTACATACGCAAAGAACACACTTCTTGAAGCAGACGAACCCAGCTATCCGGAAGAAGAAGCCTACCGTTCCGAAATCGGCAAACCGCTGAATCGTTATACCGGATTGATAGCAATGGGATTATTTAAAGATGAAGCAGATGTTGAGAATAGCCCGGAACAGACTTTCTCTCCGAACCTGAAACCAGGAGACATTAAATACAAAGATTTAAATGGAGACGGGAAAATCGACAGCAATGACATGACTGAAATAGGTGATCCAACGGTCCCTCAAATTGTATACGGTTTCGGAGGCTCTGTACAATACAAAAGCTTTGACTTCTCTGTCTTCTTTCAAGGAGTCGCCAAAACAAGCCTAATGATGCAAAACATTCATCCGTTTACATCCGACCAGACAACCTTGCTCGATTTTATAGCAAAAGATTATTGGACAGAAGAGAATCCTAATCCAAACGCAGAATATCCTCGTTTAATCAGCAATCTCGACTCACATAATAACTTTATGAATTCGACCTACTGGTTAAGAAGTGCCGCTTTCTTGCGTCTGAAAAATGTAGAAATAGGTTATACCTACAAAGTAGCGCGCCTCTTTATATCAGGCCAGAACTTGTTAACCTTCTCTCCATTCAAGCACTGGGATCCGGAACTTGGTGGAGGAAAAGGACTAACTTATCCAAACTTACGTGTTGCAACAATCGGTTTACAATTAACATTTTAAATGAGTCTATATGAAAAAGTTAATATTTATTCTTACACTCTTTACTGCAGTTCTCTTCCATAGCTGTGACTATTTGGATATAGTGCCAGATGATACCGCCACATTGGAAGACGCTTTTAAAAACGAAACAACAGCAGAGAATTTCATTTATTCTTGTTACTCTTTTATCCCTCAATATAACAACTGCCGCACTAATTTCGGTTGGCTGATGTCAAACGAAACAGTTTGTTCCAAACACTGGGGATTACAGTGGTTCTCTTTTTTGCAGATGCAGCAGCTACAATATAGTTCCAGTAATCCGGTTCTGGATATTTGGCAACAGTGTTATAAAGGCATCAAACAATGCTATATATTTCAAAGTAATATCGACAAGGTAGTTCCTATGACGATCTCGGCCGCTGAATACGAAGCTAAAAAGAAAGTATGGCTTGCAGAAACCAACTTCCTGATAGCCTATTTCCACTCGGTACTGCTACAAAACTACGGTCCGGTAGTGATTGTCGATTCAGACATTCCATTGGACGGAGAGGGAGACACATTTTTCCGTCCCCGTAAGCCATACGACGAATGTGTCACGACAATTGGAGGAATGTTTGATAAAGCAATTGCAGATTTACCTTTAACTGTCCCCAGTAGTGACCTTGGACGTGCTACCAAAGTTGTTGCCCAAGCATTAAAAGCAAGAATGTATCTATTTGCAGCTAGCCCATTATACAATGGCAATAGTGAATTCTACTCAGATTTTAAAGATCAAAACGGAACCCCATTTATCAATCAGACATATGACAAAGCTAAATGGAAGACTGCGATGGATGAGACTAAAAAAGCAATCACTTTAGCCGAGCAAGCTGGTAATGAATTATACCGATATGCAAGCAGTAGACCACTTAGCAAATTTGATCAGGCTGTAGCTAATCAACGCTATACAATGGTAGATCCATGGAATAAAGAACTTATCTGGGGATACAGTGGCGTAAAAGAAGATGCTACTAATCAGAACTTTTTTCAGGTGCTGGTTATCCCTAAAGGATTTTGTCCACGAGGTCAGGCTCCCATTGGCGGTATCGGTCCTTCTTTAGAGGCTGTGGAATTTTTCTATTCCGAAAACGGGATTCCATGTGACCAAGATCCGAGCTATAAATGGGAAGACCGCATGAAGATCATGCCTAATGACTCCACAATTTATCTGCACCGTAAACGTGAACCTCGTTTTTACGCCTTTGTAGGATACGACCGTGGTCCATACGAAATAAATAGTGATACCGTAACCTTGAGACTTCGCTTTGGAGAACAAAACGGTGTAGCGCAAGCCGACTTGAATGCTGACCACCTCTATGGCGGATACGCTTTAAAGAAAGGCGTCTGCCCTTCTGACCAAGCTTTAAATTCAGGAACATTCACTATTGACACATATCCTTTCCCGATTATCCGTTTAGGAGAATTATATCTCAACTATGCAGAAGCATGCGCTGAATATAACGGAACACTGGATGCTGACGCAACCCGTTACTTTAATGCCATTCGCGAAAAAGCAGGCTTACCGACACTTGCCGAATCTTTTGGCAATCCAACCGGTGACGCATTAGTAAAAGTGGTACGCCGTGAAAGAATGAACGAATTAATCTTTGAAGGACATTGGTTATATGACCTGAAACGTTGGAAAGAAGCTGAGAGGTTCTTTGCGAAAGACGCTAATGGTATGAGAGGCTTGAATTCAGCCGGTGCAACAGCAGAAGAGTTCTATACAGCAAGAGTTTTGCCTGAACGACCGTTAATCTTTACCCAAAAGCAATATTTATATCCTATCAAACAGGATTACATTGACATCAATCCGAATCTGATTCAGAATCCAGGATGGTAAATAAAATGTTTTCGATAGAGTAATTATATAATAGAGGGTGAATGGGTTTAATATAAATTGATTCACCCTCTTTTTTTTAAAATTTTAAAAGCAAAATAGTTTATGATGTCGTACATAAAAAGTAAAAACACAACGTTTTTTATACTATTTATATTCTGTCTCTGTACCACTATGATACACGCAAAAGAGAGTAACTTACAACGTCTTGCCAACAAAATGGTACCTAACCAAGCAAAAAACATCGTCTTTGAAAGAGTTGTAAACGAAACTGACTTCTTTGAGTTAGAGACCAAAGGCAAAAAGTTAATTATTCGAGGGAATAACGGCATTTCCATGGCCCGTGGACTAAACCATTATATGCGTTATTATCTGCACAGCACTACAAGTTGGACGGGACATAATCTATCATATACATCTTCTTTGCCCATAATAAAAGAAAAAATACATGTAAATGCTACGTTGCCATTAAGATATTATTTGAATTATTGCACATATAGTTACTCTATGGCTTTTTGGAACTGGACACAATGGGAAGATGAAATAGACCGTATGGCTATGCAAGGCATCAATATGCCATTAGTAGCAGTTATTGGGCAGTATGCAGTCTGGCAAAACACACTTCGACGCTTGGGATACTCAGAGAAAGAAATATTGGACTTTTTACCGGGAGCCGGTTACGAAGCATGGTGGTTAATGGGAAATCTTGAAAAATTCGGTGGTCCGGTTTCACAACAATTCATTGATCGGCAAACACAGCTTCAAAAGAAGATGATAGACCGGATGAGAGAATACGGTATGGAACCTGTGCTACAAGGTTTCTATGGCATGGTACCCAACAGTATGATCACTAAATTCCCTAATGCAGACATACGAGATGCAGGTAAATGGATCACCTACCAGCGTCCAGCATTCTTAGTTCCTTCAGATCCTCTATTTGCCAAAGTTGCGCAAATATTCTATGAAGAACAAGAGAAACTCTTTGGAAAGTCCCGCTACTATGGTGGAGACCCTTTTCATGAAGGAGGCAACTCAGAAGGGATTAATATAACAGAGGCAGCCTCTGATATATATAAAGCAATGAAAGCCAACAATCCAGATGCTATATGGGTGCTCCAAGGTTGGGGTGCAAATCCTTCGTATGCACTATTAAAGGGGCTTAAACAGGGCGAAGCGCTAATACTCGACCTAATGTCATGCGCCCGTCCTCAATGGGGTGGCGATCCTTCATCACAATCCCATAGAGAAGACGGCTACCTGGATCATAACTGGATCTGGTGCGCTTTACCTAACTTTGGCGGACGTATCGGAATGTATGGAAAACTTCAGAGCTACGCTACAGGCGTTATAAGAGCAGAGCATCATCCCAAAGGAAAATACGTATGTGGAGTGGGAACTACCCCGGAAGGTATCGGAACAAACCCGATTGATTATGATATGGTATACGATATGGCCTGGAGAACAGACAGTATAGACGTAAAAAGCTGGATAGCCAATTATACAACCTACCGCTATGGTTCTCCAAACAATAATGCGAAAGCAGCCATGCAGCAATTATCCACTTCTGTATACAATTGTCCATGGGCAGCAGATGGTCCACAAGAGTCTTATTTTTGTGCCCGTCCATCATTAAAAATAGATCGCACATCATCTTGGGGAACAGCTCATCTGTACTATCAGCCTATAAATGTCCTCCAAGCACTGGAACATCTGCTAAAAGCAGAGAATGAGTTAAAAGAAATCGACACCTACCGCTACGATGTAGTAGATGTTACTCGCCAAATGTTAGCTGATTATGGAAAATATATTCATAAATGCATAGCAGATGCTTACTATGGAAAAGACACAGAAAAATTTGATTTTTACACTTCAAAGTTTCTTCAAATGATTTCTGACCAAGATTTGCTATTGAGTACACGCAAAGAGTTCCTATTAGGAAAATTCATAAGACAAGCAGATGCATGCGGTTCGAATCCGATGGAAAAAAGGATGTTTATAAATAATGCAAAACGTCAGATTACAACTTGGGCTTCTGTAAATTCAAGCCTACATGAATATGCACATAAAGAATGGAACGGAATATTGGGTACTCTATATGCTCCGCGTTGGAAAGCATACTTCGATTACCTTCGCACTAAATTAGAAGGAAAAAATCCAAAAGAAATTGACTTCTTCACGATGGAAACCGATTGGGTAGAAAGCAAGAAGGAGTTTTCTGCAGTACCTATCAAGAAAGAAATAGAGATAGCTAAAACGATTTATCACAATTATGCTAACGAAATAAAGCAAGCTTATTTAAAATAAACTAAGATCGAAACAGTTTGTATTTTATCATATGAGAGCTTCATCTCAACCTTATCGTTCAATAGAAAGATAAAAATACAAAGCTATAATGAAAATAATGGCGAGTTTTTCTGAAAAGCTCGCCATTATCATAGACATATAATTATATTTTCATTCCAAAAATACAGCTGTCCCGCTGGCAGTTACCATCAACATACTACCACTTCCCCCAACTGTTTCGTAATCCAAATCAACTCCGATCACAGCATTAGCGCCCATTTGGCGAGCCTGTTCAGACATTTCTTTCAGAGCAGTGTCCTTTGCCTGACGAAGCACTTCTTCGTATGAACCGGAACGTCCGCCTACTATATCACGAATACTGGCAAAAAAGTCACGAAAGACATTGGCACCTATAATTGTTTCTCCAGACACAATGCCGTAATAAGTGGTTATTCGTTTTCCTTCGATAATTGGAGTGGTTGCTAATAACATAATTCTTTTCTGTTTATAAGGTTTATATTATTATTAGACGCAAAAAGAGGCGAAAAGTTACAAGGAACCGGCTATTTATTATTTGTATATTCTCAAAAGCTACATTCGGAAATGAAACTTTATCCACTTAACATCTAATGATATACTCGAAGACTCGCCTTTTATCAATATAATTTCAACACTCGGATATTATAAAAAAAGTGTCGTGAAAACCCATTACTTTCACGACACTTTAATATTTGTCAGAATACACACACTGGCTTAGAACATCTTACTAACCCGCTCGATGCCGGCTACAAGGTCATCAATTTCTTCTTTTGTATTGTACATAGCAAAAGATGCACGAACTGTACCTTCAATACCCAAACGGTGCATTAATGGTTCTGCACAATGATGACCGGTACGAACGGCAATACCCAGCCGATCGAGCAGAGTCCCCATATCCAGATGATGTATGTCACCTACCAAGAAAGAAACTACGCTACTTTTATGTGCAGCCTCACCAAAGATACGCATACCCGAGATCTCTTTCAATCGCTGCATAGCATAGATGGTAAGCTCATGTTCGTGGTCAGCTATATGATCTAAACCAATGCCTGTGACATAATCCAAAGCCTTGGCAAGTCCGGTAGTAGCAATATAATCGGGAGTTCCAGCCTCGAATTTAAATGGTAATTCACCGAAGACAGTCTTTTCAAATGAGACGGACTGGATCATCTCTCCTCCACCCTGATAAGGCGGAAGACGCTCAAGCCAATCTTCCTTTCCATATAAGACGCCTATTCCGGTAGGCCCGTATATTTTATGACCAGAGAAAACAAAGAAGTCAGCATCCAAATCCTGTACATCCACCTTCATGTGAGGAATGGATTGAGCACCGTCAATCATAACAGGTACTCCATGAGCATGCGCCGTGGCAATCATCTCTTTCACCGGATTGATTGTTCCCAGTACATTGGACACTTGGGTTACGCTGACGATCTTAGTACGCTCAGAAAAAAGCTTTTCGTACTCATCAAGTAACAGCTCACCTTTATCATTCATCGGAATGACTTTAATCGCAATCCCTTTACGGGCTGCCAGCAACTGCCAAGGTACGATATTACTGTGGTGTTCCATCACTGAAACAATCACTTCATCCCCCTCTTGCATGAACTCTTCACCAAAACTGGAAACAATTAAATTAATGCTTTCCGTTGTCCCTCGAGTGAAAATGACCTCACGAGTACTACGGGCATTAATGAACTGACGTACAGTTTCACGTGAAGCCTCATGCAGCTCCGTCGCCTGCTGAGACAGGAAATGAACCCCACGGTGTACATTCGCATTGACCGAGTAATATTCATCTACAATCGAGTCAATCACCAAGCGCGGCTTCTGAGTAGTCGCTCCGTTATCTAAATAAACTAAAGGCTTGCCATATACCGTACGGCCGAGTATGGGAAAGTCTTCACGTATCTTCTGAATATTCATTTTATCACTGATTATTTGCAAATAGAACACCCCTGGCACTTATTCAGTTCACCACGGAAACGTTTTTCAACCAACAAATGCAGGCGATCTTTCAATGCCTCCAAACGAATGGTATCAATCACCTCGTTGACAAAAGCAAACATCAACAGCAAACGGGCTTCCTTCTCTGCAATACCACGAGCACGCATGTAGAAGAGAGCATTTTCGTCCAATTGACCTACTGTGGCTCCATGGGAGCATTTTACATCGTCGGCATATATCTCCAATTGTGGCTGAGTATACATACGGGCATCACGAGTGGCACAGAGGTTACGGTTTGTCTGCTGAGAACTGGTATGTTGTGCATCCGGACGTACAAGTACCAATCCGGCAAAGGCACCCACTGACTGATCATCAAGTACATACTTGAATAACTCATTACTGGTACAATTCGGCACAGCATGATCTATCGAAGTATTATTGTCCACATGTTGGTTTTTATCGGCAATGGCCATGCCACAAAGATTAATCTCGGCACCTTCACCGGCAAGGGTAACCTCTGTCGTATTACGGGTTGTCCCGTTGTGAAGTGTCATCCCATTGAGCAGTACATTGCTATTCGCTCCCTGCTTCACATACAGATTGCTGAAACGCACTGTGCTGGTATGGGTCTCTTCCAGTTCGTAAAGATCGAAAACAGAGTTTTCTTCCGCAAACACTTCAATGACTTGCGTTGCCAGAAAGTTCACATTATCCATGGCATGATCACAAACCAGCAAACGGGCCTGAGCTCCCTCTTCAAGGATAATCAGCACACGTCGGTTTACCATGAAATTGACATCTGCACGAAGTATATTAACCAACTGGATGGGTTTATCAACAACCACATTCTTCGGAACATACATCAGTACTCCGTCTTGAGTAAAAGCTGTATTAAAGGCCGTTACTGCATCCTTCGAAGTATCTGCCAACTTACCATAATACTTTTTTACAAGTTCCGGATGTTGCTCAGCCATTTCTCTCAGACCGCCGAAAATAACTCCCTCAGGTAATCCGGACTTAGGAAGTGCCTGATTGTAGAATGCATCGTTCACCACAAAAAACAATGAGGTACTCATATTCGGAACATCGCATTTAAACACCTCATAAGGATTCACCGGAATGGGTAGACGATTCAGGTTCAAGCCGTAATCCGGCTCGAAGAATTTACTGACATCCGTGTATTTGTACTTTTCCTGCTTCCGCGTAGGAAATCCCTGACGCTCGAAATCAGCAAAAGCTGCCGCTCGGGGAGCATTCATGGGCTCGGCACTATGACGACAGATCATCGCTTCACACTGAGCAAAAAGATCTATGTATTGCTGTTCTACATTCATAATCACACTCATTCTCCTAATTCCTTCTTAATCCAATCGTATCCTTTTTCTTCCAGCTCAAGAGCGAGCTCCGGACCTGCTGTCTTCACAATACGTCCCTTATAGAGCACATGTACGATATCCGGCTTTATGTAATCCAACAAACGCTGGTAGTGAGTGATGACAATACAACTGGTATCGGGTGTCTTCAATTTGTTTACTCCTTCGGCTACAATACGAAGCGCATCGATATCGAGTCCGGAGTCCGTCTCGTCCAGAATGCTAAGACGGGGTTCGAGCATAGCCATCTGGAAAATCTCGTTACGTTTTTTCTCTCCACCCGAGAAGCCTTCATTTACCGAGCGGTTTGCCAATTTGTTATCCAACTCAACTACTGCACGCTTTTCACGCATCAGCTTCAGGAACTCACTGGCTGTCAGAGCAGGCAAACCTTTGTATTTACGCTGTTCATTGACAGCAGCACGCATAAAGTTAACCATGCTCACACCCGGAATCTCTACCGGATACTGAAAACTAAGGAAGATACCTTCGTGGCTACGGTCTTCAGGACTTAATTCCAAAAGGTTCTTACCGTAGAATGTAATACTCCCTTTCGTCACTTCAAAAGCAGGATTACCTACCAGAACAGAAGAAAGCGTACTCTTACCTGAACCATTGGGTCCCATAATGGCATGTACTTCGCCCGGATTCACCGTCAAGTTGATGCCTTTCAATATCTCTTTGCCGTTAATGCTGGCATGCAGGTCTTTTATCTCTAACATGATCTTATCAATTATTTCATTATCTATTCTTCTCCAAAAATAACTTCGTCCAACAATTGCAGTATGGAATTGCCGTCTGTCTGCGTAATAGTAAAAGGAAAATTCACTTTCACTCCTACGCTTAATGTCTGACGCATCCCGCTACTACGCACTATCCCGGTCCCCCGGGAATTAGTCTTCTCTACTTCTCCATTCATTCTTCCGGCAATGCCCATCCGGAAATTATACTCCAGGGTGAAAGCAAGACACGAAAGAAAATATATATCGGCCCCTATCACCGGAGAGATAGTGAATAGCGGTTCTTTTACCTGATATCGGCAATCGTAGTCTTTACGAAATTCCTGTCTTGAAGGATCGTAGTAACTGCCACTGGTTATACCGTATTGTCGACGTGGAGACAGATTCCATGCTGTGGAGAGTCCCCCGTAAGGCTGAATCACAAAACGTTGTGGCAGGAAATAGTATCGCCCTCCCACTTCCAGATTGCTCAGTGAGGCAGAAATACCGGGATTCAGTTTTATCTCTTCACCTGTATAACCGCCCTTCAAAGAGAAGCGGGTATAAGGAATATAATACTCCAGCAATAAAGTATGTATATGGCCTGTAGAAACAGCTTTTCCCGAAAGTGTGTTCTTTGTTACTATCGGCCAGTCTCCTCCCCAAGAGCCACTGATTGCCCATCTTCTCTCCTGATCATCCAGATTCTGTGCAAACGCTATACCTACATAAAGCAGGAATATCAATAACCAACCAATTCGTTTGCACCCCATTATCCTACACTACCTTCAAGAGAGATCGTAAGCAACTTCTGAGCTTCTACAGCAAATTCCATCGGAAGTTTATTAAGTACCTCCTTTGCATAGCCGTTTACAATCAGCCCAATGGCATCTTCAGTGGAAATGCCACGCTGATTACAATAGAATATCTGATCCTCACTAATCTTACTGGTAGTTGCTTCATGTTCAACAACTGCTGTTTCGTTATGAATATCCATGTAGGGGAAAGTATGTGCACCACACTTATCACCCAGCAACAATGAATCACACTGGCTATAATTACGGGCATTATCCGCCTTTTCGGCTACACGAACCAGCCCACGGTAAGAGTTCTCACTTTTTCCGGCAGATATACCTTTACTGACAATCGTACTACGGGTATTCTTACCTAAATGAATCATTTTAGTTCCTGTATCTGCCTGTTGGTAATTGTTTGTCACTGCTACCGAATAAAATTCAGCGGTAGAATTATCACCGGAGAGAATGCAAGAAGGGTATTTCCAGGTAATGGCTGATCCCGTCTCAACCTGAGTCCACGAGAGTTTGCTATCTACTCCTTTACAATTACCACGTTTCGTCACAAAATTGTATACTCCACCTTTACCTTCGGCATCACCCGGATACCAATTCTGAACGGTACTGTATTTTACTTCTGCACGATCGTGTACCACAATCTCGACAATAGCGGCATGTAATTGATTCTCGTCCCGCATTGGGGCGGTGCAACCTTCCAGATAGGAAACATAGCTATCGTCATCTGCTACGATTAATGTACGTTCGAACTGCCCGGTATTGGCTGCGTTGATACGGAAGTATGTGGAAAGTTCCATCGGACAACGTACCCCTTTGGGTATATAAACGAAAGAACCGTCTGAAAATACCGCAGAATTTAATGCTGCAAAAAAGTTATCCCGATAACCTACTACAGATCCAAGATACTTCTTCACCAGGTCGGGATGTTCACGCACTGCTTCACTGAACGAACAAAAGATAATACCTTTCTCCATCAGTGTTTCCTTAAAGGTCGTTTTCACAGATACTGAATCCATCACTGCATCCACAGCCATACCGCTCAGTGCCATTTGCTCTTCCAAAGGAATACCCAGTTTATTGAATGTCTTTATTAGTTCCGGATCAACTTCATCCATACTCTTCGGACCTTCTTTCTTCTTTGTAGGGTCGGCATAATACGAAATGGCCTGATAGTCAATCTCAGGTATACGCAAGTGTGCCCAGGTAGGCATCTCCAGTGTCAGCCAATGACGATAGGCTTTCAGACGGAATTCCAACAACCAGTCCGGCTCGTTCTTTTTAGACGAGATAAGCCGCACTACGTCTTCATTGAGTCCCTTCTCTATGATATCTGTATGTACCTCCGTAGTGAAGCCATATTTGTACTTCTCCTGCGTGAGTTCTTTTACATATTTATTGGGTTCTTCTTGTTGCATCATTTTTATTTGAGTATATATTGTTGTGTAACCTCTTTTGCTGCGGGAAAGAACATTCCCGCAAACCTTTCCATAGGATAATATAACAAGGATTCCTCCTTCTTTGTTTGACTAATCAACTGGCTATCTGTATCTATGAATTGAATGACACAGACAACCAGACTCACCAGTAAAAGATATTTCAAGGCTCCAAGTCCGGCTCCAAGCAAACGATTCAGCCAGCCAAGCGAAACTGCCTCCATCGCCTTTGTCAACACTGAAGCCACTAACGTAAAGATTAATGGTACAGCTATCCAAATAATGACAAATGCCAATATCTGTGCCACAGTCATGGAATCTGTCACTGTAGGACATAACTTTACAGCCAGTGATGTATACAAAGCTTTTGCCGCCAGCAACCCCACAATCAATCCAAGTATGGAGGCAAGCTGCCGGATAAAGCCTTTCATAAATCCGATAATAACACCGGCTCCAAGGGCAATCAGTATGATAATATCTATGGTAGTCATTCTATGTAAAACGAAAACGGAGACACGGAGTTGTAATCACTCTGTGCCTCCGTATATTTTCAGTTTCGTGAGAATTATAAAGTTTGCTTCACTTCTACTTCTTCGTAAGTTTCAATCATATCCCCTACCTTCAAATCGTTGTAGTTGACAAGGCTGATACCACATTCAAAGTTTGTACCTACTTCCTTCACATCATCTTTAAAACGCTTCAAGGCATTAATAGAACCTGAGAAGATTACGATACCATCACGGATCAGACGAGCCTTATCCGAACGTTTCACCTTGCCTTCTTTCACAACGGCACCGGCCACAGTACCCACCTTAGTAATGTGGAATACCTCACGCACTTCGATAGTAGCAGTCACCACCTCTTTCACTTCCGGAGCAAGCATACCTTCCATAGCAGCCTTCACCTCTTCGATAGCAGCGTAAATTACAGAATACAAACGTATATCTACTCCTTCCTGCTCGGCAAACTTGCGCGCTGAAGCTGACGGACGCACCTGGAATCCAATGATAATAGCATCTGAAGCAGCTGCCAATGTCACATCTGATTCTGAAATCTGACCTACAGCCTTGTGGATCACATTAACCTGAATCTGTTCGGTAGACAACTTGATCAACGAATCACTCAATGCTTCGATAGAGCCGTCCACATCACCTTTCACAATTACGTTCAATTCCTGGAAGTTACCCAAAGCAATACGACGTCCCACTTCATCGAGAGTCAACAGCTTCTGAGTACGCAATCCCTGTTCACGCTGCAATTGTTCACGCTTATTGGCAATTTCACGGGCCTCTTGATCAGTCTCAATCACATGGAATGTATCACCCGCGGCAGGAGCCCCATTTAAACCGAGAATCAATACCGGTTCCGAAGGTCCAGCTTGTGTTACGCGTTGATTACGTTCATTGAACATCGCCTTTACACGGCCGTAACTTGTTCCGGCAAGCACAATATCACCTACCTTCAGCGTACCATTGGAAACCAATACAGTAGCAACATATCCACGTCCCTTGTCCAGAGTTGATTCAATAATTGAACCCGTAGCATTGCGGTTCGGATTTGCCTTCAAATCAAGCATTTCTGCCTCCAAAAGGACTTTCTCCATCAGTTCGGGTACTCCAAGACCTTTCTTGGCCGAAATATCCTGCGACTGGTATTTACCCCCCCACTCTTCTACGAGATAATTCATCTGAGCCAGTGTCTCTTTAATTTTCTCCGGATTAGCATGGGGTTTATCAATCTTATTAATAGCAAATACTATAGGAACACCCGCAGCCGCAGCATGATTGATAGCTTCCTTAGTTTGAGGCATTACATCATCATCGGCAGCTACGATAATAATCGCGATATCCGTTACCTTCGCACCACGGGCACGCATTGCAGTAAACGCTTCGTGACCCGGAGTATCAAGGAATGTAATCTTACGTCCGTCCTCCAATGTAACGTGATATGCACCGATATGCTGTGTGATACCTCCGGCTTCACCCGCAATTACATTTGCCTTACGGATATAGTCAAGCAATGAAGTTTTACCGTGGTCTACGTGACCCATTACTGTAACAATCGGAGCACGGTGTTCCAGATCTTCCGGAGCATCTTCCTCTTCAACAATGGCCTGAGCTACCTCCGCACTGACATATTCGGTCTTAAATCCGAATTCTTCAGCAACAAGATTGATTGTTTCCGCATCCAGACGCTGGTTGATAGAAACCATCATACCTATACTCATACAAGTTCCGATAACCTGATTAACAGATACATTCATCATACTGGCCAATTCATTGGCAGTCACGAATTCTGTCAATTTCAGTACCTTGCTTTCTGCCATCTCCTGATCTTCCAGTTCCTGCATACGGTTCGATACCAAATCACGTTTCTCCTTGCGATATTTGGCTCCTTTGTTCTTACCTTTACTTGTCAGACGAGCCAAAGTTTCTTTTACCTGCTTTGCTACATCTTCTTCACTCACTTCCTGCTTCACTACAGGCTTCTTAAAGCGATCTTTATTATTGTTGTTACGATTTCTGTTTTGCCCGCCGCCACCTTGCTGATTTCCTCCACGGTTATTATTGGTACGCTCACTGTTTGGAGTGGGATGCGCAAAGTTAGAAGCAACGTTGTTCACATCTACTTTTTCTTTATTGTTGTTGATGCGATTACGTTTCTTCTTACCGTTGGGATCAAGATTTTCTTTACCGGCTACTTTAGCTTGTTTATTATCTTCTTTACGGATTTCCTTGATGATGGCTTCCTTCATCTGTTTCTTCTGATCCTGACGAAGTTTTTCCTTTTCTTCACGCTCTTTCCGTTTTTCTTCTTTCGATTTTTTCTTCGGACGGGTCGACTGATTCAATGCAGCCAGGTCAATCTGTCCGATAACATTAATCTTAGATACAAACTCAGTCGGACGAATCTTAAATACGCCCTCCTCTTCCTTCTCTACTGGAGTAGCCGGTGCTTCTGCTACCGGTTTCTCTTCTTTCTTCTCTGTTTTTTCTGGAGATACCACGACTTTGGGTTCTTCTTTCTTGACTTCCTCAACCACTTTCTTCTCTGTTTCTGCAGGCTTTTCAACCACCACCGGTTTCGGTTCTTCTTTCACCGGTTTCGATTCCGAAGCAACAGGAGCCGTAGCGACTTCTTCTTTTTTCACTTCGTTTACAACAGGCTTAACCTCTTCCGCTACCTTCTTTTCTTCAGTAGCTACTACAGGTTGTGGTTTCGGTTCTTCTTTCACCGGCTCTTTTTCAGTTCTCCGGTTCAGTTTATCTAAATCTATTTTTCCGACAGGTTTAAACTTCGGACGTACATCTTCCGGAATGACCGTCTTAATCACATCGTCAGCAACGGCCTTCTCCGGTTCTTTCTTATTATAACCATCAATAGAAACAGATGCCTTATTGCGATCTTTGTTTTGACGTTCCTGAATGAAACGCTCCGATTCAAGTCTAAGGTTCTTATCTGTGCTGAACTCCTTCACGAGCATAGCATACTGCTCCTCGGTAATTTTCGTATTCGGATTTGCCTCAACGGTATACCCTTTCTTTTGCAAGAACTCAACTACCGTCGCGATTCCTACATTTAAATCTCTTGTAACTTTGTTTAACCTTATCGTCATATTTTAATTTAAAGAATAATGGAGAAAGAATAATTTGATAATCGCTCAATATGCCAATGTGCCAATTCCTATACGCCCTTTCTTTTTATTGGCATATCGGCACATCATCGCATTGATCTATTATTCATTATCTTCAAACTCCGATTTCAAAATGCGTAATACCTCGTCCACCGTCTCTTCTTCCAGATCCGTTTTTTCAATCAGCATTTCGCGAGGTGCGTTCAATACAGACTTAGCTGTATCAATACCAATAGCTTTGATAGCATCGATCACCCATCCGTCGATTTCATCTCTGAACTCGTCCAGATAAATATCTTCATCCTGCGCGTTTTCATCCAACTCACGGAACACGTCGATAGTGTACTCGGTCAACATACTGGCCAGTTTGATATTCAAACCGCCTTTACCAATAGCCAACGATACCTCTTCCGGTTTCAGGAATACCTCAGCTTTACGCTCTTCTTCATTCAACCGAATAGAAGAGATTTTGGCCGGGCTTAAAGCACGCTGGATAAACAATGAAATATTTGATGTATAATTAATCACATCAATATTTTCATTGCGAAGTTCACGTACGATGCCATGAATACGACTTCCCTTTACACCTACACAGGCTCCTACGGGATCAATTCTGTCATCATAAGATTCTACCGCAATCTTAGCACGTTCACCGGGAATACGGGCAATCTTTTTGATTGTAATCAAGCCATCGTTTATTTCAGGTACTTCCATCTCGAACAAGCGCTGCAGGAAAACCGGAGAAGTACGCGAGAGGATAATCTTCGGATTGTTGTTTTTGTTGTCCACGCGTGCCACCACTGCACGGGCAGTTTCTCCTTTACGATAAAAATCGCTTGGTATCTGCTCTGTTTTCGGCAACAATAACTCGTTTCCTTCATCGTCAAGCAACAACATCTCTTTTTTCCAGATCTGGTATACTTCTGCATTGATGATAGTACCTACTTTATCAATATATTTATTATAAATACTGTCCTTTTCAAGCTCAAGAATCTTAGAAGCCAGTGTTTGACGAAGGTTCAGAATAGCACGGCGACCAAACTTAGCGAAAATTACCTCATCAGTAACCTCCTCACCTACCTCGTAAGAAGCATCGATTTGTTGTGCTTCAGTTAACGAAATCTGCATATTGGGATTAGTCAAATCTTCGTCTGCCACTACCTCACGGTTACGCCATATTTCAAAGTCTCCCTTATCCGGGTTGACAATTACGTCGTAATTTTCATCAGTGCCAAACATTTTCGCGATCACACTGCGGAACGACTCTTCGAGCACGCTTACCATCGTGGTTCTATCGATATTCTTCAGTTCCTTAAATTCCGAAAATGTATCAATCAAGCTGATTGTTTCTTCTTTCTTGGCCATAATTATTTAAAACTAATTAAGTATTTAGTATATTTTATATCATCATAGGTGAAGGTTTCATCCTCTTCTACCAACTGAGGACGTTTGGCTCCTTCGGGTTTTACTTTCTTTTGTACGGTCACAACAAACTTTTCTTCATCGGCATCTTTCAAGACCCCGCTCAGTTTGCGTCCGCCTTTAGTCAGCACTTCCACCTCCAGGCCGATGTGGTTATAGTACTGTTGCAATACTTTAAATGGCTGTCCGATTCCGGCAGAGCCAACTTCCAGCTCATAATCTTCCTCTTCACGGTTCAGTTTCGATTCTATGAAACGGCTCAGTTCCACACAATCTTCAATCCAAACACCTTCTGCATGGTCAATTTCGACCACAATCTTGTCATCAGGGCTGACGGTCACTTCTACCAGAAAATAGTCTTTATCCTCCAGCCATTCTTCAACAATCTGACAAACAGTTCTTTTTTCTATCATTGATTAACTATTAAGAACAAAAAAAGGAGCTTAATCGCCCCTCCACCTTTCATCCGTTTCGGGTGCAAAGATATAAATAATCTGTTCGACTACAAAATATTAGAGAAAAAAAAGAAATGATAAGAAAAAAACAGGAACTATCTACATTTCAATCGACCATAGAAAATATAATTGTTATCGTTTTCTTTAATACTCCCAAACAGTTCGGTCAGCTTTCTTCGGTCCGAATCCGAAATAATCTCACTTGAGGACAAACGATCCTCAACCATTTGCTTCAATCGGACAGGTTCAACATTCCAAACATAATATCCGTCATGAGATGAAAAGAACCAGTCAGCGGGAATCCCACCTAAGAAATCATTGTATATTTCAACAAAAGCACCTCGTAAAGTATGTTTTTCAACCATATAATATTTCGGAGGAGTGGTAGTTGACGAATATGGACTTAGTTTTACAGGGTATGATATTTCTCCCCAGAAGTGATTCGGCAACTCTCCAAAGCTGTGTGGGGTCAACTCATGTCCTCCATAATCAAGCGTAAAACGGGGAATAAGCCTAAACTCCCGGTTATCATAATGATATAATGAATCGTTACGATATCGCCCTCCAAACCAGAAACCAATGTCCATCATCGTACCATTATTCAGAGATTCGATTTCATTTCCATAATCATTCACAGCCAAATACCCTGCCGGAAGTTCTTTTATAATCTTGCCATCCAAACTTTGCGTCCAGATCATAGGCGAATGCCGGTCACCTACAAAGTCACGATTAAAAGACAGAGCACAAACACTCACCTGTCCCCGTTCCGTTTCTACATGAAACACCCCTTTAGGTGACCAATGCGCCAATCGAATCGGTTGAAGTATATTTCCTTGTAAATCGAATACCAAGATATGATCGGCCTGCCAACACAACACATAAAGCCGGTTATTCTCCTCATCCATCTGTACATCGTAAGCTAAGCCATATTCACCCGCACCTTGACCAAAAGAACCGATATCCCTCAAATAGACCCCTCTTTTAGTAAAAAGTTTGAAAGGGACATGCCCCATTTTATGTACTAAAATATACTGTTTGCCAATAATTGTTTTGGAAGGAGACACCAATGCAGCATCCCGATTATCAAGTTTAACCATTTCCAGTTCCTCGACAAAATGACTAAGAGGTACAGTAACCGTATCCTTCAACATAGACAAGTGGCAGACCCAAACGCTATCAGAGCCTGCCATTTCAACCGTAGCCACTTGCTTATGCCCCCAAACATCATTTATCTCCCCGGAAGCTAATGACGAACAAGCCATTAACTTCCCAAGAAGACAAATAATCAATATTTTGCGGAACAGCTTCATTATTTATTGAAGTTCATTATTTGTAATACAGGGTTACCCTCTTCAGGTATAGAGTCCATTATTGCCCGGAAACGAGGGTCAAACTGCTCTTTCTCAGCTTGCATCGACTCTCCTTTCATAGTAGAAGGCCAATAATAACCAATACCTATACCTGGAGTATTCGTTGTACGGGTTCTCTGTACATTGCAGACATCTTTTAAAACAGCCCATCCAGTTTCATTTTTCAAAGTATACATTTTCTGCTCCTTCTTATCGAAATAATAATAGTTTATTGGCATATCCGGAGTCAACCATTTCGTACCGAGCGTAGTATACAAAGTATAATCTTTAGCATCGATCGCCGGATGTAGCTTAACGAACTCTGCATTTTCAAATTTATATTCTGTTACTTCATCAATAACCTGTTTTACTTCATATGTTTCAGCATCAATAAAATACACACCTTTCAATGATAAATCTGAAAATAAAATTCCACCATAAGCCGGTTTCAATGGTTCATAGCCAATACGTCCCTCGCTATCCCACACAAAATTATCTATCGTAATAGGACACACATGCAACTTTTTGCCATCTTTTTTAGAAAGGATGCAAACTGCCTCTCCGTTATTACGATTCGTAAAAGGACAATATATCAGTACGGCCTCATCATTCAAGTTAGCAAACTTCCAAGAGCAACCGGGCGTCGGGAAGCTTCGTTTAAATTTCCCATTCAAATCATAAACTATAAACTTTTTAGCCCGGTCCAACACTATAATTTCTTTATTAGGACAGTCCACATAGAAAGAGTTCAAAGATGCCCATTCCTGAGGGCCGCCTCCTTTATGACGCATTTGCAATAATGGATTTCCCTGACGGTCAAAAATAAATATAGCCTGTTGCTCTTCATCCTGAATATAAATCCGGTCTTCAGTGACCTGCATACAGGGATTTGTCGGTAACCTACCCAACAATGAATTTTCATTGTCTTTTAATAACACATAATCACTAACTGCCAGATCGGACAGTTTCAACTCTTTTATCGGATACTCTTTTAATCCATCGTAAACAAAAGGAGTATTTGCCATCTCTACCTGTTTTCCGGAATTAGACGAACATGCTACTAAAACAAGTAGCCCTGCCGACATAATGAAATAGTTCAGTCGATTCAACATATCATATACATTTTTAAAGTTTTGATATTGCAAAATTAACCATCGGGCACAGGAAAAACAAAAAGGGATATAGACAAAGCACTTCAAAAAGAAACACACTATCGCACTATATACCAACGCATTAGACAGTCCCTTTCTTAAAATAGCATGGACAAACAAGTTTCCGAGAACTAAAAACCACGCAAAAAGTCATCTAAAGAGTCCGAATCCTCTGCTCCAAGCTTCTCTCGCTTGATGCGAAATTTCTTTTTACTAACCGAGGTACGACTAATACAATAAATATCGGAAAGGTCCTTTATACTGACATTGATCTTCACCAAGCAGCAGAAATAAATATCTTTTAAAGTCAACAAAGGAAAGCGTGCAAGCAACCGTTGTGAAAACCCATCATAAGCATTATCCACCGTCTGACGAATTTCCTCCCACTCTCTTTCCGACAAAGCTATGCGATGTTCACCACTCTCCTGCTCTTCTTCATTGAGGGAGGGTATTTTACGCAAAACATCGACCTTACGGAACAAAGACTCGCGCAAAACCGCCTCTTTCTCTCTCAAAGCACTTAACTCTTCAGTTTGTTTCAGTATTTGGTTCTCTTGCTCCAACTTGGCTTTCTCTTCAAGAAGCAGACGCTCTTTTTCACACTTTATCTTATTTTGCCGGTAGAAAACAAACAAAGCAACCAGTACAAGCAGACAAAGGCTCAAAGTTAACATGGCAATTTCCCGATTCTGTTTGGCAATCTTCAATTGGTTTAACTCGTTTTTCAACCTCTCTTCCTGATATAGAGCTTCACTGTTATCACTCTGCACATGGCCTATCTCCACCCGGAAAAGCGCATCTGCCTTCTGCGTAGAGTAGAACACTTGCTTCTCATTTCCTTCCATAAGTTCCAGTTCTGCAAGTTTCCTCCAAGCTTCGATAGCAATATGCGGATGAATGGAATGGGCTGCCATACTAAAATAACAACGGGCGGAATCATATTGATGGATAGAATAATATACATTTCCACGTGCCAGCATATAATAAGGACGTCCGTAATGTTCCACTTGGCTACGAGCAGAATCCAGCCAAGATAAAGCTTCCTGATAATTATTCTCTGCCAGGCAACTGTCAGCCCGTTTCTGGCAATGCCATTCCCATTGACGAAGCTTCATGAACGCCGTATCCACCGGTATAGTAAACACTGCTTCTTCCGCTAATGACACTTTCCCACAAGAAACGAATGACACAAGCAGAAGGAAACAGTTGCTCAGAAGAATCGTCAAACACCGCATCCGATTCTCAACATTACTTTTGTGTTGCTTTTATCTTTCTTACACGTGCACACGTACGATGCCCATAAATGATAATCACTACGAAACAGATAAAAGGAAGTATAAAAGACAAGTTTACAGCAGGCATACCCAACAATGTATGTTGGTCAATAATACAAGCCTGTAGCGGTGGTAAGATAGAACCTCCCAGAATTGCCATAATTAAACCGGCAGCCCCAAACTTGGCATCATCACCCAAACCACGAAGAGCAATGCCATAAATCGTGGGAAACATTAGTGACATACAAGCCGAAACAGCTACCAGGCAGTACAATCCCCATATATTTTGCAAAAAAATCACACCTAACGTAAAAGCGCCACCCGCAATCGCAAGAATCTTGAGAAGCATGCCCGGATTCAAGTAGCGAAGAATAAATGTACACACAAAACGGCTTATGCAGAAAATAATCATAGCAATTATATTATATTCCTGGGAAAGCACTTCAGCAGCCTTCTCCTCCATTCCCTGCGACATAAACAAGCGTGTTCCATATTGGATAACAAAAGTCCAGCACATAATCTGTGCCCCCACATAAAAGAATTGCGCTATGACTCCTTCTCTATAATGATGAACTTTAAAAATACGCTTTAGCGTTGGTATAAAATCAATATTATGATTCTTATCACCATTCTTAGGCATTTTAACGGCACGTATCAGAAAAAGCATGGCAAGAATCACTAATCCTATAATCAGGTAAGGGGCAATCAGCACGGACAAATCCGACTCTTTCAATACCTCGAACTCAGACGGAGACAATTGGCTGCGTTCTACCGTATCCATGGGATTCAGGCGCGCCTGAATGAAGTTCATGGCTACATACATTCCCAATAATGATCCCATTGGATTAAACGACTGCGCCAGATTCAATCGTCGGGTTGCCGTCTCCTCCGTACCCATTGATAATATATACGGGTTAGCACTTGTTTCCAGAAACGAGAGTCCACACGTCAAAATAAAATAAGCGAGCAGGAAAGGGTAATAGTCACCTGTCATCTTTGCAGGGAAAAACAGCAAGGCACCCAAAGCATATAGCCCCAGTCCCAGCAGGATACCGGCTTTATAAGAGTATTTACGAATAAACATTGCAGCAGGAAAGGCCATCGCAAAGTAACCTCCGTAAAAAGCGACCTGCACCAATGCCCCGTCGGTGACACTCATACGAAATATTTTCGAAAAGGCCTTTACCATTGGATTGGTAATATCATTAGCGAACCCCCATAAGGCAAAACAAGAAGTCACTAAAATAAATGGCAGGATGTAACTAACTCCATCTTTATGAAGAATGGAACGATTGGTGTTTTTCATGGGTTGTCGGGTTATTCAGGATAATATACCTGAGGTTTTACACTGTTTATGATAATTTCTTTTAGCTCTTCCCAAGTATCTATTTCACCTTGAGCTTTCGCTTGCACTAAGATATTGCCGATAGCAGTCGCTTCTACCGGACCTGCATATACCGGAATGCCTAAAGCATTTGCAGTAAGTTGGTTTAGCAAACGATTCTGGCAGCCTCCTCCGATAATATGGAGTTGTTTAATCGGCACCGGCAGACAGCGATTCATCTGTTCGACTCCTAATTTATAACGGTGTGCCAATGATTCAATGACACAACGAACAAACTCTCCCTGAGAAACCGGCACTCTCAAATGATGCTTATGACAATACATAACGATCGACTCTTCCATACAGTCGGGATTACAAAAAGAAGAATCATCTACATCAATTACCGAACGGATATCTGATAGCGTTGCTTCGGCTATCACACGATCATAACTGGTTTCTTCACCCCGCTCCTTCCACTCAGCCATCAGACGTTGTAAAATCCAAAGTCCGGTTATATTCTGCAGAAAGCGTATCTTGCCTTGTATGCCACCCTCATTCGTGAATCCTCCCAAACGTGCTTCCTCCGTCAAAATCGGTTGGTCAATCTCTGTTCCGAGCAAGGACCAGGTTCCCGAACTAAGATAAGCCCGATCCGGCTCATTGGAAGGAACGGCAAATACGGCACTGGCTGTGTCATGTGAACCGACGGCAACGACATCAATACAGCTTAGACCGGTTTCATCCGCAATTTCTTGTTTCAATTTACCGCGAATAGTCCCGGGAAGCACAATGTCACCAAAAAGATGTCGGGGTAATCCTAATTCACTAATCAAGTTATCCGACCAGTTGCGCCGACAAGCATCAAGTAACTCAGAAGTAGAAGCAATACAATATTCATTATTCGCTGTTCCTGTAAGGAAATAGCTGAACAAATCAGGCATAAATAATAGTTTATCAGCTACCCGGAGTTGTACATCATTGTTCTGCTTCATACTATATAGTTGAAACAGAGTATTGATAGGCATCACTTGGATGCCTGTTTCTGCATAATGGGCAGCTTGATCAATCTGCTTAAACACCCGCTCAGGCATACCATTAGTACGAGAATCTCGGTAACAGACCGGATTACCCAACAGATTACCATCTTTGTCAATCAGTCCAAAATCAACTCCCCAGGTATCTATAGCGATACTTCTCACCAGATAACCTTTTCGGGCAGCGACACGAAGTCCGTTTTTCATTTCTTCGAAGAGAGAGAGAAAATCCCAATAGACATGGTTTCCGAGTCTAATTTGCCGATTACCAAAACGATATACCTCTTCCAGTATTAGCTTACCTTCAGTGAGAGTACCGGCCATAATACGGCCACTACCCCCACCAAAGTCAGCTGCTAAGTATGTACTCATAAGCTGGTCGTCATTATTTTCTATTTTGTTTTCTTTCCTAACACATATATTTCCAGATCATCAATCTCTTCCGGTGTCAGAACCGAATAGTCTCCTCCGGATTGAACAATAATCCGGCAAGCCATCTCAAAGAAAGTTGCCCGTTCATACACCTGATCAAAATCTTTGCCACATACCACCTGTCCATGATTGGTCAGCAACACAGAGTTATGTTCTTTCATCGCTTCCACAACAGCCTTAGCCAGTTCAGGCGAACCCGGACGATAGTAAGGAATGACAGGAATCTCTTTACCGACATGACAAGGTATCTCAGCAGTTACATTGAAATTTGATGGTTTGTTTTTCATACAGGAAACAGCTGTAGCATATTCCGATTGAAAATGCAGAACTACATTTACATCCGGACGTTCACGAAGGATTCCCAAATGAAAAGTACTTTCCATAGAAGGTTTTACTCCATTCTGGGGTATACCCGTAGCAATATTGCAAACAGATACTTTTTCTTTCTGCAGGTTCGGTACCCAAGAACCCGTTCCGGAAACAAGTGCTTCTTCACCGATTCTCCATGAAAGGTTACCGCTGCTGCACAACATTAATTTAGCATCGCCATAGCGATGTGCCTGAGCAAGATACTGCTCGATATGTTCATTAGTTATCATAATGCTTTCTTATATAAATCAAGAATAATTTCTTTTGTTACTTCCCGTGGGTTACCCGGCGTACAGACATCAGCAAACGCAGCTGTAGCAAGGCGGTCAAGGTCTCTTTCCTGAATGCCCAAATCGGACAAGTGCTGTGGAATATTGACCCTCAAAGATAGTGCTTTTACAGCATCTACGGCTGCTTTAGCTGCCTCTTCTTTAGCCATACCTGCAGAATACACGTTCATAGCCTTAGCTATCTCTACATATTTGTCAAGAGCAGCCGGAGCATTAAACTCCATAACAATAGGTAATAACAACGCATTGGCTACGCCATGAGGAATATCGAATATAGCTCCCAACGGATGTGCCATACCATGAACGACCCCTAAGCCTACATTCGAAAAAGCCATACCGGCAATGTACTGGGCTACTGCCATACCGTTACGTGCCTCCGCATTTGACGGTTCTTCAACGGCAGTCACCAGATAACGGTTGATCATTTCAATAGCTTTAATTTCGAACATATCGCTCATCTCCCATGCACCTTTGGTTATCAACCCTTCAATAGCGTGTGTCAGTGCATCAAGTCCCGTAGCCGCAGTCAAGCTTTTAGGAAGTGTATACATCAGCTCGGCATCTACTATCGCTATAGCCGGAATATCATTCGGATCCACACAAACCATTTTCTTTTGGTTCTGTTCGTCCGTAATCACGTAGTTGATAGTTACTTCTGCTGCTGTTCCGGCAGTAGTAGGCAAGGCGATGATAGGTACGGATTTCTTCTTGGTATCAGCCACACCTTCTAATGAAACGACATCACTGAATTCCGGATTATTAGTAATAATCCCAATTGCCTTTGCCGTATCCATAGAAGAGCCACCGCCAATCGCCAGGATAAAGTCCGCACCGGATGCCGCAAATGCTTCCACACCGGCTTTTACATTCGATACTGTAGGATTCGGCTTAATTTCACTGAATATCACATAAGGAATCTTAGCAGCATCCAGCACCTTAAGCACTTTGTCCGCCACTCCGAATTTTATCAAATCTTTATCGGTTGCGACAAATGCTTTGTGTAGTCCCAAACGTGAGATTTCCTTAGGGAGCACTTCACGTGCTCCCGGACCGAAGTAAGAAACTTCGTTTAATATAAATCGATTGATCATATTGCGTTCTTCTAAAGGTTACTTATAAATAGGACCATAAGTAGTACAAGCTCTGTAGTCGGCTCCCTCTTTATCCATACCGAAGGCATTCCAGGCCGCCGGACGGAAAATCTGATCATCCTCCACATTGTGCATGCAAACCGGAATACGAAGCATGGAAGCCAGTGTAATCACATCCTGACCAATATGCCCGTAACTGATTGCACCATGGTTAGCTCCCCAATTATTCATCACGGAGTATACATCTTTAAAGGCAGGTTTATCACATAAACGAGGAACAAACCAAGTAGTAGGCCATGTACGGTCCGTACGTTCATCAAGTAATTTATGAATTTCCGGATCAATCTCTACTGTCCAGCCTTCGGCTATCTGCAGCACTGGTCCAAGACCTTTAATCAGGTTCAGTCGCATCATAGTTACGGGCATACCTCCTTTCGAAAGGAAATTAGAAGAGAAACCTCCTCCACGGAAATAATCACGATTGGCGGGATACCAAGTAGTAGCTTCCAGACATTTCTCAACTTCTCCTTCCGTAACCTCCCAACAAGGTTTCATGGTAGGTTCTCCATTGACATCCGTTTGCTGCCCTGTTCCGTCAAGGGTTGTTGCTCCCGAATTAATCAAATGAATAATACCATTAGCAGCCATACCTGTCAGTTCCTTACCCGTAACACGTTTCACAGCCTCCGGACTCCAATAAGTACGTACATCCGAGAAAATCTGTGCACGATTCGTCAACAGATGACCGAACAGCATAGCTACACCATTACAAGCATCATTCTCAGTGGCCACTACATATGCTTCACGAATACCATTCCAGTCGAATGAAGTATTGAGCAATGCTTCCGAGAAATCACCATTCGGATAGAAATCCGTCCATTGACGCTGTCCTTGGAAACCCGCTGCAATGGCATTGTGTCCTAAAGCCTCTTCCTTAAATCCAAGTTCTTTTAGCTTCGGATTACCCTGCATCAAATCGCGCATGATGATAGTCATCTTGACAATGAACTCCCAGTCTTCATCTTTCTGTGCACGTGTCTTTGTTTTTTCAGGCACATTGAAATCATGCCCTTCATTCTTTTTGCAATATTTCTCAGTCCAAGCCATCGCTTTGGCATATTCTTCCTTATCATAAATGCCTTCGGCCATGCGGCGAATTATCTCTGTCAAATCGACCGACTCATTACGCATACCCAAATATTCCTGGAAGAAGTCCGGATTTACAA
This sequence comes from Bacteroides sp. HF-4919, assembly GCF_018860125.1. Taxonomy (NCBI): domain Bacteria; kingdom Pseudomonadati; phylum Bacteroidota; class Bacteroidia; order Bacteroidales; family Bacteroidaceae; genus Bacteroides; species Bacteroides sp. HF-4919. Next base: position 190,242 of record NZ_JAHKNF010000002.1, read on the forward strand.
TAGAACCGGCAATACCCATAGAAACACTACCCATAGAAAGATAAGACTTCCCACGCATCGTAGCTACAGCCTGGGCAGCACGGGCAAAACGCAGAATTTTTTCTGCCACATCCGCAGGAATAGAGTTATCATTCAAGTCTTGTACATCGCGACCGTAAATACCAAATGCAGGCAATCCCTTCTGTGCATGCCCTGCCAGCACAGCAGCCAGATACACCGCTCCCGGACGCTCCGTCCCATTGAATCCCCAAACAGCTTTCGGATAATATGGATTCATATCCATTGTCTCAGCCCCATAACACCAGCATGAGGTGACAGTAATAGTAGCCCCTACCCCTTCACGTTCAAACTTTTCTGCACAAGCAGCACTTTCGGCAACACGTCCGATAGTTCCATCTGCAATCACACACTCCACAGGAGTTCCATCGCCATTTCTGAGATTAGAAGTAATCAACTCGGCAACAGCTTTTGCCAGATTCATTGTTTTTTCTTCAAGGCTTTCGCGAACACCGCCCTGGCGTCCATCGATGGTGGGACGAATCCCGATTTTCGGATACTTTTTCATACTATATTATTAAATTCATTAGACAATTTTTCCATGCTGACCTGTGCTGACACACAATTCTGAAAAACTCTTTTATAAAGAAGCTCTCAGCCTGACTTCCGTAGGCAGGTAATCTTGTATGGCTTTTCCCTGCAGAACAAATTCGGCAGCCTTATCACCCATTTTCTCCCAATCTACACTTAATGCAGTTATTCCCTGATCTATCACTTCATAAGCTGGTGTGTCATTATACCCTATTAAGCCAAAATCAACCCCACATTGTAAGCCCTCAATACGACTTTTCTTAATAATACTCACCACGTCTATTTGACGAATCGCTATATATACTTCTCCTTTGCGAACCTGAAGTCCTTCAATATCACTCACTACCTCACAACCCTGATGTTGATCGGCACAGAATTTCTCAAAAAAGTCACGGCTACTCCGGGGATGCATGCTATCATTCACTAACACAAAAACGAGTTTTTGATATTTCTTCAATCGATCTGCCAGTTGAAGTAGCGCATTATAGAATCCTTGATCAAAGTCCTGACAAACATAAGAGAACTCCTCTTTCTCAAATTTACCGAAATCAAGAAGAAGAAGTTTAGATGGATTTATCTTATAAAGATTAGGAGACAGTTTTTCGTTATCGAAGTTCATCACAATATATTTATTGTACCGCCCCAACGATTCACGGATGATGGTATTGAACAAACGTTCATTGTACTGATGAAACAACAAGTCGACTTTATAACGGATAGACAAACGCTTTACAAAACTATTATAAAGCGCATATTTAAAAGGTGAATATTCATCAAGCAAAAGAAGTACATTTTTCAATCTTCCAACCACATAATACCCTTTCCCAGGAGTAGAATCGATAATTCCTCTCTCTTTTAAATCAAGAAAAGCTTTAAATACAGTATCTCGGGAAACCTCATACGCATGGCTAAGTTGATTGATCGAAGGCAGTGAATCTCCCGATTTATATACTCCCATCGAGATATCAAAGCTAATCTTGTCAGCCAATTGCTTTACTTTGGTCGTTTGTTGTCCAAAAGTTATTTTCATACGTATCAATAAAGGTTTTTAATTGCAGATAGCTATGCTGAACTATCACGATGCAAAGAAAGATAATTTATTCTGCACGAACAATGTAAACTGATATGTTATATAACACAAAAGGATTAGAATTCAGAGATCTCGTTATTTTTTTGTAACTTTTATACTTACACAAAAACAAATGAGATACAAAAAGATTTGCTATCTTTACCCCGAATATTAAAGAATATAGTATTATGGCACATCGTCTTAACACTAACAAGCAATTTATGGTAGGAAACGGCATTTTAGCATTTGCCGTCATATTTGTCGTGGTCATCTTTGTATATATGAGTTTAAGATTACAACGAGAAAAAGAAGCTAATCGTCATTTTAGTGAAACATACTCCATTCAGTTGACAAAAGGCTTCGTGGGTGATTCTATTTCACTGTTTGTCAATGACAGCTTGATCATGAATAAACAGATCAAAGAGGAACCTACTGCCATCGAAGTCGGACGCTTCGCAGAGCAAAGTGCACTGATGATTGTAAACAATCAAACTGAAACAGTAGCCGCATTTGACCTAAGTGAGAAAGGAGGCACTTATCGTTTTGAAAAGGATATTGACGGTATCAAACAGCTACCACAAAAATAGAAAGACGTTTTTTCTTCCTTACCGGATAGGGTATATAAAGACTGTAAAGGGAGATATCAAAAGACACTACAGAATTATTCCGATTCGCACAGATGAAAAGCCTAACACCAATTATCAATGCCGGCAATCAATCTGTAACAATCAGTGTAATCTTTGATGGAAAGGATTCTTGCAACACCTGTTTTGTAATTGCAATGTTAAATCTCAGTCTTATATTTTTTCAACTCTTCGCGCAGCTCTAAAGCTTTACCTCCGGTGAAACCATTAAGCAAATCCCAAAAGCGATCACCATGATTCATCTCACAAGTATGGCAAAGTTCGTGTAAAAGAACATAATCTATCAAATGCTTTGGCAATAATACAAGAAAATAAGAGAGATTTATCTTTTTGTGGGAAGAGCAGCTTCCCCATCGTCCACGACTTGAATTTATCTGAACACTTTTGTAAGGCAACCCATACCGCTCTGAAAGCATATACAAACGGGGAGGTAAAATGATTTTTGCATTCCGCCGCAAAGCTTCTTCAATTACTTTGCGGAGCCAGTCCTGTAAATTAGAATCTGTAAAATCGGCCGTCGGGGGACAAATAATCCGCATTTCTCCCAATTCGGAATGAGCCAAGAATTTCTCCCTCTTACCACTGACCAATGATAACTTGAAGTATTCTGTATCGATCCGATAGTTCAGGTCAATCAGAGGACGTATCAACTTCTGCCTGGAATCCAACAATCTGGAACGTAATTTTTCTATCGCCTCCTTTACCTCCTTCATCGTAACTCCCGGAGGTATACTAACATAGATCGCATCAGCTTTTGTACGAAAAACGAGTCTCTTGCCACGCACATTATCGCGTACGATCAGACGTCCTAACTCCTTATCTTCAATAATCTTATCCAATGTTGTTCTTAATTATAAATACAAATAAACGGATTATTTTGCAGAAAAAAGAAAGATAGATGCAACTTTTCCTACTCAACCTACGTCTAAACTGATAGAAACCTCTAAAAACGAAATAAAATGAAAACAATCTTTAAAATGTTGTCGGCATTACTGTTAACAGCAGGGTTATTGAGCAGTTGCGTATATATGGGTGAAGGTATTCAACCCAGTAAGAAACTCATCACGAGAGATTATAAAGTGAAGGAGTTCAACAAAATTGACGCGGGGACCGTAGGTGACATCTATTACACACAATCCGCAGATGGAAAAACAGACGTACAAATCTATGGGCCGGATAACATTGTAGCGTTAATACAGGTGGCTGTAAAAGATAGTACCTTATTGTTAAGCATCGATAAATCGAAAAAGGTACGCAACTTCAAAAAGATGAAGATAACAATTACATCTCCAACTTTAAACAGTATTTCCTTCAAAGGAGTAGGTGATGTACATATTGATAACGGTTTGACTACCGACAACCTCTATGTGGAAAGCAAAGGAGTAGGTGATGTAAAAATTAAATCACTGACCTGCAGTAGTTTAAATGTGCAATCAATGGGTGTAGGAAATGTAAAACTTGAAGGAACAGTTCAGGCAGCTACTCTTCACTCTAAAGGGGTAGGCAATATAGAAGCCGGAAACCTGCAGGCCAATATAGTAGAAGCCAGTTCACAGGGTGTAGGAGATATTACCTGCAACGCAGTGGAATCCATCAATGCAGCTGTACGGGGAGTGGGAAGCATTAAGTATAAAGGTAATCCTACCATAAAATCACTCAATAAAAAAGGAGTGGGAACTATTAAGAATATCTAATACAATAATCACAAGACCATGAAAAAACAATTATTGTCATGCCTTACAATTTCCATGCTGTTATTAATCATTGGGGCCTGTTCACAGACAAAGTACGTAAGTGGAAGTTCAAACTATATCACTAAAGACATAAGAGTCGGTTCTTTCAGCAAAATTAAATCAATGAGTAGTTCGGATATTGTTTATACACAAAAGCAAGGAACTCCCACTGTACAGATTTATGGTCCCGACAACATCGTCCAGTTATTGGAAACCACTGTTGAAGGAAAAACACTGGTGGTTAAATTTAAAAAGAATACCTCCATCCGCAATAGTGGAAAACTGGAAATCAGAGTATCTTCTCCATCATTAAACCATTTATCCATATATGGTTCAGGAAATACAACCTTTACAAATGGGATGAAGAGCAACGACGATTTGGAAATATGCATTTACGGATCGGGGAACATCAATGGAAGCAATTTCTCTTGTACAAGACTGTCAACACATATTTACGGTTCAGGAAACATCAACTTGAAAAGAATTGATGTATCATGCACAGAAGCAAATATTTCAGGCTCGGGAAATGTGTTGCTGAACGGCAAATCGGGCAAAGCCGAGTATCGTATTTCAGGTTCGGGAGATATTAATGCCATAGATTTAAAGACAAAAGATGTTAATGCGCGTATCAGTGGCTCGGGCAGCATAAAATGTCATGCTATTGAAAATCTGACAGGAGGTGTCAGTGGAAGTGGAAGTGTGTCATACAAAGGTAACCCGCAAACAAACTTTTCAAAAAGAGGATTACGAAAACTCTAAATATAAAAACTCTCTCTTAGTTTAACTTCGCTCTATGAAGACGACGTATGATAAACATAAAAGGGCTACTGCATCACGCGGTAGCCCATTTATTTAGTTAGTTTTTTATTGAAATTGAGAGAATTGAAACTTCACAGCCTCAAATCAAAAAGTTGTTTTAATTAAGCACACTAACTATATTATATGTTTAAAGCAAATGAAAATGTCTCTTTATCTGTGCAATAAACTCCGGACTCATATTTCCGGTAAAGTTTATTACAGCAAAATGGTTCTTTTCATGCATCAGCATCACCAGTTCAACAATCGTATCCCTCTTTTTACGAACCATAATCTGACAATTCTCAGATTTATCCTTGAAAGAAAGAAACGATTCAAACCGTCCGGTATTCTTCTCAACCACCTTCAAAGCTGCATCAAAATACTTTTTTCCTTCCACATCGGAAGTAAGCACTTGCATACTTTTGAGGTTAGAGATTATGTCCAATACCTCTTTATCCTTCTCAGCATCGCTCTTCATGATCTCCTCCATCATTTTCGGACTGATCGTAACACAAGTCAGATTAGAATCCGCCTTATGTTCAGCCATAAAACGTGAAGCAAAGTCCTGAGCCGAAACAGCCACAGACAGCAATGCCATCCAGCACATTAAAAGAACGCTCTTCATTATTCTATTCCTTCATCACACGAACCGGTTCGACCTTCACACTGTCTCTTACGACCTGATCCTGCGATTTATTTATACCTTCAGACAACATCATCAACGCAGAAGAAACTTGTTTGTAAGCCACTTCGGGATCATCGTACGTGTCCTTATAAGCATCATAATTATAATCCAAAGCCTCATCGGCAAAGAATGTATGTTGCACTACATTACCCAATGACAAAATTAACGCAATCACAGCGGCAGCCTTAAACAAAGGCATAAACCTTCCAATCATCGTCAGACGTTTTGCTTTTACTACAGGTGCCTCTACCTGAGCCAGAATACGTTCATCAAAGTCTTTTCCCAGCCCTGCCTCCTGTTGAACAGTCTGATAAACAAACAGTTCTTTGTAACGGAGCAAATGAGCAGGCACCTCTTCCTCCGAAAAGAAAGAGCGCAATTCCGATTCTTCTTCCAGAGAAGTCTCAGATTGCCAGTATCGCTCTAAAAGCTGTTCTATATACTTATAATCCATATTCATCAATCTCTAAATACCTTTGTTTTACCTTTTGTCTTGCTCTGAAAAGATTCACTTTTACCTGTTCCTCTGTCAGATTCAAGATTTTTGCTATTTCTTTATAGCTCTCTCCTTCTATATCCCTCAACTGCATAATGAGCCGTTGCTTCTCAGGAAGTTCGTTAATCAGACGATGGATAATCGACATCCGTTCATTATTAATCAACTGATCATAAGGCCCGGATGCCTCGGATTCTTCCTCCATTTCCGGTGTGAGTTCCACATTTTGAGCTTCTTTCTTTTGGCTTCGGTCTATGGCCAGATTCTTCGCCACAGTCAGGCAGTAAGCCTCAATAGATCCGAACTGTGTCCACTCTTCACGTTTATTCCACACTCTAATCATCGTATCCTGAACAACATCCTCTGCTTCGGCCCTGTCGAAGGTGATTCGGAGTGCCAAACGAAAGAGTTTATCTTTCAATGGCAATATGTCGTCTCGGAAGCTGATTTCTTGCATCTCTATTAAGTTGACGGGTGAGTGGGTGAAAAGTTACAGATGTATTCCTCTTTTTTTTGAATTATTTTTTTATCCGGGTTCCTCCACCTTTGTGAATGGCTGACGCTAAGGTTATTATCACCTCAGACACACCTGCATTTATTGCTTCAAAAGAATTCTCAAGTTTCGGTATCATGCCTCCCTGAATAACGCCTTCGGCAATATATCGTTCAAACTCGGCACGGTTGATCTGAGAAATGACACTCTCATCATCGTTTTCATCACGAAGAACCCCCTTCTTCTCAAAGCAGTAAACCAAGGTCACATCAAAAATGGCAGAAAGAGCTTTAGCTGTCTCTCCGGCAATGGTATCTGCATTCGTATTCAACATATTCCCTTGCCCGTCATGTGTCAACGGTGCCATCACCGGAACCACTCCTTTATGAATCAAATCAGAAAGCAATGTGGCATCTACCTTCTCTACATCTCCGACAAATCCATAATCGACCTCTTTTACGGGGCGCTTCACCGAACGGATTACATTCATATCCGCTCCGGTCAGCCCCAAGGCGTTGACCCCACGGGCTTGCAATCCGGCTACAATATTCTTGTTTACCAACCCACCATAGACCATCGTCACAACCTTCAGTGTCTCCGCATCGGTTATACGGCGTCCATTGACCATTTTACTGTCAATCCCCAGTAAGGCAGCTATCTTTGTAGCCGAACGTCCCCCTCCATGAACAAGTACCTTATGCCCTTCAATGGCAGCAAAATCATCCAGTAACTGCTTCAATGTAGCTTCTTCTTCTACGATTTTGCCACCAACTTTAATGACTGTCAGTTTTTCCTTCATATTCTTTCTATTTACAAATTACGATTTATACTCCATCAGGTTACAAGCCACGAGCTACAAGAAACGAGACTGATATCATGTGCAGTATTCGTAACTTGTAGCTCGTCATTTATAAAATGATAGTTCTTTTTATTTATTCAAGGTATGTGTATCCGTACAAGCCCGAACGATAATTGGAAAGGAACTCTTTTCCTTCTTCTACAGAAATCTTCCCTTCTTTTACAGATTTTGTTACCCATGTTTCAAGAGTACGAACCAGCTTTTTCGGGTTATATTGCACGTAATCGAGCACTTCTGCGACCGTTTCCCCGTCAATAATCTGTTCGATATTATACCCCTTCTCATTGACAGAAACATGCACCGCATTCGTGTCTCCAAACAGATTATGCATATCTCCCAGAATTTCCTGATAAGCCCCTACCAAAAAGACCGCTACATAGTAAGGCTCTTTCTGCTTCAGGCTATGTACCGGCATATAATGTGCTACATTCCGGGTAGAGATAAAATTGGCTATCTTTCCATCGGAATCACAGGTAATGTCCTGCAAGGTAGCCGAGCGGTCCGGTTTTTCATCCAAACGCTGGATGGGCATAATCGGAAATATCTGGTCGATCGCCCAAGAATCCGGAAGCGACTGAAAAAGTGAGAAGTTACAGAAATATTTATCAGCCAACAATTTAGACAATCCGCGGAATTCATCGGGAGCATGTTTCAGTCCACCGGCAATTTGATTGATTTCACGAGTAATAGACCAGTAAAGACGTTCTATCTGAGCACGTGTCTTCAGGTCTACGATACCATGGCTGAACAGATCGAGTGCCTCTTCACGTATCTGCTGGGCATCATGCCATGCTTCAAGCATCTTGTTCTGATTCAATGTATCCCAAATGCCATAAAGTTCCTGTACCAGTTCATGCGCATCCGGAGCAATCTCCTCTTCATCATCCCATTCCGGCAAAGTAGCCGTCTCAAGTACCTCAAAAATCAAGACAGAGTGGTGTGCAGTCAGAGCCCTGCCACTCTCAGTGATAATATTGGGATGGGGAATACCGTTTTTGTCACTGGCATCCACTAACGTGGAAATAGAGTCGTTGACATACTCCTGAATAGAGTAATTGACACTACTTTCACTACTTGACGAACGGGTGCCGTCATAATCAACTCCAAGACCACCGCCAATATCAACAAATTCCACTTTGAAACCCATCGCATGGAGCTGCACATAGAACTGAGAAGCTTCACGCAATGCTGTCTTGATACGGCGTATCTTTGTCACCTGACTTCCGATATGGAAGTGTATCAGTTTCAGACAATCCTTCATGCCTTTACTTTCCAGAAAGTCAAGTGCCTCAAGCAACTCACTGGAAGTCAGTCCGAACTTACTGGCATCCCCTCCTGACTCTTCCCACTTTCCGCTTCCTGAAGAAGCCAATTTGATACGGATACCAATATTAGGCTGTACGTTCAGCTGCTTTGCCATGCGGGCAATCAGCTTCAACTCATTCATCTTTTCAACTACCAGAAAGATACGTTTACCCATCTTCTGTGCCAGCAAAGCAAGCTCAATATAGCTTTCGTCTTTATAGCCGTTGCAGATAATAAGAGAGTCAGAATCCGTATTGACAGCAATCACTGCATGCAGTTCGGGCTTGGAACCGGCTTCAAGGCCCAAATTAAATTTCTTGCCATGGCTGATAATTTCTTCAACAACCGGGCGCATCTGATTCACTTTAATCGGATAGATGATAAAATTCTGGGCTTTGTATCCATACTCTTCGGATGCCTGTTTAAAACAATAGGCAGTCTTTTCAATACGGTTGTCCAGAATATCCGGAAAACGCACCAGCATAGGAGCCGCCACATCACGCAACTGCAACTCGTCGACCAATTCTTTCAAATCGACGGCTACGCCATCTTTTCGCGGTGTAACAACAACATGACCTTTGTCATTAATACCAAAGTATGAAGTCCCCCAACCTGTGATGTTGTAAAGTTCTTCAGAATCTTCAATACGCCACTTTCTCATTTTTCTGTTATTCAGTTGTTTTTAATAAATAATTGGACGGCAAAAATACGTATTAATCTACAGGTTGCCAATTAAATTGATATTAAATAATCGTTCCTGATATCCGCTATTTCCGTTACGCGCATCATACAAGCCTGCCAATTCATCCGCTTGTCTATAAAAATAATTACGTAGCGCAGCCACAGAATATACTCCGTCAACCCGGTAAAGTGGAAAATCCTCCGGTAAAGCCAGACTGACCTCTTCACGCTGCTCGTAGTTTAGAGCCTCCACCATATCACACGAGAAACGGTATCTTTTCTGCATATTAGTATTCAGACTCCATGGGATACAACGTTCTACATACTCCCAGCCTCTGTCCGGATCAGTCATAAAATAATAGGCAATGAATAGTCCAAGATAAAGAAGCAGATATTCATCTTTTTCTCTTCCCGCCAAAGCTTCTTCGGCCCGTGCACGCATATCCGCCGCTATCTCCGGCTTCCCGGCTTTATAAGCATAATATGCCAATTTCAGATAAGCTCTCAGATTGGCTTCGTAACAAGAAATTTGCTTGGAAATTAAAGGTTGCGCACGATTATAGGCCTCTTCAAACTGTCCAGTTTCAAGATAATAATCCAACATGAAGTTCAGCTCACAAGCTTCACAAGTCAGGTCATCCATCTTTTCCGCCAGCATCTTATCTATGTAATCTTTGGCTTTCGTATATTCCCTCATTTTAGTGTATTCCACAGACAACCGGTGATAATATGTACGCAATGAATAACCATTGCGCAAAATACGGGTTTTATAATCTTCACCTACCGCTTCCACCTGCTCCATCGGTATACTGGGAAGATCAAAGGTACAAGACCATATCCATTTGTATTTCCATAAGATATCATCCTCATTAATCAAATCCTTATGGTTTTCATAGTTGTCCAGGATTTTAGAGAACACCGCGATCTCTTCAGCATCTTCCGAGAGGAGATTCAATTCATAGATAAGGTCCAGCCTCATCTCTACAGCCCATTGTATATCTTCATTCTCATCTGCAATGCGAACAGCCTCTTTCAGTAGATTGGCTTTCTCACGGGGATGCAGGTTATCATTTTGTGCCTGCAACAGTAGCTTTTGTATCTCAAGTGTGTATTTCATACTTTTGTTTAATTGAGGAAGTTTATAAAATCATTCATTTTAGTAGTCATCAGTTCAGAAAGAGAGTGATTGAAAAGTTCCATTTCCTCACTGTTTACAGGATATTTGCCTTGTAACAGCGATTGTACATAAAGAATGCACACTACATGCTGAAACAGTTTATTGTCTCCTTGAATTTGCAGTAATGTCTGTACCATCTCGTTATCGGCATTGAAAGTCAATGTAGGCGGTAAGCGTTTTTTAGCATTTACCGAACCCAGTACTGCTGCCAACGGATTATTGGCGACTTTGCTGTTCTCTTCTTTCTCTTCGGCCACAAATATAACCGGAGTATCCACCGGTGTAAAATGTTTCAAGCGGCAGATACAGCCAAAACGTTTCAACAGCTCACTGGCTTTTGCCTCAAAGGCCCGGTGTTCTTTGTTACCTTCCACTTCAGCAAACTGCTCCAACAGACGAGCGGGTGAGATCTCCTCCAAAGTCAGTTCCTGATTAAGACGGGCATACTTCTTTAACAGCGTTTCATCAAATGTATAGGCAGCATTGATCACCAACCGGCCTTGTGCACCGGCTATTCTCCGTACTTGCCTGAAGTCTTCCAGATTACGTGTATAGCCAATGGTATTCCCCGCCGAACGGATGCTCCCGAAACTTCGTATTCCCCTGTTCGTTTCAAAGGGCAAGTAATCCATAAACAAACGTAGCAGTTCATTATCTTCCGAAGCTATGGCTTTAATATGGAAATGATGGACATCCAGTATTTTGTCAAACACCGATCGATTGTTCTGCACCAATCCTCGAAGATACTCCTTAATAGCAACCCCGATCTCTTTGCGGGCATCTTTCAATAAATCATTGCTGACAAACGACTCGCGCGACGCAGTAGAAAGAAGCCCGTCGGCATTTACCAGACATCGAATGAAGAATGCCCATGAGGGCAAAAGGTTACAATCATCTTCACTCAACAACATCCGCTTCAAATACACCTTATGCGAGTTACGTACAGAAAATTGTGTACGATAAGGCAATACGTAGAGTACGCCTTCTACCCGCCCGCTCTCTGTACGGATACGAAAGACATCAAGAGCAGATGACTGAAAAACTTTCGTCCCATAGTCCAATAACTCTTTTCGGGTAGCTTTCGGATTCAGCCAGACCGGTGACGGGGTATTAACCAGTTCTTCTTCCTCTCCACGATGCAGATAAATCGGGTAAGGCAACACCTCTCCATAACTGATCAGTATTTTCTTGAACACTTCATACTCAAACAAATGAGTCCACTCACTTTTGGGGCACAACACGACCCTTGAACCTATCGCCCACTCTTCTTCGGGAAAAGTGGTCTGATAAGTGCCATCCACCTTTCCACACCAGCAGACGGGGCTTCCTCCCATTGCCGACCGGCTCTCTACCCTAATTTCATTGGTCACCACGAAACAAGACAGCAAGCCTATGCCGAACCGACCGATAAAATCGTCTGCATCGGGGGTATCTCTCTTCGAGCTTTCACCAATAACCGTAAGAAAACGATGGACTTCCTCTTCTTTCAAGCCGATCCCATTGTCCTGAAAGACCACCGAACCGTCCTCTTTCAGAAAAACATCAATACGCCCGGCATAACTTTCGTCGATATTATGAAGTGCGGTAATAGCATCTACACAATTCTGCAACAATTCTCTGACAAAAGTATTCGGGTTACTATAAATATGTTCTGATAACAGGGCAATCATCCCCTTTAGATTGACCTGAAACAGATTATTACCTTCTTTTTCCATTCTGTTTTTAACGTTGTCTTCTTCCTGTAATCTTCAAGGCTTTCTCATTTCCATTCTCAGCAGCCTTCTCAAACCACTCCATGGCAATCTCATCATTTTCCTCTACTCCGTTTCCCATCAGATAAGCATTACCCAATTCGAACTGTGCTTTATCACTGTTATGCTCCGCAGCCTTCATCAGCCATTGAATACCGGTTTCCGCATCGGGCACACAACCTTCACCGTACATCAGCATTTTGCCTAAATAATAGTAAGAAGCCACATTCTCATTTCCGGCAGCATCATTAAACCAACGGTAGGCTTCTGCATAATTCTGTTTTACACCGACTCCATTGTAATAACACAATCCGGTGCGGTACATACTCATGACATTTCCACTGTCCGCAGCTAACGTGTAATATTTAAACGCCTCGGTTTCATTGTCCTCCACCCCGATTCCCATCTCGTAGCAGATTCCCAGCCCTTCGTTATAACATTCTGCCTCAGCAGCTTTTTTAAAATAGTTGAAAGCCTTCTCCGATTCATTTAGTTTGTCATAGTCATAGAGATAATACTCACCCATGCGCAGCATAGCTAAGGGAATATCATTGGCGACCGCCTTCTCATACCACTCCACAGCCTGTTTATTATCTTCCGGACAAGCGCCATAACCAAAGAAATAGTAATCTCCCATCTTAAACTGAGCGTATCCATAATCCTGTTCGGCCGCTTTGGTCATATATTCAACTGCCTGATGCGGATTCTCTTCTACCCCACTGCCATATTCATAAGCCAGCCCTAACTCCGTAAGGCAACGCGGTTCGTTGTTCTCCGCCCCTTTAGCAAACCATTCCAGAGCCTTATCCGGATTCTCTTCCGTACCAATCCCATTCTTATAGCAACGTCCGAGAGCAAAGATTGCATCTCCGTCTCCCCTTCCGGCCGCCTTTTCATACCAAGCGAATGCCTCTACGGGGTGTGGTTCGCCGATGATTCCTCTGTCCAAATAAAGACCTACACGATACATCGCATAAGGGTACTCCTCCTCAGCGGCTTTCTGAAACAATTCGAAAGCTTTCCCATAATTCTGTTCTACCACATCTCCATTTTCATATAAGAATCCTAACTCTACCAATGCAAAGCATGAACCTAACCCCGCAGCCTTTTCATAATAGGCTTTTGACTTCTCAGCATCCGTAACACCGGCGTATCCGTTAGCCAGATAAAGAGCCGCCCGGGAGTATCCGTCAGCATTATTCATAGATGCCGCCTTCTCATAATACTCCATAGCCTTCAGGTAATCCGGATCTTCGGAAAGTAATCCACGTTCATACATCCAACCGATACGGTAGGCCGCATTACCGGACCCCAATTCAATAGCTTTCTCCAGCAACTGCCGTGCACGTTGGATATCTTCTTCCACCAATTCACCGTTAAAGTAAATATTAGCAAGAGTCTCAAAAGCCTCTACATAATTATCGTCAATGCAACGCTGCAGGCACATCAAACCACGTTCTACATTTTTATACTCATCATTATAAAGGTAAATCAGAGCTAATTCATAAGCGCAATACGATTCGCAGTAAAGCATTCCCTTCTCCAACCATTCAATGGCTTTAGGCATGTCAAGCCACTCTTCTTCCTGATAATTATACCCCAGGAAATTGGCTGCAGACCATACACCGGCATGCCAGGCTTTCTCCCATAACTCAAACGCCAACTCTTTCTTTTTACCAAGTTCCGGATAACGGAAATAGAGCGTAGCCAGATTCTTGAGAGAATATAAATTAGGAACAAGTTCAAGAGACTTCTCATAGCATGCTGCCTCTTCGGCCACATTTCCTTCTTCTACGTCCAGTGCATCGCCCATAGCGGCATAAACATGAGCACGCAGACGGTGTCCTTCAGGGAGTTCACCAAGCAGTTCTTTCCGCATAAGCAAAGCTTTCTCTTTACTACCGGTGTGTTGTTCGGCATAGGCCCGGTAGTATTTTCCCCATAACACAGCCTCGGGTGAAGACAGAGCCTCAAAGCGGCGCTCTCCTTCCGCTTTATCCTGTTCACAATAGAAGCCCATATAACGCCAATAGGCAACGGTTGCCTCAGCTTCCGGACTTCCCATAGCTGCCGCCTTCTCATAATAAGGAAATAAGAGACTGATATCACGTGTCCCATAACGGGCTTCTGAATATTGCGCACCTTTCTGCGACCAACCGGCACCGTTAAATACAGCTACACGATCGCATATACTTATCACCTTCTCCCACCAATAAGCATACTCTTCTTCATTAAGATCCACCTCTACATTGCAATCGTATGCACTGAATATCAGCTCAAAAAAGTCAGCTGTAAGCGTTTCATCTTCCTGTGTATCCAATGCGTACTCACATACAGCAAGTGCTTCCCACCAGTTGTCGGCATTCAGCAATGTAGCAGGTGTAAACTGAGGGAACCATGCGGCGGCAGGTTTCCCGGATGCCCGGACTTGACGGGATAAGGCTTCAAATTTCTCTTTTAAAGTTTCCATAATTGTCTGATCGTTTTATTTGGGTTGTAAGATACCGGAAGGCACAAAACCTCACAGCGACTGCAAGATAGTAATATTGGTCGACTGAACAAAAAATAGAGAAGAAAAAGAATGATTGCCGAATCAGAAAATAAGTTTTCTTAGAGTTTAGCTTACTATGTGCAAATCCAGAAGTTTGCGCAATTGTTGCACGGAAGTTTCAATCTGCTTGCGATCCTCCAATTCGTCAGCACAGAAAATATATTTAGCCTGACGATAAAAAGATGAACGTTTTTCAAGCGCCTGTATTATAAAATCAAACAGTTCGTCATCTTCCTTTCCTTGCAGTATGGGGCGCTGCTGCTTGGCAACCCGTAACCGACGAAACAGCACTTTGGGGTCTACATCCAAAAAAACAGTAGTACCAACCCGGTTCATATACTCCATGTTGTCGAAAAAGCAAGGCGCTCCTCCCCCTGTAGAGATTACCACATCTTCAAATTCACCAACCTCATGTAACATGCTCTTTTCAAGTTCCCTAAAGCCGGACTCTCCCCGCTCGGTAAATAATTCTCCGACCGCCTTGTGAAAACGTTCTTCAATATACCAGTCCAGATCGATAAATGGGACATGTAGTTCTCGTGCGAGAGCTTTTCCTAACGTAGTTTTCCCGGCCCCCATATAGCCGGTCAGAAATATACGAATCATAAGCAAACGGCATTTTGATGCAAAGATAGATATTTATTAATAGAACAACCAATAACCCGGATGGTAACTTTGCGCATGCAAGCATGAAAATAAAGACAATCCTATACGTACCCCTCATACAAGAAATGCATTTCGATCTTCCATCTTCCACCTTTCGGAACATTAGCAGGTGGCTATCAATAAATTAAAGAGGTGGAAGATCGCATTTTCAAGGCATTTATCTTCCACCTCTATCTTCCATCTTCCACCCTCTTTTTTTAGGTAAAACTCGGAATATTCCACTGATTCCCAATAGCATACCATTAGTTCCCTATCTATATTCGCCTATTATACCATTTTATTTTCCTTAATACCTCTTCTGTTTATGCTTCTTTCTTTATCCCAGCCCGGGTGCGCAGGCCCATGAGCCCGCATACCTGTGCCCATGAGCCCGGGTATGCGGGCCCATGGGCACAGCTACCCGGGCCGGGATAAGGACACTGTTCTTCTTCATAACAAACTTAATCATAACACATTGCAGACAAAGCCATGTAACGCTACTCAGTAAGTTCTTACCAAAAATAAAACGATATTAATCCTTCCGGTTAAATGAATATACCTTATTTAAAGACCTTCACTCTGGAATCCAGATCTTTAAAATCCTTATCACCCGGTCCTTGCACAGGAAGTCCAAACGGCATTTCGGCAATCAAGTGCCACTCTTCCGGTAGGTGCCAGGTATGACGCACTTCTTCGTCAATTAGTGGATTATAATGTTGCAGGGAAGCCCCGAAACCGGCATCTTCCAACATTGTCCAAACCGCCAACTGATGCATCGCAGACGTTTGCAACGACCACCCCGGAAAATTATCTTTATAACTACTGAAAGCATTCTGGAGTCCCTTCACAACCGACTGGTCTTCAAAGAATAAAACAGTTCCATAACCACTGGCAAAAGAATTATCAATTTTAGCTTCAGTCGTTTTAAAAACTTCCGGTGGAACAATCTTTCGCAATGTTTCTTTTACAATATGCCATAGTTTCTTGTGATTCTCACCCAACAACAGCACTACACGAGTGGACTGAGAGTTAAATGCAGAGGGCACATGGGTTACAGCAAGATTGACAATCCGCTCTATCTCCTCATCAGAAACCGGAGACTGATTTGTTATCGAATAATAGGTCCTTCTATGTTTGAGGGCCTCTTCGAAGGATTTTTTCATAAAAATACTCCTTTCTTTTTTACATTGGTTCTTTGAAATTAAAACAACCTATAAACGAAAGTTGTTCGGTAATAGAATATATTCGTACCTTTACTGCCCAATAAGCTGAAAACACCAAGTATGGCCAAACAAAAATATTACGTTGTATGGGATGGAGTAACTCCCGGCATTTATACATCCTGGACCGAATGTCAGCTGCAGGTGAAAGGATATGATAGTGCCAAATATAAATCTTTCGATAACCGGGAGGAAGCAGAACGTGCTTTTGCTTCATCACCTTATGCTTATATCGGCAAGAATGCTAAGAAGAAAACAGCTGATTCCCCTACCCCCCCAGACACACTCCCGGCAGCGGTCATTGAAAACAGCCTTGCAGTAGACGCAGCATGCAGTGGTAATCCTGGACCTATGGAGTACCGTGGCGTTCACGTCGCAAGCCGACAAGAGATTTTTCATTTCGGCCCGATGAAGGGGACTAACAATATTGGCGAATTTCTGGCATTGGTACATGGACTCGCTTTACTGAAACAGAAAGGATTCGACATGCCTATCTATAGCGATAGCGCAAATGCAATCAGCTGGGTAAAACAAAAAAAATGCAAGACAAAACTTCCCCGGACCGCTGAAACAGAAAAATTGTTCGGATTGATAGAACGTGCAGAAAAATGGCTTAAAGAAAATAAATATTCCACCCCAATATTGAAGTGGGAAACCAAGCAATGGGGAGAAATCCCGGCAGACTTCGGAAGGAAATAAGGATTGTATCGTATCACCCCCAATAACGAATAAATCCCGAAAGGAATACTACCGAAAAAATTTCTTTCAAACATGATAACGTTCAACCGCCTCAAAGATTCTTTCTTCTGATATCGAATTAGCCTATAACCTCGGTAGGGCAAATCCACCTTGCCCTACCCGCCTTAGTAAAAAAGTTATTATCAAAAAGCAGATGAGTGAGGGAGTTCACTATCTCTCTGCCATGCTTACAACGACTGCATGTCATTCAGTCGTTTATAATAACCGTTCTTAGCCAATAATTCTTCGTGTTTTCCACGTTCTACTATTTCTCCTTCATATAGTACACATATTTCATCTGCGTTCTTGATGGTAGAGAGACGGTGGGCAATAGCAATGGTGGTACGTGTTTTCATTAAACGCTCCAATGCCTCCTGTACCAACCGTTCCGACTCAGTGTCTAAAGCAGAAGTAGCCTCGTCAAGAATCAAAATCGGAGGATTCTTCAAGATAGCCCGTGCTATACTGATACGCTGACGCTGGCCTCCGGAAAGTTTACTGCCTCGGTCACCTATATTCGTATGATAGCCGTCTTCTTTCTCCATGATAAAATCGTGAGCATTGGCAATCTTGGCAGCCTCAATCACTTGCTCCATCGTAGCATTTTCTACACCAAAAGCTATATTATTAAAGAAAGTATCGTTAAACAAGATGGCTTCCTGATTGACATTCCCGATCAGGCTGCGCAAGTCGGAGATGCGAACGTCTTTAATGCTGACTCCGTCAATAGTAATCGCTCCTTCCTGTACATCGTGATAACGGGGCAACAAATCTACCAATGTAGATTTCCCTGAACCGGACTGTCCAACCAAAGCAACGGTCTTACCTTTAGGTATAGTGAGGTTAATATGTTGAAGCACTTCTTTCTTTCCATCATAGCTGAAAGAAATATCCCTAAATTCTACTTTCTCTTTTAACCCATTCAGCGGCTTCGGTTCAGGAATCTCCACAATCTTATTTTCCGCTTTCAGAATCTTATCCACACGCTCCATCGAAGCCAAACCTTTAGGAATATTATACCCGGCTTTTGAAAATTCCTTCAAAGGATTGATTACGCTATAAAGGATGGTCAGATATACCATAAAAGTAGAAGCATCAATAGAAGAATGACTGCTCAAAATCAGTGAACCGCCAAACCAAAGCACAATTACAATCATGGTCGTACCTAAAAACTCACTCATCGGATGGGCTAATGCCTGACGGGTCGCCACTTTATTGGTTGCCTCCCGAAACTCGTTACTGCATTTCAGGAAACGATTCATCATCTTATTTTCAGCAATGAAAGCCTTAATGATACGAAGTCCTCCTAATGTTTCTTCCAGTTGCGACATCGTATCGCTCCACTTTGCCTGAGCTTCAAGGGATTGACGTTTCAGTTTTTTGCCTACCGTACCCATCACCCATCCCATCAATGGTACAACCAATAAAGTGAAAAGGGTTAGTTGCCAACTTATTATAAGCAGCGTAGTAAAATAAGCGATTATCAAGATCGGATTCTTTACCAACATATCCAATGAACTGGTAACCGAGTTCTCTATTTCTCCCACGTCCCCGCTCATACGGGCTATGATATCTCCTTTTCGCTCCTCCGAGAAGAATCCAAGTGGCAAACGAATCACTTTATCATAGACCATCACTCGAATATCCCGTACCACACCGGTACGCAAAGGAATCATCACGGCTGACGAAGCGAAATAGCAGAATGTTTTAAAGAAAGTCATTACCACTAAAAAGAGTCCTAACAACATCAGAGTAAAAGAAGCGCCGTTGATCTGGATCATATCCGAAACATAATAATAGAAATTATTTATCAGAAGGTCCTTTGTACTAATTGAAGCAGTATCCCATGGGATAAACTCATATACATCTTTATCAACCTTAAATAATATCTGTAGAATGGGGGCTATCAAAGAAAAAGAAAATATATTCAGAATGGCCGAGAATAAATTCAGTATCAACGCCCATATTACATACTTCTTGTAAGGCGGTACAAAACGCCGCATAAGTTGAAAAAATTCCTTCATTACTTACTATTAAATGATTAAGTTGCAAAGATAACAGAAAATATTCAGCAAGTTACTATTCAGAGAGTAGAAAGTCAGTGGTGAATTAAGTAGATATCTCTTTTAATACTGCAAAAACAACCACGCATCCCATAAAGCTATCAAATATATATTCAGAAAAACAAAAACAATATGTTATCTTTGCAACGTACAAAGACAATAGCATATTACTAAACCTAAATAAAAATGGAAAAATCGGGAACACTCCCCCTTATCAGCATTATTGTGCCTGTATACAATGTAGAGGCATATCTACATCAATGCCTGCAATCAATTTTGGATCAGACATATACTAACCTGGAGATTATTATTGTAGATGATGGTTCCACAGACCATTCACCTGCTATTTGTGACCATTTTGCAGCCTTAGACGCTCGTGTGAAAGTGATACACAAAAAAAATGGTGGACAAAGTGCTGCCCGCAATATCGGTTTAGACACAGCATCCGGAGAATATATCGGTTTTGTGGATAGTGATGATTGGATTGATAACGATATGTATGAGACACTTTATAATCTAATCAGTCAATACGGAGCAGATATATCTGCCTGCACACATTATCTGGAATATGAGGATGGCAGACCAACTGTCTACAGATCGAAAGAGGAAATAATGACTTTCAACCATGCAGATGTTATGAAAACATTGTTTGAAGATAAGATTATAAAAAATTATGTCGTAGAAAAATTATATAAACGTGACCTATTTACCGGATTATATTTCCCTATTGGACAAGTTTTTGAGGACATATCCCTAAGTTATAAGATATTTGATAGATCCAACAAAACAGTATTAAAATACAAACCTAAATATCACTACAGAATTCGTTTGGGAAGCACTACTAATTCTTCGTTCAGCCCTCTCAAAGGAATACAATATGTGCAAGCCATACACGAACAATACCAATTCATGAAAAAACGTCAACTAATCAATGACAAACCTGTAATGATTATAAAAAAAAGCATCCACTTAATCAATCACACGATTATACTACCCTCCTCAACACTCAACAATGAGGTCATTGACAAAACATTAGAGATTATGCACCAATATGATTATCTAAAACCACAAGATATCGGAGTGTCAAGAACCATCAAACGATATTTCATTTATCATCATTTCAGAATATATAAAATAGGAATGACACTTTATCGCAAACTGATTCCCAAGAAGAGAAAAGTTTAAACTTATATTCTCCTAAAAAGGTATTCATACAAAAGAGATTATAACAATGATTCGAACAAACCGAGCCATTTTTGTCCGACAATTTCAGGAGAGTACTCTTTTGACTTCAAAATCACGTTATTTCGCATCTTTTGTAACTTTTCCGAATCCATCAACAGAGACAATAACATCTCAGCATATTTATGTAAACTAAAAGAAGGTACAAGGCACCCATTAACGCCTGAAGGCGACAAAATCTGGCGTATCCCGGCTACACAATCAAAAGCTACAGGTACGACACCATTCGCCTGAGCCTCCGTCAAACATAGTGGCCATCCCTCAAAAGCTGAAGTCAAACATAATACAGAAGCATCACGATAGAAATCATCGACATGATCGCTATGTCCCGCAAAACGTATTCGTTGAAGTTTCATCTTTTGACTTTTTGCTTGAAGTAGAGGAAGTTCTTTTCCACCTCCTACTAAAATCAATTCCCAAGCCGGTACTTTTTTATATATCATTCCCCAAATATCCAACAAACGGTCAACCCGCTTATCATAATAACTCATACGCCCAACAAAGAGAATCTGCTTTTTCTTATTCAAATTAACATTCGGACATTGTCTCTCAGAATTATATATAACATGTACTTTCTGCTCATCAAGTGATACTCCCATTTTATTAAGCAGTATTTGTTTATATTCCTCACACAAAACAGTAAAAGCATCAACTTGATCATAAACAAACTTATATTGATTAATAAAAAAAGAGTCATATTTCTTTAACCATACTATCTTTGGATAAGTTAATAACCCCCATTCCAACATTTTAAAGAAAGAACCACGCGCTCTACCCCTTCTCCTATGTAGACGGGCTGTTATTTCCCAGAAAGGAATGCTGTGACAAGCAAAGATCAATTTACTATCAACTTTACTTTTAATAAAATCCAACCTGCTTAAAAGACAAATAGGCAGAATAAAGATATCAATTTTCAACGAGTTGAGAGTATGAATGATAAAGTCAGCATTCTCCTGACTGTCAACATCGCCTCCACCTTGAAACTCAATAACCTTAATATTGGAATAACTTCCACTGTTAATCTGATGTGTAATAACATATGTTTCATAGCCATATTGAGCTACAAAATCGGCAATATCCATTGTAACTCTTTCAGCTCCTCCAGCAGGAAACTCACTATGAAAAAATAAAATTCTTCTCTTTATCATATACAAAAGTATGTATAGGCAAGACAACAAACGGATTACATTTACATTTTTTAGGTTAAAAGAGCACATATGTACTACTATTATACTATATTTGCATCCATATATGTAAAAACTATCCTAGACTTAACTAAATAAACTACTTAATGATGAAAAAAATCGATGAGTCTCCATTAATAAGTATTATTATTCCGGTATATAATGTAGCCCCCTTTTTAAGCCAATGCATTCAATCGGTCTTAGACCAGACATATACTCACTTAGAAGTAATCATCGTTGATGACGGCTCGACAGATGAGTCCCCTGCTATTTGTGATAAGTTTGCTAAATTGGATACAAGAATCAAAGTCATACACAAAAAGAACGGAGGATTAAGTGACGCTCGTAATGCGGGTCTTGACATTGCATCCGGTGATTTTATAGGTTTTGTGGATAGTGATGATTGGATTGAAAATGATATGTACGAAACGCTTTATAATCTTCTAAATAAGTATCAGGCGGACATATCTGCCTGTGCACACTATATAGAATATGGAACCAAGACAAAAGCTGTTTTTGAATCTAAAGAGATAATCACATTTAACCACAAAGATGCCATGATGGCTCTCATCAAAGATAAGATTATACGAAACTATGTTTGGGAAAAGTTATATAAACGGGAACTATTCAATAACCTCCGCTTTCCTGTAGGAAAAAGTTTTGAAGATGCTGCTCTCAGTTACAAGATATTTTATAGAGCTAACAAAACCGTATTGATACAAGCACCTAAATATCATTATAGGATCCGTTCAGGCAGTCTCACAAATACAACATTTAATCCAATAAAAGAGTTTCAGTTAGTTCAGGCCCTGCACGATCAATACCAATTTGTCAAACAGCAACAAGCTATATCGGAAAAGCCATTAAAACTACTAAAAAAAGCATTCCACTTAATCAATCATATCATCATCATGAGGCCTTCCCCCCTTAATGACCAAATAATTGCAGCTACAATGGAGATTTGTCACCATTATGACTATCTCAGTCTGAAAGACATCGGATTATCAAAAGCGATCAGACGATACTGCATATATAATCATTTCAAGCTATATACAATTGGAATGATTATGTACCGGAAAATTGTACAAAAAAGACGCAACAGATAGCAAATGCTTTGATCAATGTATTTACAGCTTCATATACTTGGGCTTACGGAACCGCATTGCATAAGGAAGCAACTTCAACCACCAGGACAAACGAGCTTTAAAAGTAGATAAAGGTCGTTTGCCTTTCCAGGGAGTCATATCCAGATACTTAAAGTATTCTCCTTTCAAAGGATGCATGCTATCATAATTCCAGGGTTTTTTATTAGTATAATGCAGGATAACAGGATGGAGCAATTGTTGATGCAATTGCTTCTTATCTTTCACTCCTTTATCCGCCCCATAACGGTAGAAACCATCCTGCATATTCCATTTCAAGGGAACAAAAAGTTTAGATTCATGCAGAACAGCATTCAAAAGATCCTGGTCATTAAAGCGGATACGCTCGGGATATCGTAAAAAATACTGTTCACATTGTTCATCTATTTTATGCTCACGCCAATAGCGCAAATTGATAAGTAGTACTCCCGCATTAAAATAAGAGAATGACTTATCATATTTCAAGATATCATAACGTTCATCTTCATTACTGCCGATATCTTCGACACAAGCAACCGAATAATTACTCATATCTGTATTCCAATACTCTGATATATCTCCAAGAATAACAATATCACAATCCAGATAAAGCACTTTATCCACCTCTTCCGGTAAAATGGCCGAGAACATACAACGGTAATAAGTGGCCATAGAAATGCGCTTACCAAACTTCTTGATAGAAAAATTATGCAACAAGTCTTCCGGAGGAAAGTAAAAGCGTACTTCATTGCCATAACGACCTGCTATTGTTTTTAGTACTTCCTTATCTTCAGAAGGCAGTGTAGAGGCCACAATATGGATACAAAACTCAGATTCACGGTTATTTTCGAACAGTGAAACCAAAGTTACTGCACAGTGTACCGTAAAATTAGAGTCAATATTACATGCTATATGTATCATAGGAGAATAGAGTTTTATCAATCTTCAATATTTTGACCTGTCATCCGAAAATATTTATCCAGAACCAACAGCGATATTAACTTTTCACGACGAGGATTTCTGAACTGAGCCACATATTCATGAGCATGCTCTATGATTTGTTGAGCCTCTTCCGGATGTTCGATGTAATACTTCAACCGTTCCTCCAAATCCGTAAAATCGGGTTTAATCTCAATATAATGATAGTTAGGAATCAATTTCCCTTCCATAAACCAAGTTTCGCAAGTGGGACGCGGCATCACTGCTATCGAGTTAGAAGACATTACCCATTTCAGATTTGATGCAACATCATTCCCCTCCAATGCCATTATGAACTTATAATCCAAATGCTGACGAATCGTTTTTTTAGGAGTCATCCATGCGTCCGGTACTCCCTCATCCTTACCAACGACTCCACAGTCACACATCGGATGGTCCATATACATCTCTAAAAATAATTTACGGGTACGGCTTCGTCGTATTTTCCCTCTGAAGATAACCATATCCTTTTTAGAAGAAAAAGGCATTGTATCATTTACAAACATAAAATGCCTGAACTTATCCAGTTTCATAACAACAGAGTTATCATTGGAATCGGTCAGTAAACGGCTTTTCACAATAGACGGGAATTCCGGAGTAAAATATACATCGCCCGGGCAATATCCCCACCGAAGAGATTGTTTAAACCAACGGGTATATTCCCTGGTATCAAAAAAATATGCGGTATGAAAAAGAGATTTTTTATTGTCCGCAAGAGTCCCTAAAAAGATCAAATACCGAAATTCATTCTTTATAAAAGACTTTTCCGGCAAAGAAGAAGGAGAAGACAGCTTATTATAATAATTCACTCTCTCTTCGATATAGTCTTTATCCGAACGATACTGTAATTGAGCCAATGTACTTTTCAACTTATACCGATAAAAAGCATTCGGAATAAGCATCTTCAAAGTATTACTTATAAAATAAATAAACTTAGGAGGCTTGCCACTGGAAAGTTTATATAAAAGACTATCATTCATATCATTAAGCAGTTAAGCTAAACGTCTTTCAGCTTCATTTTTGTTTCATTAAACGTACGTTTAATGAAACAAAAATAAGACTTATTTTCT
This sequence comes from Bacteroides sp. HF-4919, assembly GCF_018860125.1. NCBI lineage: Bacteria > Pseudomonadati > Bacteroidota > Bacteroidia > Bacteroidales > Bacteroidaceae > Bacteroides > Bacteroides sp. HF-4919. The sequence continues at coordinate 215,333 of NZ_JAHKNF010000002.1, forward strand.
ACTTGAAAAAACTAATTACAGTTTTTTATTAAGAAAACCGGAGATAAAGATTAAACAAACCTTTAATAAGCCTTTTACACCTCATACAATATAATCCATATTTCACAACATATAAAAATAAATAACAGGTTAAAATATGATGTTTTTTAAACGTACGTTTAAAAAAACATATCAAAACAAAGAATGATGAAATTAGTACGAATGACAGGCGGATTAGGGAATCAAATGTTCATTTACGCCTTCTATATACAAATGAAAACAATATTTCCGGAGCTTCGGATAGATATGTCTGAAATGAAGAAATATAAATTACATAACGGATATGAATTGGAAGATGTATTTTCGATCCGTCCCCAAACAATATCTGCCCATAAATGGCTTAAAAGAGTAATTGTGTATGCATTCTTTTCGATTATACGAGAAAAATCCGAAGAAGAATTATCCATTCATAAATACATACAACATAAAAGATGGCCATTAGTATATTACAAAGGATTCTTTCAATCTGAGCTCTTCTTCAAAGAATCTTCAGATACCATAAGAGATATTTTTTCTTTCAACATAGAAAATGCCAATTTCAGAACGAAAGAATGGGCAAAGATAATTAAAGAACAACGTTCGAGCGTATCAATTCATATCCGAAGAGGAGATTACACATCAGTCAAAAACGAAATAAAATATGGAAATATATGCACAGAAGAATACTATCAAAAGGCAATCTCAATCATACTAAAAAAAGAACCGAAAGCATTCTTCCATATCTTTTCTGATGATGTGGAATGGACGAAAGCACATTTGAAGATACATCATTTACCCCATCAATATATATCTTGGAATAAGGGCCCTGACAGTTGGCAGGACATGATGTTGATGAGCCTGTGTCGTCATAATATAATAGCCAACAGCAGTTTCAGTTGGTGGGGAGCATGGCTAAATGCCTATAAGGATAAAACTGTTATCGCACCTTCACGCTGGTCAAACGTCAAGAAGACACCTCACATACTTCCGGAAAGCTGGATTTCGATAGATATATAACCCCAATAATAATTAAATAAACCCCATACCACTATGAAAGTATCAATTATCATCCTGAATTATAATACCTCCCGATTAACCCTAAACTGCATTAACAGTATACACAAATACCTGCCTAATGGCACTTACGAAATAATAGTTGTCGACAATGCCAGCCAGGAAACAGACTATCAACACCTTACTGAAAATCTTTCCGGTCAGGAAATTACTATTATACGCAACAAAATAAACAGTGGTTTCGGGGCAGGGAATATGGTTGGCGCAAACATAGCCCAAGGGAAATACCTCTGCTTTCTAAACAATGACACTGAGCTATTAGAGGACTGCATTAGCCCATTATGCAACTACCTGAAAGAAAATCCTCAAACAGGATGCATTACACCACAGCAATACAACAAACACCTGAAGGCAGTACCCTCATTCAATCATCCAATCGGTATTCTATATGAGATTTTAGGAAACGACATCCCGGAAAGATTATGTCCCGCCCGCTACCCCAAACGAAAAAAGAAAGTATACCAGTTTCCTATACATGCTCCATGGATCAACGGAGCATTTATGATGTTTCCTTCAGAAGTCTTCTTCAAAATCAAAGGCTTTGATACTAATATATTCCTCTATTATGAAGAGTATGATATCTGTACAAGGTTATCTTATCACAACTATCAGTCAACGGTTCTGCCAACCTATAGATTTTTACACCTCCAAGGTGAATCTACAAAAGTTTATGCGTTGGCTTACAAAGAAAGGTTTATTTCAAAATTATATGTATATAAAAAGCATTCCAATTTTTTATTCTATATCATATATAAATGGATCATTATAATCAAATTATGTTTCCACTTCAGACGTTGGTATATACTGCCCACCATAATCTTAGGCAAAGGGTTGTCTCAATCAATGCGTCATAAATGACTCTTCTCAATCAGTTCCAGACATCTATCGGCATCGAATCCCCTCACTTTGGCATATTCATCTGCCAAGATAACAAACATCTCGTGTGTTCCGGGCAAGCGCTCAAAGTTCTTACAACCGGTTTCTATGTCGACTTTACCAAAACGCATGCGGTTTAAATCAATGATTTCCACTTCAATGCCTTTATCCGTTTCCCTAAAAAGAATGTTCCCTCCCGAGTAATCTTTATGTAGAAAACCGTTTTCGTGTAAAGCTGCTGTGGTACAGGCTATAGCACGTAACACCTTTTCTTTGTCACCGGTAAAAGTCTCCTCTAACAGATTACGATACGTATAAGGACATTCGGACTTTAGGCTCACAAAGTAGCTACGGCCAAACAACAACCATGTTCCCGTAGAATAAAATCCAACAGGAGCAGGAGAGCCAATACCTGCTTTACGCAGCATCTGTGCGTATTGATAAGAACGGCGGGCTTTAGAGGCACGAAAAGAATTATAAACAACTCGATTAATCAGGTGAGGAAGTTGATATGACTTCACTATCAACTTTCTACCATGTATTTCAAACTCTTTCAATTTATTTCTTCCTTCATATATCAACGTTCCTCCATTCTCAAAATGCACAGGTAATACACGTACAAAAGAGGATAAGTCCTGAAAATCATCTCCAACGAAGACTCTCCGAGGGTGGATTATTCGGGAAATCCGATTGATTAACCTTGACCAGGAACGCTGATAACGTAACGGCCCTCCCAATTCCCGCTCAAAGAAATCAGGATGCCGTCTATTTAGAACGTCAATCACATGCTTTTTTAGCAAACGGTCAGTAACACGTTTAGACTGTTCGCGCACCCGATAAAACAAACCTATTTCCGGCAACTTTACAACCTTTCCTCCATCCTTTAACATTGAGATCCAAAATTCCCAATCTTCACGAGCCACGATCTCCGCACAGTATCCTCCAATTCTTTCCCATTCGGACTTACGGTAAACAGCACAAGTATCCATCATATTTTTACGAGCAAGCAATGATAGCGAGAAAGGTGGTAATACCCATTCGCCCGAACGGTCTCCGAAAAACTCGGCACGTGGACAGACCACTTTTACTTCCGGATCCGACTCCAGTATATCTACAGCAGAATGAATCAATTCTTTACTAATACGATTATCAGCATCGACCGGCAAAATATATACTCCACCTGCTTTAGAAATAGCATGATTACGAGCCGTGGCAACGCCACTATTTACTTGTGTGTAAACCCTTACATTTTCATACCGGGACTTATAGCTTTCGGCAATTTCAAGAGAACGGTCTTTCGAACCATCATCCATCACAATCACCTCAAAGTTCGGATAATCAGAAGACAGGACAGAATCCAGTGTCTCCTCCAGAAACTCCTCCATATTATATACAGGAATAACTACAGATACTAACGGCTTTGCCATACCATCAAATTTTATCCAATCCTTTAGTGAACTTCAACCAGTAATATTTAAGCGGATTCGTATATTTCAACTGTTTCCATGGACGACTACTATGCGGGCGATGCCATACAGTCAAAGTAGTAAACAGATAATTGACAAAACCTTTTTCAAGTGCCTGATGGGAAATAGTTACATCAAACCAGTTCTTTTCCGGATTCAAAGAATGAAAATCAAAAGCACGCAGAAAGTCGGTTGTCAGCAAAGAACAGCAGAAACTAAGATGTTTCTTTTCCGGAAACACCTGATTTTCTTTGCCTTTCGCATATAAATAGGGATAATTAATTACCTCGTTCTCATCTACTGTCACAGCAGCAGCTATTCCACAGTTTTTTCTGGACCGCGCACCATCAAAAAGAGCCTGCAAAGTGTGTTTTTTCACAATTACATCAGATTCAACGATCAGCAAGCCTGCTTCAGCGGCAACAGCCTTTTCTTGTGCCATCTGAAGCACCAGCAAATAATTGGGAGAAGGATGAGAAGTGATCTCGCACAGATTAATTAACTCAAATCCCATCGCCAGGGATGCTTCTTTCAGTCGTTTCGTGTTTTCATCGGTGCTGAAATCATTATAAATAGTATAATGAAAAGGAACGGTGAAATCTGATTTTAAAATAGCCTCAGCTGTTTGCAACGTCAACTCAATAGAATCTTTTACCGGAGTAATAATGTGGATACACTTCATTATTGATATAAATTGTCTAAGTTCAAACTTATCGTAATGCGCATTACCGGACAAATCTATGCAATATTTTCCATATAGCCAATCTTTCCTGCTTTTTATTTCCTACCTTTGCATGCAAACCCCTGATCAATCATGAAAGTTATTGTAGACAACAAAATACCTTACATCAAAGAGGCTATTGAGCAAATAGCCGATGAAGTAGTATATGCTCCGGGAAAAGATTTCACCCCGGAACTGATACATGATGCCGATGCATTAATTATCCGCACACGTACGCATTGTAACCGTCCACTGCTTGCCGGAAGCAAAGTAAAATTTATCGCAACCGCTACAATAGGATTCGATCATATCGACACAGCCTATTGCCGGGAAGCAGGTATCACATGGACCAATGCCCCGGGATGTAATTCGGCATCCGTTGCACAATATATCCAATCTGCCCTGTTCATTTTACAACAAACCCATGCAATGAAGTTGCATCAAATGACCATTGGCATCGTAGGCGTAGGAAATGTAGGAAGCAAAGTAGCTGATGTAGCCCGAAAATTAGGAATGCGAGTAATGCTGAACGATCTTCCCAGAGCAGAAAAAGAAGAAAGCACAATGTTCACTACTTTAGAGAATATAGCCAAAGAGTGTGACATAATCACATTTCATGTACCTTTATATAAGGAGGGAAAATATAAAACTTATCATTTGGCAGACAAGCACTTCTTCCGTTCACTGAAAAAGGGGGCGATAGTCATGAACACCTCACGCGGTGAAGTTATCGAAACAGAGGCACTGCTCGATGCTCTTCAGTCAGGTACCTTGTCCGATGCTGTCATTGATGTATGGGAACATGAACCGGATATCAATCTTAAATTATTAGAGAAAGTAATTATAGGCACTCCTCACATCGCCGGATATTCCGCAGACGGAAAAGCAAACGCAACCCGAATGTCACTTGAAGCCTTATGCCGGTTCTTCCGGATTGAAGCCGGCTATCAGATTGTTCCTCCGGAACCGGAAAACAAAATAATTTCCGCAACAACTTATGAAGCGGCCTCCCTGCAAATTTACGATCCCCGACGGGACAGCGATACACTAAAGACCCATCCGAAGCTATTTGAACAACTCCGGGGAGATTACCCATTAAGGAGAGAAGAAGGAGCATATAAGATTAATATCGGTTGATTTACTATTTAACCCTGATAATGCCGATCCTCAATAAGAGGATATTAAATATCGCATGAGGCTGTGGTGAAAAGAGTTTCGACACAACCTCATACGATACTATAAAACATTTCCTCAGAAAACCAGCTCTATAAGAAGGTATTTACGGTTTGTTCTATGATCCTGGGAAACCATTCATATTCCAATGCATGAACTTTTTTAGCCACTTCCGCAGGGGTATCTCCGGGAAGTACTGAACATTTAGCTTGAAAAATGATACTTCCCTCATCATAATGCTCGTCTATATAATGTATAGTAATACCACTTTCGGACTCTCCTGCCATTACCACCGCCTCATGCACCCGATCGCCATACATCCCCTTTCCCCCAAACTTAGGTAAAAGAGCCGGATGAATATTTATAATTTTATTAGGATAAGCATGCAAAAGTGCATCCGGTATACGCAACAAGAAGCCGGCTAACACTATCAGGTCAATCTGATGTTCACGCAGCAAATCCAAGATGGATTCCGCTATTTCCCAATCAGACTTCGGAAAAGCCCTACAGGGCACTCCTAAACGATGTGCACGCTCCAAAACATGCGCGTCCTTCCTGTTAGAAAGAACTAATTTTACCCTGACTGAATCATTTCCCTCGAAATACCGGATAATGTTTTCAGCATTTGTACCAGAGCCGGAAGCAAAAATAGCGATGTTTTTCTCCATAATCAGACCTTTTAGTGCACAAAACAGTGAAAAATGTGCAAAAGATTGCATTTATTTAATCAAAAATTTGCGCAGGACGATAAATATTTATTCCTTTGCACCGCAAATTTAAAGAAATAAAACTAATTATTAATTAAAAACTTAAAGTTATGTCTGAAATTGCATCAAGAGTGAAAGCGATTATCGTCGATAAATTGGGCGTAGAAGAATCAGAAGTTACAGAAACAGCAAGCTTCACTAACGACCTGGGAGCTGATTCTCTTGACACTGTAGAACTTATCATGGAATTCGAAAAAGAATTCGGTATCTCTATTCCTGATGACCAAGCTGAAAAGATTGGCACAGTACAGGATGCTGTAGCTTACATCGAAGAACACGCTAAGTAATTCGATTTCATCAGTATGGAATTAAAGAGAGTTGTAGTAACAGGTCTGGGCGCCATTACTCCTGTTGGCAATACTGTCCCGGAATTTTGGGAAAACCTCGTGAACGGGGTTAGTGGAGCAGGACCTATTACTCATTTCGATGCATCGCAATTCAAGACTCAATTTGCATGTGAAGTGAAAGGCTTCGATGTAACTCAATATATCGACCGCAAAGAGGCACGTAAAATGGACTTGTACACACAGTATGCCGTTGCCGTTGCCAAAGAAGCGGTTGCAGACTCGGGTCTTGATATCGAAAATGAGGATTTAAACAGAATCGGCGTTATTTTTGGTGCCGGTATCGGTGGTATACGTACATTTGAGGAGGAAACAAGCAATTATGCCCTTCACAAAGAAAACGGTCCTAAGTATAATCCGTTCTTCATCCCTAAGATGATTTCAGATATTGCTGCCGGACAGATTTCTATTATGTATGGTTTCCACGGCCCGAACTACGCAACTTGTTCTGCATGTGCAACTTCTACTAACGCCATCGCCGATGCATTCAACCTGATCCGTCTGGGTAAGGCAAACGTGATTGTATCCGGTGGTTCGGAAGCCGCTATCGCAGCAGCCGGTGTAGGAGGTTTCAACGCTATGCATGCATTGTCAACTCGTAACGACGAACCACAATCAGCATCTCGTCCGTTCAGCGCGAGCCGCGACGGTTTTGTAATGGGTGAAGGTGGAGGATGTCTGATTCTTGAAGAACTTGAACATGCAAAAGCCCGTGGCGCAAAAATATATGCAGAAGTAGCCGGTGTAGGTATGTCTGCTGACGCTCACCACCTGACAGCATCTCATCCGGAAGGACTTGGTGCAAAACTGGTGATGATGAATGCCCTGGAAGATGCAGAAATGGATCCTAAAGAAGTGGATTACATCAACGTTCACGGTACATCCACTCCGGTGGGTGATATATCGGAAGCCAAAGCAATCAAGGAAGTATTTGGCGAACATGCTTTTGAGTTGAATATCAGTTCAACCAAATCAATGACAGGTCACTTGTTGGGTGCTGCCGGTGCGGTAGAGTCTATTGCAAGTATCCTTGCCATCAAGAACGGCATCGTTCCTCCGACTATCAATCATGCCGAAGGTGATAACGACGAGAACATCGACTATAACCTTAATTTCACGTTCAACAAAGCACAGAAACGTGAAGTTAACGTTGCCCTTTCGAATACATTCGGATTTGGTGGTCACAATGCTTGTGTAATCTTCAAGAAATACGCTGAATAAAGTCGTGTTACGTAATAAAATAGATAAGATAAGGCTCCTGTTCTGTAAGGATAGAGAGTCTTATTTTTGTTTTTATCGCATACTTGGATTCTATCCACGCAACATCCGGCTATACGAGCAGGCTCTCCTGCATAAATCGACAGCTGTACGTTCGGAGAAAGGACGTCCGTTGAACAACGAACGCCTGGAATTCCTTGGTGACGCCATTCTTGACGCCATCGTAGGGGATATTGTCTATCAACATTTCGAAGGTAAAAGAGAGGGATTCCTGACAAACACCCGTTCTAAAATAGTTCAGCGTGAAACATTAAATAAACTGGCAGTCGAAATAGGCCTGGACAAACTTATCAAATATTCTACACGTTCTTCTTCCCACAACAGCTATATGTATGGGAATGCGTTCGAAGCTTTTATTGGAGCCATTTATCTTGACCGGGGATATGAATGTTGCAAACAGTTTATGCAGAAGAAAATCATCGAGCCCTATATAGATCTGGACAAACTCTCACGCAAAGAGGTGAACTTCAAGTCTAAACTGATTGAATGGAGCCAGAAAAACAAGATGGAAGTTTCTTTCGAATTAATAGAACAGTTCCTTGACAAAGAGAATAATCCCGTGTTTCAGACAGAAGTCCGGATTGAAGGCATACTCGGAGGAGCCGGTACAGGATACTCCAAAAAGGAATCACAACAGAATGCCGCACAGATGGCCCTCAAAAAAATCAAAGGAGATCCTGAGTTCATGGCAGGTGTACAAGAAGCCAAAGTACAGAATAATATCTCCACAGAAGATACACCCGACGATCCTGAAATAAACCAGACAGAGGAATCTCCGCAAGTTGATAAAATAACATCAACTGAAAATATCAGTATATAATCTAAACACCTCCGATTATTATCCGAAGCATATTCCCATCCTGCGCCCTTGTACAACAAGGTCATGTTCTTCAGTCACTAATTTCAACTTTCCGGCCACTTCTTCTAATGCAACGGAAGATATTTCATCACCTTTCAATGCAATCATACGTCCAAACTGCCCATTAGCAATCAGCTCCGTTGCATGCCCTCCCATTCGGGTAGATAAGTTACGGTCGAAAGGTGTAGGTGAGCCACCGCGCTGAATATAGCCAAGCACCGTTTCACGCGTCTCAATACCTGTCTCATATTCAATTTCCTGGGCGATGTATTCGGCAGCACGCTTACGCCCATCAGTCTGGATACCTTCGGCAACGACCACAATCGAATAAGGTTTCCCCTTTTTTAAACGATTTAAAATAGTATCCCCTATATTTTTTATATTATAAGGTATCTCCGGAACCAGGATTACATCTCCTCCTCCTGCCATACCCGAGTATAGAGCAATCCATCCTGCTTTATGCCCCATCACTTCGATTACCATCACCCGCTTGTGAGAGCTTGCCGTAGAGTGAAGCCGGTCGATAGCATCTGTAGCAATGCTCACTGCCGAATCGAATCCGAAAGAGATATCCGTACCCCAGATATCATTATCGATCGTCTTAGGAACAGAAACGATATTAATTCCCATCGCTGCAAATTTTGCGGCAGTCTTTTGCGTACCATTTCCACCGATACACACCACGCAATCAAGTCCCAATTCAGCAATATTACGTTGTATCAGCGCCGGTTTATCCACATCCGAAATAATACCTTGCTTACGGAACGGCTTCTCGCGTGAAGTTCCCAACATAGTACCACCCAGGTTTAACAATCCGGACAAGGATTTTTCAGTAAACGATTCTACCTCTTTCGTCAGCAATCCCTGAAAACCACTGTGAATCCCCACAACTTCCATTCCATAATGATTAATGGCCGTTTTACACACCCCGCGAATCGTAGCGTTTATGCCGGGGCAATCTCCTCCGGATGTAAGAATTCCGATCTTCATTGCTGCTCTTTTTTTATTGAATATTACGTATTTAAAAGAAAAAAGTTACCCATCTGTCTGCAAAAGCATGACATATCTTCACTTTTAACTATTATTTCCGTCGTAAAGATAGAAAAAAAAGATAATTAAGGCTATTTTTGCACGACTAAACATTATATGTTAAAGAGCAATGAATATTACAAAGATTATAAGCAAAGTATTTGATTCCCGTTTAAAAGCCATAGATCTTTATGATACACAAGCCGGAGATATACAGCACCGGGTATTGACCCGTCTCGTAAAACAGGCAGAAAATACTGAATGGGGAAAGAAGTATGATTATAAATCTATCCGCAATTACGAAGACTTTAAAAACCGACTCCCCATACAAACCTACGAAGAAGTAAAGCCCTATGTGGAACGTCTCCGTGCAGGCGAACAAAACCTATTGTGGCCTTCAGAAATACGCTGGTTTGCAAAATCCTCGGGCACCACAAACGATAAAAGCAAGTTTCTTCCGGTTAGCAAAGAGGCCTTGCAGGATATTCATTACCGGGGAGGAAAAGACGCGGCCGCAATCTACTTCCGCATGAATCCCGACAGCCGTTTTTTTTCCGGTAAAGGACTGATTCTGGGAGGCAGCCATAGTCCGAACCTGAACTCCAACCATAGTCTGGTAGGTGACCTTTCAGCCATATTGATCCAGAATGTAAGTCCGCTGATCAACCTGATACGTGTGCCAAGCAAGCAAATAGCATTAATGGACGAATGGGAAACCAAAATTGAAGCTATCGCCAACAGCACCATACCGGTAGATGTAACCAATCTTTCGGGTGTTCCTTCCTGGATGCTGGTCTTAATCAAACGTATTCTTGAAAAAACAGGCAAGCAGACCTTGGAAGAAGTATGGCCCAATCTGGAAGTATTCTTCCATGGAGGCGTCGCTTTTACCCCTTACCGTGAACAATATAAGCAAGTCATTCATTCTTCTAAAATGCATTATGTCGAAACCTACAATGCATCGGAAGGCTATTTCGGGACACAAAACGATTTCTCCGACCCATCTATGTTATTGATGATTGACTATGGTATTTTCTACGAATTTATTCCTTTGGAGGATGTGGAAAAAGAGAATCCCCGCACCTATTGCCTTGAAGAAGTAGAGCTAAATAAAAATTATGCTATGGTGATCTCCACTTCCTGCGGATTATGGCGGTACATGATCGGGGATACTGTGAAATTCACCAGAAAGAATCCGTATAAGTTCGTCATTACAGGACGTACCAAGCACTTCATCAATGCTTTTGGTGAAGAGCTGATCGTAGATAATGCAGAAAAAGGGCTTGCCAAAGCATGTGCTGAAACTGGTGCCCAAGTCAGCGAATATTCCGCTGCCCCCGTATTTATGGATGAAAATGCCAAATGCCGTCATCAATGGCTTATTGAGTTTGCCAAAATGCCCGATTCCATCGAAAGATTTGCGGCGGTACTGGATACTACACTGAAAGAAGTAAACTCCGACTACGAAGCAAAACGATGGAAAGATATCGCTCTCCAACCATTGGAAGTGATTGTCGCACGCAAAGGACTTTTCCATGACTGGTTAGCTCAAAAAGGGAAATTAGGTGGTCAGCATAAAGTACCGAGACTCAGCAATACAAGAGACTACATTGAAGAAATGATTGCTTTGAATAAACAATGAACGATAATCGATAAACGATGAACGATGAATGGGCTGTGTGCTATCCGCATACTATTCATCGTTCATCATTCATCGTTATAATCCCTCCTCCCAACAGCAAACCATCCTTATAAAAAGCGGCTGCTTGTCCTTCTGCAATGGCGGACAAAGGTTCGTGTAGTTGTATATGTAATAATCCCTCCGGAGTGATTGTGACAGAACAATGGTTTTCCTGTTTCCTATAACGTATTCTCACAATAATATCATCATAGCCCAGCAGGCGGGATTCGTTGATTATATTCCAGTCTTTCAACCACATCTCTGACTTTTCAAGGGACTTTAAAGGAGCCAATATCACTTCATTGGTTTCAGGATGGATCTCCTTTACAAAAACAGCACGGTTCAGTTGGATGCCTAACCCCCTGCGTTGCCCTATAGTATAAAAAGGATATCCCTCATGCCAGGCAATAAAATTGCCGCTTTCATCGAGGAATCTGCCTTTGCCCACTTCCCGGATTATTTTATTGCTCCTGTCACCTCCCGCATCGCAAAGATGCTTTTTCAGAAAACTACGGTAATCAAGTGGACAGAAACAAACCCCGATGCTATCTTTCTTTTTTGAAACTTTCTCAAAACCTCTTCCGGCAGCATAAGCACGTGCTTCAGGTTTAGTCATCTCACCCATCGGAAGCAACATACGTTGCAAAATATCCTGTTTTAATCCCCACAGAAAAAATGACTGGTCTTTATCCGGATCTGCGGCAAGCGTAATATAATAGCTTCCGTCCATCCATTTCTTTCTCACATAATGACCGGTAGCTAAATAGAAAATACCCATTTCATCGGCAATCTTGGCCAACAAAGGCCATTTTAACCAGTTGTTGCAAAGAGTACAGGGGACCGGAGTATGTCCGGCCATATATTCATCGATAAAGTAATCAACAATTTTCTTCCGGAAAATCTCGCGCGCATCATAAGTGATATGTTCGATACCTAAGCGAGTTGCTAATGCACGGGCATCTTCCAAGTATTCCGTAGAATCATTAAACTCATAGAAACGAAAGGTAACTCCCGTTACTTCATAACCGGCTTCAAGTAATAGCATGGCAGCCACAGAGCTATCCGTACCACCGCTCATTCCCAATAAGACTCGTTTGTTTTCCTCCATCATACCGCAAAATTACATAAAATCCCGTATCTTTGACCTTCCAAACCGGACAGAATGAAAAAAGCACTTTCCACCAACCAAGTTGTCATTGTACTCGTAGAGCACCCTGTTCTGGGGATATTACTCATCCCCTACACTGTCAGCCGAACCCCTGACAACACGTTGGAAGTGATCGAACAAGCTTTCCATGCCTCTCCCGATGCGATCAAAAAAATGAATGAAGCAGAACAAAAAGCCATTGACATTGCTTCTCATTATACTGAAAAATATCTGATGGGAGTCTATTCCCGTGAAAAAACAGTCCCTAAATTCCTCCGCAAACTGGCCGAGGACAATAACAAACTTAAAGAACAAATCCGTCCTTTCATAGAGAAGAAACTGTTGGAGATGTTAGAACTGATACGCACCAGGCAACTTCCGTTTTATCAGAAACCAAGTGGAAGCAAGCAACTCTATGAACACCATGCATACCGTGTCCATCCCCACGATTTAGAAGCCCATTTCTCTTTTAAAGTAACCGAGGAACATTTCAGCTATCAACTGCAATGCTACTATGACGACCTGCCGGTTTCACTGATGGAACAAAAACCTGTCACTGTCCTCACCTCCAATCCTGCCACCTTATTGCTGGGTATGGATTTATTCACTGTCCCCCATATTGAAGCCTCACGCTTACTGCCTTTCACCAAGAAAGAACGTATCAGCGTGGACGCTTCATTGACTGAAAAATACATAGACAATATCATGATTCCCCTTGCATATTACCATGAAATCAATATTCAAGGAGTCAAAGTGATCAGAGAAAGACGTCCGTGTGATGCTTATCTCTACCTTGAAGATACAATCTATAATGATACTTTGTTACGGCTTGATTTTCGTTATGGAGACCGGACTTTTTCACCTCATGGTTCCGATGGAATCAAGAAAATCATCTTCCGGGAGCAAGAGAATGGACAAACTGTCATCCACTATTTCCAACGTAACTCAACTGCCGAGAAGCAGGCAATCCGTCTGCTTCAAAAAGCCGGATTACAATGTGTCAGTGATTCCCATTTCAAACTATCGCCTATCGCTCCCGAAAAAAACATTACCGAGTGGGTCAGCCGTCACCGGGAAATGCTACTGGAAAAGTTTATCTTATCAAGTGATACGCACAAGAAGCCATACTATCTTCCGGATATCCGGATAGAACAGGATTACGAAGATGGCCCCGACTGGTTCGAATTACATATCAATGTCGTCATAGACAATCAGAAAATTCCCTTTAGCCGATTCCGCAAAAATATACTGGACAACAACAGGGAATATCCCCTCTCTGACGGACGCATTATCCTCCTCCCCGAAGAATGGTTCACCAAATACGCCAATCTGCTTGAGATAGGTAAAGAATCAGGTAAGAACATCCGACTGAAGCGTCCTTTTGTGGGTGTAATAAAATCGATCCTGGAAAAAGGTCCAGGTATAGCAACCGGCGTCCGATTGGAGAAACCAATCCCTGTACCTGCAGGGCTCAAGGCCAATCTTCGCTCCTATCAGCAGAAAGGTTTCTCATGGATGGCAAACCTATACCTCGAAAAATTCGGAGGATGTCTGGCCGATGATATGGGCCTTGGAAAGACCTTGCAAACTCTTACACTTTTACAATACATCTACAAACCGGGAACAGCCGCCTCAACAAATCAGGAAACAAACAGCCTGGAAGAGAAAGAAAACACCCAAGACTCTCCTGTGCAAAAGGAAGCTTTCTTCGATGAAAAGGGGCAGTTATCACTTTTTCCGGTAAAAACCGAAGCCCTCAACGCCTCCCGAAGCGGACAAAACGACTTGCAATGTGCTGTACTAAATCAAAAGAAAAGCCAGACACCACGTCTGCATGCCACCCTTATTGTTGTGCCTACCTCGCTTTTGCATAACTGGAAACGGGAAGCATCCCGTTTTACCAGCCTGTCAATAACGGAATATAACGGAAACTCCACCAATGAAATCAATCGTTTGTCAAAGCACTTCGACCAATATCATCTGGTCTTTACCACTTATGGCACGATGCGCAATAATATTGCGACTTTATCCCAATATAAGTTTGAGTACATAGTTCTCGATGAAAGTCAAAACATAAAAAACAGCGAATCACTTACATTCCGTTCAGCGATACAATTACAAAGTAAACACAGGCTAATTCTGACAGGAACTCCTATTGAGAATTCCCTGAAGGATCTTTGGGCACAGTTTCATTTTCTACAGCCTGAACTTTTAGGAAACGAGACAGCGTTCAGCAAACAGTTCGTCAACGCCATCCGTCAAGGTGACGAACGGATGAAGTTTCGTTTACGACAACTCATTTCCCCATTTATACTACGCAGAAGCAAGCAGGAAGTAGCTCCGGAACTACCGTCATTAACCGAAGAAGTGATTTATTGCGACATGGCAAAGAAACAGAACGAGCTCTACCAACATGAAAAGAACAGTCTCCGGAACATTCTGCTGGAACAGACCGTAGAGAAGGGTCAGCAACCGCTCATAGTACTCAACGGGATTCTCCGTTTAAGGCAACTCGCCTGCCATCCGCAGATGATTTTACCCGGTTTCATCGGTGAATCCGGTAAACTAAACCTGATTATAGAGACCTTCGAAACACTCCGGAGCGAAGGCCATAAGGTCCTGATCTTTTCTTCTTTCGTTAAACATCTGGAATTGGTGGCCGATGAGTTTCGTAAACGTCAATGGGATTATGCTCTTCTAACAGGCTCTTCTACCAATCGCCCGGAAGAGATTGCACGCTTTAGCCGTGACCCCAGAATACAAGCTTTCCTTATCTCACTAAAAGCCGGAGGAGTGGGCCTCAACCTGACACAAGCAGACTATGTGTTCATCATCGATCCCTGGTGGAACCCGGCAGCCGAAGCACAGGCCATTGCCCGCGCGCACCGTATCGGACAAGACAAACAAGTAATTGCTTACCGTTTCATCACGCAAGGAAGCATAGAAGAGAAAATCATACAGCTACAAGAGGAAAAACGAAAACTGGCGGAAACTTTCATCACAGAAACAGATCAGCTCCCCACACTAACCAACCAGGAGTGGGCGGGACTTTTGTAAACTTCCCCCTCTATTTTTCCCGGTTTATCAGATGTAACTCCGTACGTTCAAAATCAGACAATTGCACCTCGTAAATACCTGCATCTCCCAGCTTGCCATCCATATCCTCAGTGCATCCTCCTACAATAATCAACTTGTTCTCCGTACAATACAGCCCGCTTGCCCTTAAATTCAAATCAATCTGATAAGCTTTTACCTCATTGCTACAAAGATTATAAACCTGTATCACACCGTTCTCCAGAATATAAACCTTATCCCCACCACGAGTCATAGCCGCCTTACTTATTGAAAACCACAAATTTCCTCTATTCTTCCAAATACCGGTAGTCAGATCATAAGTGAGTATTGCCGATAAGGGCCTTTGTCGATATCCACCAAACAAGAAAACAGTATGACCCATAAGAATTCCATTTGTTTCCATTCCTAAAGGCATCTTTCCTACCTTATACCAAATGCCTTTTTTCAAATCAAGCATGTGTATCTTATCTGAATATTTTTGCCATCCGTTTTCTGCCTGATAGGTAGATCCTCCAAAGACTATTAATTCATTATCATAAATAAACGCAGCAGCAGAAGCGGCTTGATGCGGATTCACTGGGTCTGTTAATAATGTATCCTGATGTATATTATATATCTCTACCGTCTCATCAAGATACTCAATCTTCCGATTAGTTGAAAAACGTTTCCCACCCATAATATAGATTTTCCCATCATTGTAAAGGGCCGAATGATAAGCACGCTCCCTCAACTTTTGGCCTGAAACAGTCCAAGTATTCGATGTAATATCATAAATATATATTCTATTACTATACTTTTCATAAATAAATCCTGTGGGAAGTCCACCGGAACCTGTCAAATCATAGTCAGTAGGAGGTTTCACCTGCGACCGGTCTCCACCCGTAACGTATAATTTATTTCCGCATGGGACCATTGCAAACGAATATAAAGGTACCGGCATTGAAGATATTTGCGTATACGGCACACGCAAATAGAACTTCCTGACTCCATAAGCAGTCACTTCCTCCAATTCTATCGGCGCCTCTTCCAATGAGATAGAGTTTTTCTTTTTCAATAAATCCCTTACAGGAAAGCGTTTGGTCAGATAGCCCACAAAAGAAATACAGATTGTATCAATCCCCTGCAGAAGTTCTCCGTCTTTAATGATGAACTCACCTTTTTCATCAGACATGGTAATGCTCACCCCCTTATCCGAATAAATATTCGCTCCGGACAGAGGTTGCCCGGTCTTTGCATCCAGTATCTTCCCGTTTATCTGTGCCGACAGGCAGGCCGTATAACTGAGAAGAAATAAAACAACGGTAAACTTACATACATGACTTTTCATCCGATTTCAAATTAAGTCCCATGGTATTCCTACCCTATTGAGATACTGCACTGATCACCTGCACTGTATATACACTCTCCACTTCCGGGTATTCATCTGTAAACTGATCCAGGAGATTCTCGTAAAAGCCATAAGGCACCATAGCCTCGCTCCTTGTCTGTAATGGATAATACCTCTGAACAATATACGTCCTTTCAACGCCATCCAACTTTATTTCATATTTTCGATATGAACTATTCCCCACCTCAAAAGAACTACGGGTAAAAGTCCCCTCTTTATATTTCTCGCCGTATTTATCCGGATAGACATACGCAGTTCCTCCTTGATCCTTTGTATATATAAATCGATAACCACCCCCTACTTTTACAGGAATGGAAGCCAAAGCTTTTTCTTTCAATTCCTTTTGTGCAGCCACCGTCATCCCGTCGCCTTTTACATAGGCATCCAGCTTAACAATCTTCATTTTATCAGACCGATAATCTATTTTCACTTTGAGACCTGCAGATTCTCCTTTCGCATCGGTAATTGTCACTTCCGCATCGCCAACGCCCAGAATTTCGTAGTTGAAAGCATTCGGGAATTTATCCATATTCACTTTGAGGATATCAGAATTACTACTTACCGTATAAGGTCTTTCCCCACCATAAATGGTGATGCACGTCTGATTTGTATTCGGATAATAAGCAGTCCAGACACCATTTTCAATATTATTAAATGAATCATCCCCGATTCTCAACGGATCGGATTCCTCCTTATCACAGCCCGCCATACCTAACAGAAAGGCTGTCGCCAGTAAAATAAAGCATAGATTGCTTCGTAATGCCTGAGTTTTCATGTTTTTGTATTTTTATAGTTACTTATCCGACAAATATATGTTTTTTTTGTTTAGGAAGAACTTATTTTCTTCTTTTTTAGAGGATTATCATCTAAGAAATCATTTGAAACAGCCTTATACCAATCATTTTATTTTTTATCCTCTCTAAATCATTGAGCATCTCCAGTTATTTTCAGCCATAGAGGAGAATCAGGAACATTACAATATACTGTGATGGTTTTCCTAAAATTTTCACCAATATTCTTCAAAGTGAAAGTACAATGCAGGGGATTAGCTAAAGAAGATTCTCCAAGATCAATGAGACTTTCAGAGTACTTGGCTTTTAATTCGATTAAATAATCAAAGTTATTATTGAATATATTCTTATAATGTTGCTTTAGTACTAAGATTTCATCTTTAGTTTTTTCTAATTTATTTATTGTTTGCTTAAATTTTTCTTCATTATAACGTGTTTTTTATATGGAAGCATTCTATTTTCTTATTTTCCGGGTATTATAACATATATTCATTTCGGTCCTTCTTAATCAAAAGAAAATCCAAATAAATATTCTACCATATTAATTTAAAATACTTCAAGCACCCCAAACAAGATTAACAAATTTTGGAAAAGAATATTTGCTATCATCTATAAGACTTACCATATTTGTAAACAACACCATAATATTATGAAAAGAACAAGCTTGATTTTAGTAATTCTGAGTCTATGTTTTTCATCATATGCTCAATATACTGATCAAAAAGTTGCAGATTTGATCAACACGTACGATTATTTGGAACTAAAAAGGGTCTATCCTACTATAAAGGATAGTTTAGCATATCCAATGATAGGATTAATGGCTGAAGCTGGTATAAATTGCGCATTTAATCAACCACATGAGGCTATAAGCCTACTTGATTCTTTATTAAATAACTATTCAGCAGATTTGGGTTCATCTGCGGTTATAGCTTATACAATAATAAAGGCGGAACAATTATCTAAAATAGGAAAATATAAAGAGGCTGCTGAAACTCTAAAAAAAGTGAACGACTACGATAAAGACGCAGAAATGCAGACAATGATATATAATTACTACAAAGGGTACAAAAATCTAAGCAATACGCCTAAGAGCGAAGTCATAAGACAATCTCCTAACTCTGAAGTTATTATAGACATGATTACAGACATAAAAGGTGCAAAACACTATTGGTACATTCCAGTAGAAATAAATGGAACAAAAGAACCTTTTATATTTGATACCGGAGCAGCAATTCATATGGTTTCGACCTCATTTGCAAAAAAGCACCACATAAAGGTTGTAGCAGACTCCATGTCCATAACAGGTATATCAGGTGACATTGTCTATTCAAAAGTGGGAGTTGTAGATACACTCAGAATAGGTAATATTACCTACACTAATGTAAAAGTTAATATACTTGACAATATTTTTCCCAAAACAGATTCGTTGGTATATATTATGGAAGCTGTATTAGGTAATCCTTTCATGGAAGCTATAGGTCAAACAATAATATACCCTAAAGAACAGAAAATAATATTCCCATCTCTTTCACAAGATTTAAATATCCAAAAACGACCTTCTAATATGATTAATTTCATGGGTAGTGTTGGAGTAGAAGCTTTCTATAATAATCTTCGTTTACTTTTATTCTGTGATACAGGTATGACTATGGAAGGATATATTAATTATGATTTCTATCAACAAAATAAAGATAAATTGGGAGAGCTAAAACTTAAAGAAGATTCTGTCAAGGCTGGTGGAATAAGTGGATTTATAGTTAATAAAAGCTATTCAATATCTGATTTCCCTTTAATTATTGATAAACACAAAACAAATATGCATAAGTTTTCTATCATGAAGAATGCTAATCGCAAATACAATGGCTATTTAGGAGTTGACTGTTTCAAAAATTGCAAAGAGATACTTTTAGATTTTAAAAATATGATAATAATGGTAGAATAAGAAAAAACAATAAAGTTCAGTTTCTATACAATAGACAGGATTCACCGAATGCTTACCTTTTATTGTTATAATAATAATCGATTTCTGTTTTATCAAATTCTTTCAGATCAATACTATATACATTGCGCGAGGGATCTCCCATATAAAATCCTCCCAAAATATATAATTTCCCATCAAAGTAATACAAAGCTGGAGATTTCAATTTCAGATCTATCATATACGAACGAACTTGCCTGCTTTTTATATTGAACGTCTGCACAACACCTTGTTCAAAAATATAAATTATATCATTATGATAAGCTAAACTGGGCCAGCCAAGCCGATATAACAAATGTCCGGCATTGGTCCATGCGCCTGTCAATAAGTTATAACATTCAATACTCCAGCCGCCACCGTTACTATTTCCGATTAAATAAATACAATGATCAACCAGAATTGCATCAGGAGCTTGCCTAATCGGCATTTTTCCCAACTCATACCAGTAGCCGGATTTTAAATTCCATAAATGCATTTCATCCGAATAGACTCCTTCATTATTTTGCAAAACCTTTTTAACACCGCCTAAAACAATCATATTATCTTTATACACAACGGATCCCAATAGAGTCGCTTGATGCGGATTAGTATAATCTGTCCAAACGGTATCACGCTTAATATCATATATTTCTATTGCATTATCCAGATAATCAACAATTCTGGTTTCAGACAATCTCTTTCCCCCTAAAATAAAAATTTTTCCATCATAATAACCCGCCGTATGATATGCCCTTTCTCTAAACTTATGCCTGATCGTCTCCCACTTATCTTGCTTGATATCATATCTATACATCATGTTACTATATTTTTCCCAAAATAGAGTAGAACGTATATTACTCTGAAAGGGACCGCACGACGTACTCCCTCCTACAATATAAATCTGCCCATCTACCAAGACCGAAGCAAACGAATAGACTCCTCTTTTCAATGGAGACAATATTTCATAATGCAAAAAGCGATTTAAATGCCTATTGCTAAAAATAGATACTTCTTCCAAAACCCGATTATTCTCTATCAAAAAAACGGTACATCTATTTTTAATTAAATCACCATAAGACAATTTCTTGTGCAAATAATTAATATGAGAAAAATATAAAGTATCATTCAATGACAACGAATCATATTTCTCTAATGAGAACACACCCTTTTCATCACTGATAGCTATGACTCTCCTATCTTTCAAACAGATATATACATTTGAAAGAGGAATACTATCCTTTTCACTCACGACACACGCTCTGTCCTGGGCTTTCCCAGTTACATAGCAAAAAAAGAATATTAAAAACAGACTTCTCATATAACAAATATTAAATAAAAATCAACCTTGAACCATAACATTTATAGGTTCCAATGCAATGATCCAAGGTTAACTACCTATATTTAGCAACATATATTCAAGCTGAGGGGACATACATATATAAATAATAAATGCCTGTCAGCAAAGATGCACAAGAGGAATATAGAAATTATCTTTTATACACTTTAATAATATAGATACCCGATTATGTCATTGCCATACAATGATCAAAGTCATCTCCTAAACAAAAAGAATCCGAATTGCATCCTTGATGTTCATCAATGCCACAACCAACAAAATAAGGATCACAACTTTCCGTTGGACAAATTGTCATACCTTGTAAAGCACACTTGCAAGAGTCCATTAAAGTACAATCTCCTCCGCCTCTCATGTTTTGCAGATCTTGCATACTCAATAACTCAAGTCTTTCTTCAAGACCCATCTCATCATTAAACTCAACTATTTGAGTATTTAATGAAAACATTTTATCTTTTTTCATGATTTCAATAATTAATTAATATATAATTTTCAAAATAATAGCGCATCAAAAACAATGAATTACCATGATAAGGTAGACACACTTTCAACAAATTATATAAATATGCATCCTTTTTTTTAATCAAAGTAAAAGGATCTCGTCCTTCTATCTTAGATGTAACCTTGTTAGAATACTCTTTCAGGACAAAGAGAGTAACTATCTTATTTACAACCAAATACAACACCTCCTTTCTATGAATAATATCTAAATTGTTTCTGTTCAATAGATGTAAAATATGATCTTTTATTTCTCTGGATAATATACTCTTGAACAATTGCCTTTTCAAACAAGCATCATCTATTTCACAACATATAGCATTCAACATATTTCCACTATCATATACACACTGCGAAGAATAGACATATCTTAGAGGCATATTATGATAACTATATAAATATTTATCCATATTCCGTCGAATACAAGCCTTAGAAAACACAAATATACTGATACTCTTTCCTTTATATAAAAAGCTCACCGCATATGAACATTTCAGTCTTTCTGACAATAATAGTAAGTCAATATCACTATTCTTTTTGAAAGTTCCATCTGCAACAGAACCTGCTATGGCTATGGAATCATTCGGAAAAACTAAATGCAAATAATCAATAATTTCATGTGCAATTTCTATGTGCTTCATCTTATTTTCTTCACAATTATTGGTCTCTTCCTATTTTTATAGTTCATATCTTCAAGAATATCTAATAATAAAATAACAGATGCTTCTGAAAAATCTTCTTGCAATAATCCCCGAAGGCGAATAGCACTAGATTGATCTATCAAATCCGATTCAATACAATTTAATAATTTCACAGTTTGCTTTTCCAATTGAAATAAAAAAAAGTCAGGATTAAATAAATCTCTATTCTCTATATACCTCAATACATTCTCTATACAAAACTCGAAATTAGAAATAGCACATTTTTCTAATAGATCCTCTTCCGTCAGCAACATAACAATAGTAGAAATATCCACCTTCATAAAACATCATAATTATTCTCTAGAATCTCCTTACAAACTGTTTTCATCAAATATTTGAAACTTTGTGGATACTCATTACAATTTCCAAAACTTATTTCACCAGATTTTCTTAAAGATCTGACCAAACACCCACCACCACAAAAAAGTACAAATTTACATTGTATACATTTTGTATCGCTAACTCTATGGCCAAACCATTTAATCGATTTAGTATCATCAATACAAAAATCAGGTATATATCTTCCAACCCTATGTTCTGGCAAACCAACTACATCCCAACAAGAATATAAATCTCCAAAAGGATCAAAAATAATATTATTTGTCTGAGCTCC
This sequence comes from Bacteroides sp. HF-4919, assembly GCF_018860125.1. Taxonomy (NCBI): domain Bacteria; kingdom Pseudomonadati; phylum Bacteroidota; class Bacteroidia; order Bacteroidales; family Bacteroidaceae; genus Bacteroides; species Bacteroides sp. HF-4919. Next base: position 238,142 of record NZ_JAHKNF010000002.1, read on the forward strand.
ACAGAAACTCCCCTTATATGAATGTTTTCTATTCAATAATAAATTTTTCAACAGAGCCAAAGTCCCACAGTCTTGACAAAAGATCTTTCGTTCAGTTATCTCTTTGTTCTTTATTTTATCATTATAGTATTTCAATAAATCCAACTGCCCCATTTGAGAATGTTGAATTTGTTGTTTAACATCAACCTCCTGACGTAAAAGGGCACAATAAGCTCTGAAATTTTTATATTTATACCACCCTTTATCTTCAAAAAAACTGAGTAAGTCATGAATCTTATTGATTGTATACAAATCAGAATTTATCCGCACATTAACAGGAATACCGCACTTTAATAAAAAATCAATATTATTAGTTATTTTCATAAAAGAATCGCTATTCTTAAAATGAGGTTTTCTCTGATTTTGAATTTCTTCAACTCCATCAACAGTTATCTGAAACGAAAATAAATTACTATTTTTTTGTAACATAAAAGCATAAGCATCTATATCATATCCATTAGAAGTAACCCTAAAAGTATGATCAATCCGCTTTCCTTTTTCCACTATATATGATATGACATCATAGTTTTCTCTTAAAAGGGGCTCCCCTCCGTACAATGCTATTGTTTTAGAACTTTGATTTACCTTATCCTTTTCAGTAATTATTTCAAAGGCTTTATCAACCTGTTCCAAAGTCATCGTCCTCTTAGATAAAGAATTACACCCATTTAATATATTATCTTCATAACAATATATACACCTCAAATTACATGCATATGAAACTATAAAATGAAAATTATATTTTTGAAATAAATGATTCTCACGAGCTCTATCGGACAGACCTTGAACCAATTTTATTTCTTCACTTTTTGTTAATGGTGTCACATATCCTCTTTTCTTCAATTTACTTAGAATAACATCAGGCAAGTCTTCCAGTTTTTGTCCAGTTTTCAGAGCCCAATAAACATCTTCATTTACTATGTCAAAAGCTTGAGTATATCCGTTTAAAATAGCGAATAAGTTTAGCTTACTATCTACATTCACTAATATATTATAAGATGATGTTCTCATATTATTTTATTATAAGATTATAGTATTGGAATTTCATCACTCACAAATTTCTGGATCTCGGCACTACTATTTTAAATTGTTCCTTCAATCCAAACCCATCCCGTATCAGTCAAAACCCAAGTTCCACCTTTTATAGAATCTAATTCTTCTGGTGACAATTTTTCTAATATTTTTTCCATCTTATTATAATTTTGGTATGTTGCAAACATAGTGCAATATCCTTTAATTCTTTATAACAAACACCTAATACCTATATACTCAAAACTATATTTTTTAATTATATAAATTATTAGAAACCATTTCTTTCATCAATTAAATATCTATTTATATCTTTGTCACACTTCAAACAAAAAAAATCATGAAAAAAGAACTACTGCTTACCATCTTAGCTTCTATAGCCTTAATCCTTCTTCAAGTTTTCTGGATAAACAGTATGTATCAGAAATATGAGAATCAATATACGGAAAAAATAAATAAAGCATTTCTTAACGCCATCGAAAAGGAAGTAGGCCTTCGTTCCATGCATATAGAACAATCAAAGCACTCTACAATCTTTATAAAATCTGTTGAATATATGTCCGAAGAAGAACGAGCCGGATATAAAGGAGACACCATTGATTTAGTGCATTTAGAACAAAATGGAGTAGCACGAAACGTCTCTGAACTCCTTACACAAATTAAGCAAGATAGATTACTAGCGATTCAAAAACCTCCGATTCTATCAATCATTGATAGTCTTTTTCAAGATGAACTCTACGACCTAAACATTAATCACTATATTACTCTACGTAATAAAGAAAAACAAATAATAGATTCTGTTGGAAACGCTCATCTACAATCCCATTTTCAAATCATTACAAACCAAAAGCCAATTGGCACCAAAGGACTCCTCTACATACAAATAGAATCAGGACTTCCCAATGACACGATCTTATCTCAAATGCTCTATTCTCTAATAGCATCCATATTGATTGTCGCTATAGTATTAGGATGCCTTATTTTTCAGCTAACCGTCATTCGTAAAAAGAACGAAATATTAAAAAATCGCGAAGCAAGTGTAAATGGAATAGTCCACGATCTAAAATCACCATTAAATGCACTTATAACTCTAACTTGTTGGCTCACAAAAAATGAATCAGACCACAAAAAGAAACAACTAATGAACGAAGTTATCAAACGAGCCAAACACTTAACAACACAAATTGAGTCCATATTAATCTGTGCCAGAGGTACAACACAGCACATCATTTTACAAAAGACAAAAATAAACATAGAAGAAGTAATTAAAACAGCCATCGGAAATATCTGTATAGACTTAAGTTCAAAACCACATAGTATTGAAATAGTGAACGAGTCATCAAACATAGAGTGTTTAGCTGATCAACTCTACATAGAGAATGCCATAAAGAACCTAATAGAAAATGCTCTGAAGTACTCTAATGATGGAGTGAAAATACAAATAAAAATAGTTGAAATTAGTCAAGGCATACAAATAGAAGTAAAAGACAATGGCTGGGGAATCGCTCCTAAATACCAAAAGAAGATATTTAGTCAGTACTATCAGGTTCCCCGAGAAACATCGCAAATCCAGAAAGGATATGGCATAGGATTGTCATACGTTAAATATATAATTCAGGCACACGGTGGAAAAATACGGTTAAGAAGTCGAGAAAATGAAGGAAGTACGTTTACTTTTTATATTTCAAAATAAGATAAAAAGATGGAAGAAAAACTCAAAATTTTTTTTATTGATGACGATATCGCACTTGGACATATATATACCATGATTCTGCAGGAAGAAGGTTATGAAGTCCTTTATCAAACTTCACTAAACGGAGCAAAGGCTTGTATCGTTGAAACACATCCAGACATGATCGTACTCGACGTAGAAATCGGAAATAAAAATGGCATTGAGGCTGTACCGGAATTGAAGGCAATAGCCCCTAATACTCCTATATTATTTATATCTTCACACACAAATAGCCAATTGATAGTCCAAGCACTAAGTGCAGGTGCAGTAGCTTATCTGAAAAAACCTTTTGAAATTGATGAATTAATTGCATATATCAAGAGATATGCAATTTCACATCCATATCAAATAAAGATAGGTTCTCTTTTATTAGACGCAGACACCCAATTGCTATGCACTAAAGAATTGAAAGTTATTAAACAACTGAGCGAAGCAGAATACAAACTACTTAAACTTTTGGTTGCTTATAAAGAACAACTTGTTGAACGTCGGCAAATAGAAGAAGAACTATGGGGGAAAGCAAATGGAAATGAACAAGGAATAAATAATTTAATATCAAAACTACGCAAATACCTGTCTATTGACCCTACCATAGAACTCGTAACTATACCCAGAAATGGTTATAAGCTCTCAGTAAATCTAAGTTAATTCAATATTCATCTCAGAAAAACCACTACCTTTGCACCCTCAAAACCCAAACAAAAGCGACTGATGAAATACAAACTCCTCGTACTCGACTTGGACGGAACACTGACCAACGCTAAAAAAGAGATAACTCCACGCAACCGAGAAGCACTGATACGTGTACAACAACAGGGTGTGAAACTGATACTTGCATCGGGACGTCCCACCTTTGGTATTGCACCCTTGGCCGACGAACTGCACATGAAGGAGTTCGGCGGATTTATCCTCTCCTATAACGGCGGAGAAATTATTGACTGGAGTACCGGAGAGATCGTTTATGCCAATGTATTGCCGGACGAAGTGATACCTCGGCTATACAAATGCGCCACACGCAACCAACTCCCTATCCTGACTTACGACCGGCAATATATCATCACTGAATATCCCGATGACGTGTATGTCCGGAAAGAGGCTTTCCTCAATAAAATGCAGATATATCCTTCCAAGGATTTTCTGAAAGATATCCGTCTGCCGCTTCCTAAGTGCTTGATTGTGGGTGAGCCACATCGTCTGATTCCCATTGAAGCCGAACTTTCGGTAGAACTGCAAGGTCAACTGAATGTTTACCGCTCGGAGCCCTTCTTCCTCGAACTGGTGCCACAGGGAATAGACAAGGCACAATCTTTATCTGTCTTACTTAACAAGCTGAACATGAACCGGGAAGAGATGGTGGCTGTAGGCGACGGCTACAACGATCTTTCAATGATTCAATTTGCCGGATTGGGTGTAGCCATGGGCAATGCACAGGAACCGGTAAAGAAAGCCGCCGACTACATTACCCTTAGCAACGAGGAGGACGGTGTAGCTGCGGTCGTAAACAAGTTCTTTACAAAAGCACCCGAGAAGGGGGAGACAACAGCTTAAACACAGAAATTAATAAGAAAGCAAGTTGATTTCTCCATGATATTAACGCGTTATATATAAGTATATTATCATTCATCATACTAAACTTATCTCAGCCCGTATACCCGGGCCGGTGGGCCCGGGTATGCGGGCTCATGGGCACAGGTATGCGGGCTTATGGGCCCGGGCATGCGGGACGAGATAAAGTCCGGACCATTTTCACTAAAGATACTAAGGAAAAGGAAATGCTTTAAACGGCATAAACAGATAGATAACACGCTATATACAATTACAGATCAATACCTTATCCATCAAAAACAGTGGGTGGAAGATGGAAGATAAAGGTGGAAGATAAACGGCTTGAAAACGCTATCTTCCACCCATTCATTTCGTTGATAATTAGACAAATAAACAGAAAAAGGTGGAAGATGGAAGATCGGAATGCATTTTTCGTATGAATGGTCCGATCTTACATCAGACACATATACTTACAGAGAATAATCCGGCAGAACACGTCCCAATTCAAATTATTTATTCTAACTTTGTGGTTTAAAACAGAATAAATCTCAAACGTTATGGAACATCAACTGACGATTTACAACACTTTAGATAGAAAAAAAGAGCTGTTTGTGCCTTTGCACGCTCCACATGTGGGCATGTATGTCTGCGGACCGACGGTATATGGCGATGCACATCTGGGACATGCCCGTCCGGCCATCACGTTCGACGTACTCTTCCGTTATCTCACCCGGTTGGGCTATAAAGTGCGATACGTGCGTAACATTACCGACGTAGGCCACCTGGAACATGACGCAGACGAAGGGGAAGATAAAATTGCCAAGAAAGCCCGTCTGGAACAACTGGAACCCATGGAAGTAGTGCAATACTACCTGAACCGGTACCATAAAGCCATGGAGGCACTGAACGTACTTCCCCCCAGCATTGAACCACATGCCTCGGGACATATCATCGAGCAGATCGAATTGGTAAAAAAGATTCTGGATGCCGGCTATGCATACGAAAGCCAGGGTTCGGTATACTTCGATGTAGCCAAATACAATAAAGACTACCACTATGGTAAACTCTCGGGACGCAATCTGGACGATGTACTGAATACAACCCGCGAACTGGACGGACAGGAAGAAAAACATAATCCTGCCGACTTTGCCCTTTGGAAACGGGCACAACCGGAACACATCATGCGCTGGCCTTCGCCATGGGGTGACGGTTTCCCCGGCTGGCATGCCGAGTGTACAGCCATGGGACGTAAGTATCTGGGCGAACACTTCGACATTCACGGAGGAGGCATGGACCTTATCTTCCCGCACCACGAATGCGAAATCGCACAGTCGGTAGCTTCACAGGGTGACGATATGGTTCACTACTGGATGCACAACAACATGATCACCATCAACGGCACCAAGATGGGCAAGAGTCTCGGAAACTTCATCACGCTGGATGAATTCTTCAGCGGCTCACACAAATTGCTGACTCAGGCTTACAGCCCGATGACCATACGATTCTTTATCTTGCAGGCACACTACCGCAGTCCGGTGGATTTCAGCAACGAAGCATTACAGGCAGCAGAAAAAGGACTGAGCCGACTGATGGAAGCAGTGGATGGTTTGGAGAAAATCACTCCTGCAGCTACTTCGAACGTCGACGTAAAAAGCTTGCGCACGAAATGCTTTGAAGCGATGAATGATGACTTGAACACTCCGATTGTGATTTCACATCTCTTTGACGGAGCCAAGATGATCAATAATATCATTGCCGGAAACAATACCATCTCTGCCGATGACCTGAAAGAACTGAAAGAAGTATTCCATACATTCTGCTTCGATATCCTGGGCCTGAAAGAAGAAATCGGCTCGTCGGACGGACGTGAAGCCGCTTATGGGAAAGTGGTCGATATGCTGCTGGAACAGCGGGTGAAAGCAAAAGCTAACAAAGACTGGGCTACGAGTGACCTGATCCGCAACGAACTGACTGCACTGGGATTCGAAATTAAAGATACTAAGGACGGATTTGAGTGGAAACTGAATAAATAAAATCTCAGAAAATTATTTAAAAGCACCACAAAGGACGCGGAGGGAACAGGACTGATAACTTTTTCTGTATACTCCGCGTCCTTTTGTAATAAATCGGAACAGATATTAAAATGACAGCACAAGAATTCTTTAAAAATGACCTTTTTGCCACCAACGCAGGTGTAGAGTTGATTGAAATAAGGGAAGGATACAGTAAAGCAAAACTGGAAATCAAGCCCGAACATCTGAATGCAGGACAACGGACACAGGGAGGTGCCATCTTTACTTTGGCTGACCTGGCACTGGCAGCGGCAGCCAATTCACACGGCACACTGGCCTTCTCCCTTTCTTCCAACATCACCTTCTTACGGGCCAGCGGACCGGGCGACACGCTTTATGCCGAAGCACGAGAACGCTATACAGGACGCAGCACGGGTTACTATCAGATAGATGTAACCGATCAGGAAGGCAGGCTGATAGCCACCTTTGAGTCAAGCGTATTCCGAAAAAAAGACGAAGTTCCGTTTACTTTGTAATGATAGAGGTCTGGGGATGACGGTAACCGCTGACACTCCGCAGGAATGCTTTGGCCGAACCAAAGTTAAGGTGCATATCCAACCGTACCGGAAGATGATTCCGGTCGTCTGTTACATAAAACGTTATAACCTCTTTCTCCTTTCCCTTTTTATTGTACTCTACCAGTGAGAATATCAGACAGCGATAGGTCGTATCGTTTTCGGCAGTAATCTTCTTGATACCCCTGTAAATGAGGGTCTGCTCTTCTACCTTACGCCCTGTCGCCATCGGAAACTGAATACGTTGGCCGACGGTGTAATCTTTCGGATCGAACGAACGGGCCTGCGCCAGAATACTCAACATATCATAAATACACCGGGTATCGCTTTGCTCTGTCTCTGTGACACTCCCATCCTTACGCACCCGTTTCTGGTTGACGTAGCACATCCCGTTACGGAAAGAAAAACGGGCCTCATCAACGGTATAACGTTTTCCTTCTTCGGCACCTTTCCTGAAATAACGTGGCTCGAGTTTCTCCGTCATGACACTCGTTAAGGTATCCCGCATCTTAAAAAAGAAATCGGCTTCCTTACTGCTGATGGCCAGCAGATTGACCCGATAGGCAGGTTCGGAATGATACGTTGTGGAATTGGTAGTCAGACTGGCCAAGCCTACTTTCTTCCAGATGAATTTCCAGTTGAAATAGAGTTCGTACATGACGTGCTCACCGGATTTAAACGCATCGTTTTTCGCTTCACATTGTGCGTTACCCGACAATGGGAAAGCAAAAAGCAGAGCAATAATAAGACATACCAACTCTTTCCGCCTAATTGTTACGGCGGTTACGGTTAGCATTTTGACTATCTCGGGTCTTTTTCTTCTTGTCTTCATCTGGTTTCTGTTTTTTAAGTTCGTCCGGCTTTTGCTTATCCAGAGACACAGCCGTCACATTCCAGTCCTGAGTGGCATCCCAGTTCGCTTTAAATTCAATGATATGCGGATAGTAGTATACCATCTCCGGCTGTATACCCTTTTCGTAGTCACCGGGATCCCATACTCCGTTACCGTTGGTGTCATTAATCAACCGGGCTCCATATTTGCCGGGATTCAGATAATAGAACTCCGCCCTCCCGTCAACCACCGGACGCCGTCGAAGCACTTTATCCTGATTATCCAACAGTTCGACAAAAGCAATAGAATCTGCTCCGGTTATATTGAGGAACACGTTACCATATTCTTCGATCTGGCGAACCTTGAAAGCTTGTTTTATTTTATTGGTAAACAAACCATAAATACCATGAAAAGCTGTAGAGTCAACGGCAAACTCATACTCTCCCCCGGGTTCCCAGTCATAATAGAGATTATAGCGGCGCACATCCAGTGAATCATGTTCGAACTCAAAAGAAACATCCGTCCATATCGTATCTACCTTCTGTCGAAGATGGATAGCGGCACTGTCAAAGCGCGCGACCGGTTCTTCGAAAGTCAGGGTAATATAATCGAATACGTCCATAGATGAAGGCGCGTGAGTATTTACCGACAAAAACTTGGTAGGTTCGGGCTCATCGTCTTTCTTCTTTTTCTTTTTAGGTTCTTCTTTCTTCACTTTCTTCGCAGCCAACCTCAGCGTATCTGTACGTGGGACCAACTGATTTAACGTATCTGTGTACAAATAGTTCAAACTCAACGTAAGCGTATCCTGCTTATAGAGCAACGAGTCGCGTATCCAATAATGGATAGTATCGTTACGGAATGTTTTTTCTACAATAAAAGCGTCCTTTTCATCGAAGTTCAGTCCTTTCAGTACAGGTAAAGAGTCCGCCGGAGCCGAAAAATACAAAGAAAACTTTTGGGGAGTAAGGCGTTCACTCTTAACCAGATATTGTGAAACAGAAGGTGTTTTGAACGAACGGAGCACAATATTATCGGGCAGGTAATAAGTATACTTCTGTTCAACAATAGTATCGATAGTCAGTGAGTCGACCCATGTGGTATCCTGACGTATTCTCTCTTCAAAGCGGGGAATAATCAATGAATCATTGAAAGCTACAGCTTCGGCTTTCTGATTATAGAAAAAGTTCTGATCGGCATCCATCAAACCGAAAATACGATATTTACCCGGTGCAACTCCACGAATCGTAAAATGCCCACGACTATCGGTGCGAGCCACACGATCAAAAGGTAATTTGGTAAAAGCCGAGTCATTCAGGTTGGAATGAAGCCCCACTAACATACCTTTTATAGGCTCCAGATCGGAAGCCTCAAGTAATGTGCCCGACACCTCCATCGTATCAATGGAAGCTCCCGTAGAGAACGTAAACGCAAAGTTACCAAGCGGGTTACCTTCATTGTTATCAACAATGGCATCGGAGAAATCGATAGTATAAGTTGTATTGGGTTTTAAAGAGTCGAGAAGATTTACGGTGATCCGCTTTCCTCCGGGTTTTATTTCGGGTTGTTGCAATTGGGGGGGCGAAACCACTACCTTTTCATTAGCCTTCTCGAGCTTAATGAACTCATCGAAATCAAGAACAATCTTTGACTTTTTATTATTTACAGCTCCTGCTGCCGGCGCACTGCCGATGAAGCGGGGTGGCGTTTCATCAAAAGGTCCTCCATCCGGACGCCCCATACTGGCACAAGAATAAAGAGTAGCCATCAAAATAGCGACGCCCAACAGACTACGGATGAATCGTTTTTTTCTATGTATACTGTCTTTTAACATGCTGCAAAAATAAACCTTATCCATTAATTAATGCTATACTTTACACTAATTTATTCAAAAAGAGTCTGCTTGACAAGACAAAAAACGTATCTTTGACCAACAATTTACAAACCTAATAAGATTAACCCCATGAAAAGACAACTGCTGACTTGCTGCCTGGCGATATGTAGCCTCGCAACCATGGCTCAACATGACGAATGGAAAAACCCCGAAATTAATGCGGTAAACCGTGCACCGATGCACACCAATTACTTTGCTTACTCTTCAAGTGAAGAAGCAGCGAAAGCTGACAAAGAAAACTCAAGTAACTTTTTAACCCTGAACGGAATCTGGAACTTCAACTGGGTGAAAGATGCCGATGCACGTCCGACCGACTTCTACCGGACTGACTATAACGACAAAGGATGGGGACAAATGAAAGTTCCCGGTGTATGGGAAATGAACGGTTATGGTGATCCTATTTATGTGAATGTAGGTTATGCCTGGAGAAACCAATACAAAAACAACCCGCCTTTTGTACCCATAGAAAACAATCATGTAGGTTCATACCGGAAAGAGATCATCATCCCTGCCGAATGGTCAGGAAAAGAGATATTCGCTCACTTCGGCTCGGTAACCTCAAATATGTATTTATGGGTCAACGGTAAATATGTAGGCTATAGCGAAGACAGTAAACTGGAAGCCGAATTTAACCTGACCAATTATCTGAAACCCGGTAAAAACCTGATCGCCTTCCAAGTATTCCGCTGGTGTGATGGAACATATCTGGAGGATCAGGACTTTTTCCGCTATTCCGGAGTAGGACGTGACTGCTACCTATACAGCCGCAATAAGAAATATATTCAGGACATCCGTGTAACGCCTGATTTGGACGCCAATTATACAAACGGTACACTGGATATAGCACTCAACCTGAACGGAAGCGGAACGGTAGAACTGAATCTGGCAGATCCGACAGGGAAAAACGTAGCCACAGCCCAAGTTAGCGGAAACGGTAAAAAGTCTGTTGGCATGAACGTAGACAATCCCGCAAAATGGACCGCAGAAACACCCAATTTATACACATTGACTGCAACATTGAAAAGTGGTAACAATACCACCTTGGAAGTGATCCCGGTCAAAATAGGTTTCCGCAAAATAGAACTGAAAGGCGGACAAATCCTGGTAAACGGTCAGCCGGTGCTTTTCAAAGGCGCCGACCGTCATGAAATAGATCCGGACGGCGGATATGTTGTTTCACGTGAGCGCATGCTGCAAGACATCTTACGAATGAAACAGCTGAACATCAATGCCGTGCGTACCTGTCACTATCCGGACGACAATCTGTGGTACGACCTTTGCGACCAATACGGCATTTACGTAGTGGCGGAAGCCAATGTAGAATCACACGGAATGGGATATGGCAAAGAGACACTTGCCAAAAATCCATCTTATAAAAAAGCACATCTGGAACGTAACCAACGCAACGTACAAAGAGGGTATAACCATCCTTCCATCATCTTCTGGTCTTTAGGGAACGAAGCCGGATACGGTCCGAACTTCGAACAATGCTACACATGGATCAAGAATGAAGACAAAACGCGTGCCGTACAATACGAACAGGCAGGCACCAATCAGTTCACAGACATTTTCTGCCCGATGTATTACGATTATGATGCCTGCAAGAAATATTGTGAAGGCAACATAGACAAACCCCTGATTCAGTGCGAATATGCCCACGCCATGGGTAACTCACAGGGTGGTTTCAAAGAATATTGGGATCTGATACGTAAATATCCGAAATACCAGGGCGGATTCATCTGGGACTTTGTTGACCAAGCCAACCACTGGAAGAATAAAGACGGTGTAGATATTTACGGATACGGCGGCGATTTCAATAAATATGACGCTTCGGACAATAACTTTAATAATAACGGTTTGATCAGTCCCGACCGCCGTCCGAATCCGCATGCCCATGAAGTAGGATATTTCTATCAGTCCATCTGGACCACTCCCGCAGACCTTGCCAAAGGAGAAATAAAAGTATATAATGAAAACTTCTTCCGCGACTTGTCTGCATACTATATGGAGTGGCAATTACTGGCAGACGGCGAAGTAATGCAAGCCGGAGTGATTCAGGACCTGAACGTGGCTCCACAACAAACAGCTACCCTTAAACTGAATCTGAATACGGAAAATATCTGCCCATGCAAAGAACTGCTACTCAACGTAGCTTACAAACTGAAATCCGCCGAAACATTGATGCCGGCAGGAAGTACAGTGGCATATGACCAGTTGACCATCCGTCCGTACAAAGCCCAAACTCCGGAATTAAAGAACCGGAAGGCATCTAACATTGCCGTTCATGTACCGGTTATCAAAGATAACGATCATAACTACCTGATTGTAGAAGGTGAAAACTTCATTATTGAATTCAATAAACACAATGGCTATCTTTCTCGCTACGAAGCAGACGGCATACAGTTATTGAATCAGGGAGCCCAACTGACTCCCAACTTCTGGCGTGCTCCTACCGACAACGACTATGGAGCAGGATTGCAGCACCGGTATGCCGTATGGAAAAATCCGGGACTGAAGTTAACTTCTCTGAAACAGAATATTGAAAACGAGCAGGCGGTTATTCAGGCAGAATATGACATGAAAGCCGTAAAGGGTAAATTGTTCCTGACTTACGTCATCAACAATGAAGGCGCCATCAAAGTAACTCAAAAGATGGAAGCCGGCAAAGAAGAGAAAGTTTCTGATATGTTCCGCTTTGGCATGCAAATGCAAATGCCCGAGAACTTTAATGAAGTAGAATATTATGGCCGCGGTCCGATAGAAAATTACGCCGACCGTAATCACTCTACCATGCTTGGCAAATATCGCCAGACAGTTGCCGAACAATTCTATCCATATATCCGACCGCAGGAAACCGGAACCAAGACCGATTTACGTTGGTGGAGAGTATTGAACGTCAGCGGAAACGGCTTGCAGTTCGTAGGCGATACTCCTTTCTCTGCTTCTGCCCTGAACTACAGCATCGAATCTTTGGATGACGGAGCACAGAAAGACCAACGTCACTCTCCTGAAGTGCCGAAAGCTCCTTTCACCAATCTGTGCATTGACAAGGTGCAGATGGGATTAGGATGTGTCAACAGTTGGGGAACACTTCCGCTTGAAAAGTACCGCGTACCTTATCAGGATTATGAATTCAGTTTCATCCTGACACCTGTACGTCATAAAGTCAACATGTAAGGAATTAAAAAGAAGCTCCTCAAAGCAACAATCAAACAGTGATCCGGAGTGTTCCGGATCACTGTTTTTATATATACCTTCTCCCGCTCCACTTATGCAGTCTTTCCAACGAGAATGACAGATACCTTTTGACAGCTTTTTACGCAACACCTATATTAATTAGAGAAAAACATAGTTAAAAAACAGCTATTCAAAGAACATCAAGATGGAAAAAAGAGTACTTTTGCGCAGAAAACTGATTAAGTACATTCGGTTTTCTCTCCCTTATCATTGAAGGGTTAGCACGATAAATCACATTACCACAAAATGGACATCATTATAAATTGAATATAAAGAAGGTATGAAAAGTAAAATTGTTTTATTTGCATTTTGTTTAGCCCTCCTGTCGAGTTGCGGCAAAAAGGGATTTGACCTGAGCGGGGGAACCCCGGAATGCGCAGTGCAGGTGCTGCAACCCACTACAGTAAATCTGAAGAGTTCCTATCCGGCCACTATCAAAGGTAAACAAGACGTAGAAATCCGTCCGCAAGTATCGGGATTCATCACAAAAGTTTGCGTAGACGAAGGTTCTATGGTACGCAAAGGACAGATATTGTTCATCATCGACCCGGTACAATATGAAGCCGCTGTCCGTTCGGCCAAAGCAGCTGTAGCTACTGCAAAAGCCGGAGTGAACACACAAGAAATCACAGTGAACAACAAACGTGAATTGAATAAAAAGAATATCATCAGTGATTACGACCTGGCGATGGCAGAAAACTCTCTGGCATCTGCCAAAGCACAACTGGCTTCCGCACAGGCACAACTGATAAGTGCAGAACAAAATTTAACCTTCACCAATGTAAAAAGCCCTTCAGATGGTATTGTCAACACAATTCCTTATCGTCTGGGAAGCCTTGTCAGCCCTTCTATCCAAACTCCGCTGACCATCGTTTCGGACATTAACGAAATGTATGTCTACTCTTCACTGACTGAAAAAGATCTATTGGCACTGGTACGTAAAGACGGTTCTCAGATTTCAGCTGTAGAGTCTTATCCGGAGGTAGGGCTTGAGCTATCGGACGGAACCACCTACGCCGATAAAGGTAAAATGTCCACCATTAGTGGTGTCATCAACCAAAATACCGGAGCAGTAAGTATTCGGGCCACTTTCCCTAACAAAGAACATTTGCTGAGAAGCGGTGGTATGGCCAACCTGATCGTACCCTATCATCTGGAAAATGCAATTGTTATTCCGCAAAAAGCTACAACGGAAATACAAGACAAGAAATTTGCTTTCGTATTGCAGCCGGACAATACTGTAAAGATGACTGAAATAAATGTTTTCAATGTGGATAACGGACACGATTACGTAGTGACTTCCGGCTTGAAAGCTGGTGAAAAAGTGGTCTTGGATAATGCCAGCACCCTGAAAGACGGACAGGCAATCAAACCAGTTACTCCGGAACAGGCTAAAGCCAATTTCCAACAAGCACTTGAAGAGAAAAAACAAGGAAAATAAAATCAGCATAGCAAGTTAAATATGAAACTAGATAGATTTATTAATCGTCCGGTACTATCTACGGTGATCTCCATCGTTATAGTAATCTTGGGTATTCTGGGCTTGATTTCGCTGCCTATTTCCCAATATCCGGATATTGCCCCACCTACGGTAAGCGTTTCGACCACTTATCAGGGTGCTAATGCACAAACGGTATTAAACAGTGTAGTCGCCCCGCTGGAGGAGCAAATCAACGGTGTGGAAAACATGATGTACATGAGTTCCACAGCAACCAATACCGGTGAAGCCCGTATTGACGTATACTTTAAACAAGGCACCGATCCGGATATGGCCGCGGTAAACGTTCAAAACCGTGTAGCCAAAGCACAAGGTCTGCTGCCCGCCGAAGTAACCAAAGTAGGCGTCATCACTTCAAAACGGCAGACCAGTATGTTGCTGGTATTCTCTTTATATAGTTCCGACGACAAATACGATAACGAATTTCTGGAAAATTATGCCAAGATCAATCTGGTGCCGGAAGTGCAGCGCGTACCGGGTGTAGGTGACGCCATGGTGCTTGGTGCAGACTATTCAATGCGTATCTGGCTGAAACCGGATATCATGGCCCAATATCACCTGATGCCTACCGATGTTTCCGCAGCGTTGGCCGAACAGAACATTGAGGCTGCTCCGGGAGCATTCGGTGAAGAGGGTAACCAGACTTTTCAATATACTCTGAGATACAAGGGGCGCCTGCAAAGTCAAGAAGAATTTGAGAATATTGTAATCCGTGCTACTGAAGACGGACAGGTACTTCGACTGAAAGACATCGCCAGTGTAGAATTGGGACGTCTGACTTACGGATTTACCAATAAAGTGAACGGGCATCCGGCAGTAACCATCATCGTATTCCAGACAGCCGGTTCGAATGCGACAGCTATTATCAACGACATCCTCGCCTTACTGGATAAATCAGCTTCTACCTTCCCACCGGGCGTCAAAGTAAATGTATCACAGAATGCCAATGACTTCTTGTTCGCCTCTATTCATGAGGTAGTCAAGACATTGATCGAGGCATTTATTCTTGTATTCATTGTGGTATACATTTTCCTGCAGGATCTACGCTCTACATTGATTCCTGCTATTGCCATCCCGGTTGCATTGATCGGTACGTTCTTTGTCTTATATCTGATTGGGTTCAGTATCAACCTTCTGACACTATGTGCCATGGTACTTGCCATAGCGATTGTGGTCGATGATGCGATCGTCGTCGTGGAAGGCGTCCATGCAAAACTTGACCAAGGCTATAAATCAGCCCGTCTGGCTTCCATCGACGCCATGAATGAATTGGGAGGTGCCATCGTTTCTATCACATTGGTAATGATGTCTGTATTTATTCCGGTAAGTTTCATGTCCGGTACTTCCGGTACATTCTATCGCCAGTTCGGTCTGACAATGGCTATCGCTATTGCACTTTCGGCCTTGAATGCTTTGACATTGAGTCCTGCACTGTGTGCCATCCTACTGAAACCACACGATCCGAACAAAAAAGAAAAAGTGACGCTTGCCAAACGTTTCCATGCTTCATTCAATGCGGCATACGATACGATTTTGAAAAAATATAAGAAAAGGGTACTATTCTTCATCCAGAAACCTTGGCTTACAATCAGTGCGGTAGTAGCCGGCTTTGCCCTGATGATTTTCCTGATGAATATCACCCCGACCGGTTTGGTTCCGAATGAAGATACAGGTACCATCATGGCTGTTGTCGACATGCCCCCGGGTAGTTCTAAAGAACGTACCGAAGCGGTGATGCAACAGGTAGACAGCCTGATAGCTTCAGAGTCGGCAATCGACAGCCGTACGATGATTGTAGGCTATAGCTTCATAGCAGGACAGGGACCCAGCTACGGTTCATTTATTTGTAAACTGAAAAACTGGGATGAGCGATCCATCAAAGAACGTTCAGACTTTGTTTCGGGCATGTTATACCTCAAAGCTCGTGAAGTGATTAAAGACGCCCGTGTACTGTTGTTCGCTCCACCGATGATTCCGGGTTATAGTGTGTCCAACGGTTTTGAGATGAACCTACAGGATAAAACGGGAGGTAGCCTTGACAAATTCTATGAGGTGGCTCAGGATTTCATCTCTAAATTGCAGGCCCGTCCCGAAATTCAATCAGCGCAAACATCGTTCAATCCGAACTTCCCGCAATACATGATAGACATCGACGCAGCTGCCTGTAAGAAAGCCGGACTATCACCTAACGATATTCTGACCACTTTGCAAGGCTACTACGGTGGTTTGTATTCTTCAAACTTCAACCGCTTCGGTAAAATGTATCGCGTAATGATTCAAGCGGAACCGAACAGTCGCACCAACCTCGAGTCGCTGAAGTCAATCAAGATACGTAATGGTAACGAAATGGCGCCTATCACTCAGTTTATGAATATTAAGCGCATCTACGGACCGGATAATATCAAGCGATTCAACATGTTTACCGCTATGACCATCAACGGTTCTCCCGCTGACGGCTATAGTTCCGGTCAAGCCATCCAGGCAATGCAGGAAGTAGCCGAACAGACTTTACCTACAGGATATGGCTATGAATTCTCGGGTATGACCCGCGAAGAACAAAGCTCTAGTGGCAGCTCCACAGCTATGATCTTCGTTCTTTGCTTCGTATTCGTTTATTTGTTGCTGAGTGCCCAGTACGAAAGTTATATTTTACCATTGGCTGTATTGCTTTCTATTCCTTTCGGTCTGGCAGGCAGCTTCATCTTTGCCCACCTGATGGGATTGGCCAATAATATCATCCCTATTTTGGGAGCAGCTACCAACAACATTTATATGCAGATTGCATTGATTATGTTGATAGGTTTGTTAGCAAAGAATGCGATCCTGATTGTCGAATTTGCCCTCGACCGTCGTAAGATGGGTATGAGCATCACCTGGGCTGCCGTATTGGGAGCAGGTGCACGTCTCCGTCCTATTCTGATGACCTCTTTAGCAATGGTAGTAGGTTTGATTCCGTTGATGCTTGCCATGGGAGTAGGTGCCAATGGTAACCGTGCTTTGGGTACAGCTGCGGTAGGCGGTATGTTTATCGGTATGATATGCCAGATATTTGTGGTTCCTGCTTTGTTCGTTCTCTTCCAGTATTTACAGGAGAAGGTGAAACCTATCGAATGGGAAGACATCGATAATACAGATGCAGAAACAGAAATTGAACAATACGCTAAATAGGAATAAAGAAAAGAATATGAAGAAACAAATTATAGGTATGTTGTGTGCAACTGCTCTCCTGAGCAGCTGCCACATCTATAAATCATATGACAGACCTAAGGATATAGAAGCTTCCGGGCTTTACCGGGATACAGTATCTGTTGCCGATACTTTGGTATCCGATACTGCCAACTTCGGAAATCTGCCTTGGAGAGAGGTCTTCACAGATCCTCAGTTACAAGCGTTAATCGAACAGGGACTGACTCACAATACTGACCTGCTGACTGCCGCACTGAAAGTGAAAGAGGCACAGGCATCGCTGATGTCAGCCCGCTTGGCTTATGCTCCTTCACTCGGATTGTCACCACAAGGAACCATCAGCAGTTTCGACAAACATGCGGCAACGAAAACTTATTCACTGCCTGCAACTGCCAGTTGGGAGATCGATTTGTTCGGCAAACTGCTGAATGCCAAACGGGGTGCACAAGTAGCATTGTTACAAACGAAAGCATATCGCCAAGCTGTACAGACCCAGATCATCTCGGGAATTGCCAATACATACTACACGTTATTAATGCTCGACCGTCAGCTCGACATCACCGAACAGACCGCCGACATCATGAAACGTAATGTTGAAACTATGCAAGCTATGAAGGATGCCGCCATGTTCAACACGACCTCTGCCGGAGTGGAACAAAGCAAAGCTGCCTATGCACAAGTATTGGCCTCTATCCCAGCCATTCAGCAGAGTATCCGCGAAACCGAAAATGCCATGTCTATGCTGCTGGCACAGGCGCCGCAGACTATTCAACGGGGAGTCCTTGAAGAACAGCAATTGCCGGAAGAGTTTTCAGTAGGTGTTCCTTTGCAGCTACTTTCTAACCGTCCGGATGTAAAAGCAGCCGAAATGGCTCTGGCCAGCACTTATTACAATGCAAACTCAGCCCGTGCCGCCTTCTATCCGCAGATCACAATCAGTGGGTCAGCCGGATGGACCAACAGTGCCGGTAGCGCCATTGTCAACCCGGGTAAACTGCTGGCATCCGTACTTGGTTCACTTACTCAGCCGTTGTTCTACCGGGGTGCAAACATCGCCCGTCTGAAGATAGCCAAGGCACAACAGGAAGAAGCTAAACTGGCCTTCCAACAGAGTATACTGAATGCAGGAAGTGAAGTAAGCAATGCACTGTACCAGTATCAGAGTGCTTCCGAAAAAACAGCTTCCCGCAAAATGCAAGTGGAATCATCAGAGAAAGCATCTGAATATACAAAAGAATTGTTTAAATTAGGGACGTCTACTTATCTGGAGGTATTGTCGGCCGAACAATCTTTGCTCAGTGCCCGTTTATCTCAGGTAAACGATACTTTCGACCGGATGCAGGCTGTAGTAAGCCTTTATCAGGCATTAGGCGGCGGAAGAGAAGATTAACTTTAAATACAATACAATTATGATTAGTCCATTAGCATCGATAGCCCCCGGGGCAAAAATCGGTAAGAATGTCACCATTCAACCGTTCGCTTACATTGAAGATAATGTCGAAATAGGGGACGACTGCATCATTATGTCTTATGCCAGCATACTGAATGGCACGCAGCTGGGAAAAGGTAACAAAGTGCATCAACACGCCGTACTCGGAGCGGAGCCACAGGATTTCCATTACAAAGGAGAAGAAAGTTCACTGATCATCGGTGATAACAATCATATCCGCGAGAATGTAGTCATCAGCCGGGCCACTTTCGGCGGAAACGCCACAAAGATCGGCAACGGCAACTTCCTGATGGACAAGGTTCATGTCTGTCATGACGTACAAATCGGTGACAATTGCGTAGCCGGTATCGGTACTACAATTGCCGGAGAATGTACCTTGGACGATTGCGTGATCCTGAGTGGAAACGTCACACTCCATCAATATTGCCATGTAGGACAATGGACGTTGATTCAGAGCGGTTGCCGCATATCAAAAGACGTACCTCCTTATGTTATTATGGCCGGAAATCCGGTAGAATATCACGGAGTAAACGCTGTAGTATTACAACAACATAAAAATACGAGCGAAAGGGTCTTGCGACATATTGCCAATGCTTACCGTTTGATCTATCAGGGCAATTTCAGCCTGCAGGATGCAGTACAAAAAATTGTAGACCAGGTTCCCATGAGCGAAGAGATAGAAAATATCGTTGCATTCGTCAAGGAGTCAAAACGTGGAATCGTAAAATAGGCACAATCATCTGCCGATAAAGAAAAGGTGTAGTCATCCTGGGATGGCTACACCTTTCTTTTATTATTTTCCATGCTTTTACACGGGCAGGTTCATTCTATTCAAACTCCAAGGTACCGAAGAAATCGGGACGATGGAAATCCGGTTTCTCTATTTTAATCGGATTCCATGAAAGGAAATGCGGGGTCTGCAATTCGTCTCCACATTTGTAGAAGTTCGCAGTAATCGTTTTTCCGTCCAGAGAAGTAATATTGTGTTTAAAGAATGCTGTATATGGAATGATCAGCGCCACTTCCCAGTTACACTCTTCAATGCGTTCATTGAACGGCTGGCGTCCCAGGCTGGCCCAACGCTTTACCTGATCCATCACTTCCTGAGAGGCACGCTCCCGGTCGTTACGTTCTGCTCCGGCACCTATAAGAATCGTCCCGATACAGTTGCATTCGATGTTATAATAAATACCGTCACCGGCAGGCACAGAAAAGAACTCCACGCAAGAGTCCGTCCACACAGACCCGTTGTCCTCTCCGTACTTAGCCCTCACACTGGCCTCTTTCACATTAAAGTGCAACAAAACAGCATCATCGCTATGGGCTATACGGAACTCCACTTTCGGACGATAAGGATAAGCTTCCCAATTCACATTATCAATAGTCTGGAAACCGATCTTTTCTTTATCCAGTAATTCGGGAAGTGCATCGACCTCCACATTAGCAATACTGATCTTTTTTACTTTCATGGTCTATTCTATTTTTATCTTGCAAAAATATATACTTTATTCCAGTATTTCATTCTCCATCCGGTGCTATTTTACAACCTTTTCCGAAAACGTTTACTTTCGGCTATCCTTTTTCATGGTCAGTCAGATGATTTCCTTACCTTTGCAGCGTGAAACAACCATCTTACATTGATTTAAGATAATAACTTCAACGGGTAAATCCCCATTGTATCTAACAAATAACACAAAAAATGAAGAAGCATCTAATTTTATCTGCCTGCCTGATGATGGCAGTAAGCAGTTTTGCTCAAAAGAAAGACTTTAGTTATAAGTTTTACGGACAGATTCGCACAGACCTTTATTACAACAGCCGTGCTAACGAAGAGACAGTAGACGGATTGTTTTACATGTATCCCAAAGACGAAGTACTCGATGAAAACGGCAAGGACCTGAACGCAACTGCCAACGGTAGCTTTTATACCTTATATACCCGCCTGGGAATAGACGTAGCCGGCCCTAAATTGGGACGTGCCATGACTTCTGCCAAAGTAGAAGTGGACTTCCGCGGCTCAGGAACTTCCTACTCCACCATCCGCTTACGCCATGCCTACCTGAACCTGGATTGGGGACGTTCAGCTCTCTTACTCGGCCAAACCTGGCATCCGCTGTTCGGTGATGTATCACCACAAATACTGAATCTTTCGGTGGGTGCACCTTTCCAGCCATTCAGCCGTGCCCCTCAAATTCGCTATCGCTATACACATAAGGGATTCCAACTGACAGGAGCCGCAATCTGGCAATCGCAGTATTTATCGCAAGGCATTGCCGGCAAGAGCCAGGCTTATATAAAGAACAGCTGTGTCCCCGAATTCTATCTGGGACTCGATTATAAAGCCAACGGATGGATAGCCGGAGCAGGCATAGAACTTCTCTCCCTGAAACCCCGTACAGAGTCTAAAATAGATGATAAAGTTTATAAAGTGAACGAACGCATCACCACTTTATCTTATGAAGGACATGTAAAATACAGCAATAAAGACTGGTTTGTAGGGGCCAAAACCGTATTGGGCTCTAATCTGACACAAACTTCGATGCTCGGTGGATTCGGAATCAAATCGATCGATAAGCAGACCGGAGAACAGAAATATACACCGATCCGGGTATCCAGTTCATGGCTGAACGTTGTATACGGACAAAAATGGAAACCGGGCATCTTCCTGGGATATGTCAAGAATCTGGGGACAAGTGATGCTTTAGCATCCGGTCAACTGTACGGAACAGGAACCAATGTAGACCAGGTAGTAACTGCCGGAGCCGAACTGACATACAACGTCAATCACTGGAAATTTGGAGTGGAATATACCTATACTTCCGCTGCTTACGGTTCACTGAATCTTAAAAACGGCAAAATCATCGATACGCATTCCATCGGTAACAACCGTATCGTAGGTGTAGCCATGTTTATGTTTTAAAAACAGATGAATAATACATTACCTATCCACTTCGCTCCGCTTCAGGGATATACTGAGGCAGCCTATCGTAATGCCCATGCCGCCGTTTTCGGCGGCATAGATGTCTATCATACTCCTTTTGTACGAGTAGACCGGGGAGAGTTCCGCCACAAAGACGTTCGGGACATTCTACCCGAAAACAACCGGGTGGCCCGCCTTATCCCGCAACTCATAGCCTCCGAAGCGGATAAAACAGAGCGTATGATCGCCCTCTTCATCGAACAGGGCTATCGGGAGATAGACATCAATCTCGGCTGTCCTTTCCCGATGTTGGCAAAACGACAATGCGGGTCCGGCATGCTGCCTTATCCCGACAAGGTGGAGGCATTGCTAAAACAAACGGAACAATTTCCCGACATACGCTTTTCGGTAAAGATGCGTCTGGGATGGGAAAAACCGGATGAATGCCTGTCACTGATACCGTTGCTTAACGCTGCTCCCCTGACCGAAATCACACTCCATCCCCGGTTGGGCATCCAGCAATACAAAGGCGAGGTAGACATGGAGGGATTTACCTCTTTCTACGAAGCATGCAGACATCCTGTAGTCTATAATGGAGATATCCTGACCGTAACAGACATCCACCGCATTACCGACAGGTTCCCAAGCCTTGCCGGAGTGATGATCGGACGCGGATTACTGACAAACCCTGCATTAGGCTGGGAGTACAAAGAAGGCAGAAAGCTTTCTCCCGAAGAGTGGCATGAAAAGCTTAAGGCACTGCACACAGCCGTTTTACTTCATTATGAAGAGCAGATACAAGGTGGCGAAGCGCAACTGGTAACCAAGATGAAAACATTCTGGGAGTATCTGGCTCCACAGATCGACCGGAAAAGTTGGAAAGCTATCCATAAAAGCACTACGCTCACCAAATACAACATTGCCGTCCGTTCGGTATTCTGACAGAAAGTTCATCCGGACAATGCGTAGTTTGGCATCCGTTTCATTATCACTGATAGTCAGCAAATTATATTTACCTGTATTTTCTTTTCGATGTAAAAGCATTTACCCCGGCATGTAAAGGCTTTTACGTCGGCATGTAAAGCCATTTACCTCGGTACGTAAAACCATTTACTCCGGTACGTAAAATCTTGACCAGTACACGGCGATGTTAGTCGACTTGCATATCTTGGAGCAGTAACCTATCTTTTCTTTAAAAGAGAGGGAGTCCCTGAGTGATCCTCCCCCTGATACCAGATTCTCTATGGATGCAATTCTTTAAAAGTCTGATTCTCTTCTTTCACCTGCTTCACAGTTTCATTCAGATCGTCAATCGGCAGATCGTATCCATACCACCCGGTATAGCAATCGGTTACATACCATTTACCGTCAATCAAGTCGAATATCACACGTAAGTCAACTTCCGACTCCTCATACCCAGCTTCAAACTCTTTATGGGTAGGTTCGTTCACCGTAAATTTAGAAACATAGATTCCTCCTTCCTCCTGGGTAATGCGTTCCTCTTTTAGAGTCTCGCCATCCAGCAACGGCCATTTCTCTTGTGTAAAGGGGAAGGTTTTCTCGCTATTTCCATCGTCCGTCATCAGAGTGATGGGAGTTTTTAACGGAAACTTCACACGGGTATACTGGAAAGAAGCACTTGAGGTGAACTTCTTCAGAAACGTCTGGAAAGGTTCATCAGCCGTTTCCGCAGTAGCGGCACTCTCTGCCTTCGCTTTCGAAGTATTTCCACAGGAAATAAAGCAAATGCCTCCCATCAGGGTAAGCATAAACAGACAAAGCACAAATCTTTTCACTTTCATAATGAATGGGTTATTAAGACGGGGAATCCCACCCCGCATTTTCAGCGGGCAAAGATAATATATCTTCCTAATATCCAATCGGGAAGGACAGAATTATTTATGTTTCAGGTATTCATATCCGAAGCGGCAATAAAGACATTTCTTCTTGTCGCAATATTCCTTCTGTAACTGTAACAACGCCTGACTGTCCGCTGCTGTCCGGACAGGAATTCCGGCTTCGCTCCACATGCGGGTGACGTAGTTGTTTTCAGCTTTCAACTCTTCAAGCAATGAAGCTGCGCGTTCACACAACCTTTCGTCTGCCTTATGCAAACCGTAAGCATACAGAAAAGGTATGACCGTATTGATAATGATCAGTTCCCTTGCACCGGAACCGATGCTTTTCTCCTTCCGGGGAGAGGTCCTGCCAAACATGAAGTGCTCCTCCCAATAAGCAGAAGTATGACCGGAGAAGATCGACTTTAACTCTTTCAGGGTTTGCGCTTCCATGACACGTGAAAACAGGGAACGCTCTTTGTAATATAGGGAAGCCAGTTGTGCCAGCCTCACATGTGGAAAATTGCCGGGACGAAGACGGAGAAAACGCCACAAAGAAGCATTCATCACCGGCGGAAGTTCAAACTTATGTTGCAGATAACGGAATTCCTTCTGCATCCAACTGAAATAATCGTCAACAGGTTCTCCCTCCAGCAAACCGGCCTGTCCAAAGAAGAAAGCCTCCACTTGTGTCAGGTCGTCACGATGCTTATCGATGGAGCGGAACGGAAGCAGATTCGCCCAGGCTTCAAAAGCATCTCCATTCAGTCCGAAACCAAAATTACGTGCCAGCGTGATGAAAAAGGCGTCCTCCCAATGTTGGTTGCAGCGCTGAAGCCGCCGGGATATGGTCTGGTTCTTCTGATCGAAACGCTCGGTCTGTAAAGCTGTCAGCCAGGAATGAACCGTTAGTTTGGAAAGAGTTTCCAAGATCGAATAGCAAGGTGGATGTACGTCTGCCCGGCAAAGCTCGTCATAATGTTCCTTCACCCGGCGGGGACAAGCCAACCGGAGTTGCGGGACAGGTTCACCATTGGTGCGGTATATCTCACAATCTATTTCCGTGGCAATGTGTAAAATCACTGAGTCATAGGCTATATCATGATCATGCCCGTGACGGAACCAATCGGAAGAGACTGCATGTATTTCGACATTACCTACCCAAAGCGTACCGTCAATCTTTAGTTTGGCATTAAAAAAATCGGGGCCTGCATTAGGATTCGGCAGTCCCGTATCAATCACTTCAACAGGCAGCCCGGTGGTTGTTTGCAGTTCATGAAGAGGAAAGATTTTGTGTTTCCACACATAGTGTAGGAGGTGTTCCATTGTTAACAAGACGTTAATGTGCTCGACAAATGTAATAAAAATCCTATCTTTGCGACTAATATTTTGGATATAAAGTCTATAAAGTCAGTAAAACAATGAAAATAGCATTAATAGGTTACGGAAAAATGGGCAGGGAAATCGAAAAAGTAGCCCTCAGTCGCGGACACGAAATTGTCAGCATTATCGACATCAATAATCAGGATGATTTCGAATCCGAAGCGTTTAAATCGGCAGATGTGGCTATTGAGTTCACTAATCCCATGGTAGCCTACAGCAATTATATGAGAGCTTTCAAAGCAGGTGTAAAGTTAGTTTCGGGCAGTACCGGATGGATGGCAGAGCACGGCGATGAAGTAAAGGAACTATGCAGCAAAGGTGGAAAAACCCTGTTCTGGTCATCCAATTTCAGCCTGGGCGTAGCCATCTTCTCGGCAGTCAATAAGTATCTGGCTAAAATAATGAACCAGTTCCCAGCATATGACGTGACCATGAGTGAAACCCACCACGTGCACAAGCTCGATGCACCAAGCGGAACGGCCATCACGCTGGCAGAAGGTATTCTTGAAAACATGGAACGTAAAAACGTTTGGGTAAAAGAGGAAGCACACTCAGCGAACGAGTTGCCGATTCACTCCATCCGTGAAGGCGAAGTATTCGGTATCCACACCATCCGTTACGATTCGGAGGCGGACAGTATCTCCATCACCCACGATGCCAAAAACCGGGGAGGTTTTGCTTTGGGTGCGGTACTTGCCGCAGAATACACAGCAACCCATGAAGGCTATCTGGGTATGAGCGATTTATTCCCATTCTTAAAAGACTAACATCATGAGAAAAGCAACACGTACTCAATGGATAAAGTGTTCCATTGCCATTCTTCTTTATCTGATCTTTCTGATCTGGGTGAAAAGCTGGTGGGGACTGATTGTGGTTCCTTTTATTTTCGATGTTTACATTACCAAGAAAATCCCCTGGTCATTCTGGAAGAAGTCAAAGAACCCGACTGTCCGAAGCGTAATGAGTTGGGTAGATGCCATCGTTTTCGCTTTGGTGGCAGTATATTTCGTGAACATCTATATCTTTCAGAATTATCAGATCCCATCCTCCTCACTGGAAAAATCATTGCTGGTGGGAGACTTCCTGTATGTAAGCAAGATGAGCTATGGTCCCCGTGTACCGAATACTCCGCTATCGATGCCATTGGCACAGCATACACTGCCGATACTGAACACCAAGTCGTACATTGAGTGGCCTCAGTGGAAATACAAACGTGTGCCCGGGTTCGGTAAAGTAAAACTGAACGATATTGTAGTGTTTAACTTCCCTGCAGGAGACACTGTTGCGCTGAACTTTCCGGATGCCGACTTTTATACACTGGCATACAACATCGGGAAGCAGATTTATCCGAATCCGATCAATATGGACAGTCTGACCCGGGAACAACAGAAAACAGTATACGATTTATATTACAATGCCGGACGAAAAGAAATAATGTCCAATCCCCAACGGTATGGCAAAGTTGTCACCCGTCCGGTGGACCGCCGGGAGAATTACGTAAAACGTTGTGTAGGGCTGCCGGGCGATACACTCCAAATTATCAACGGTCAGGTGATGATTGACGGGAAGGCAATAGAAAACCCTGAGAACCTGCAATTCAACTACTTTGTGCAAACTACGGGTCCGTATATCACAGAAGAGATGTTCCGCGAACTGGGGATCAGTAAAGCCGACCAGGGATTAACTCCCGAAGGAGCAGGTTATGAAGAAGGGTTGGTTGAGTTAGGAATGGATGGACGAAACGCCCAAGGCAGGCTGAATCCTGTATATCACCTTCCGCTCACAAAAAAAATGTATGATACTCTGTCCGCCAACAAAAAGTTGATCAGCAAAATCGTGATAGAGCCGGAAGATTATGCCGGAGACATGTATCCTCTGAATTTATATACTCACTGGAACCGCAGCAATTACGGCCCTATCTGGATTCCGGCAAAGGGAGCCACTATCACGCTGACTCCGGATAATCTGCCTATCTACGAACGTTGCATCACTGCCTACGAAGGCAATAAACTGGAACAGAAAGAAGACGGAATCTACATTAACGGTGTGAAGACAGACCAGTATACTTTCCAGTTGGATTATTACTGGATGATGGGTGATAACCGGCATAATTCGGCTGATTCCCGTTATTGGGGATTCGTACCCGAAGACCACGTAGTAGGTAAACCGATCGTCGTATGGCTGTCATTGGATAAAGACCGTGGCTGGTTTGACGGTAAAATCCGCTGGAACCGCATCTTTAAGTGGGTAGACTAAGTAGTAATGAGAAAGGGATTTAAATGGATTATAGCATTTGCCGGAGCAATAGTTATCGTATTATTGCTCCGCGGCTTTGCTTTTACCTCATGCCTGATACCTTCATCGGGCATGGAGAACTCCCTTTTCCAAGGCGAACGTATTCTGGTCAATAAGTGGAGCTACGGACTTCGGGCACCTTATATGTCACTGTTCTCCTACCACCGCTGGAATCCAAGGCGCATTGATAAAGACGACATCGTCGTATTCAATAATCCCGCGGCTATCAAAGAACCGGTCATCGACCGGAGAGAAATCTATATCAGCCGGTGTATCGGTGTACCGGGAGATACTTTGCTTATCGATTCACTATTCAATGTAGTAGACCGCAACACACAACTCGGACCGGACCGGAAACAACTCTACACTTATCCACAGACCAAGGAACAGCAGTTAGACTCACTACTTTCCATTCTTTCCATCGGCTCCAATGAACTGATGGGGCAGCATGAAGGCAAGAATGTACGAAGCTTCAGCCGTTACGAATATTATCTGCTTGAACAGGCGATGAACGGAAAAAGCTGGATACAACCTCTGAGCCAAAGCCGGCAGGAAGAAACTAAACCGCTCATCATCCCTGGCAAGGGAAAGGCCGTCAGAGTTTATCCGTGGAACAGGACCCTGTTGCGGAATACGCTGGTGTTGCATGAAGGCAAACAAGCGGAAATCCGGAACGATACGCTCTACATTGAAGGTCACCCTTCACAGCATTGCTATTTTACCAAAGATTATTACTGGATGGCTTCCAATAACTCGGTAAATCTCTCCGATTCCCGCTTGTTCGGCTTTGTGCCGCAAGATCATGTCATTGGGAAAGCTTCGCGAATCTGGTTCTCAAAGAAAGACCATACGGGAATCTTCAACGGATACCGCTGGAACCGATTCTTCCAACCGGTGAAGTAGTCAGTCCCACAAACCACAAATTATATATCAGCAACCAAGTAATCACAAAGTATCAACTACCCATGAAAGTCGCTTATCTCTCTTCTGCCTATCTGGCACCCGTAGAATATTATAGTAAACTGTTGAATTACGATAAAATATTCATCGAGCAGCACGATCATTACATGAAACAGACCTACCGGAACCGCTGTACTATTGCAGGTCCGGAGGGAGAACTGGCACTTTCTGTTCCTACCGTAAAACCGGAAAACCCGAAATGTCCGATGAAGGATATCCGGATTTCCGACCATGGCAACTGGAGGCATCTGCACTGGAATGCAATGGAATCGGCCTATAACAGCACCCCTTTTTTTGAATATTATAAAGACGATTTTCGCCCTTTCTATGAAAAGAAATATGAATTCCTCACAGATTTCAATGAAGAATTGTGCCGGCTTGTATGCAAGCTGATAGATATACAACCTGATACGGAACGAACCACCGAATATAAAGCGGACTTCGCCCCGAACGAAATAGACTTCCGGGAAGCCATCCATCCCAAAAAGAATTTCCGCCAAGCCGATCCGGAATTTATTCCCCAACCTTACTATCAGGTTTTCGAAACCCGCCACGGATTCCTGCCCAACCTGAGTATCATCGACCTCTTATTCAATATGGGACCGGAAAGTTTGTTAATACTGCAACAAACAATAGCCAATCCCCGATAAAAGGAGTTGACCAAAAATTAATTTCCTTCCTTTTTTGAACCGTTCCATCAACTTTATAACTATATTTGCATGCTGCGTGTGCGATAACGGAGCTATAGAAGAAGAAGTTTAAACTTAAAATATAATAGTATGGCAAACTTATTTAGTGTAAAAGATAAGGTAGTGGTCATTACCGGTGGAACAGGAGTATTGGGAAAAACAATTGCAGTCCATCTGGCAGAAGAAGGTGCCAAAGTCGTTATCCTCGGACGTAAAGCCGAAGTGGGCAACGAGATAGTAAAAACAATATGCGCCAAAGGGGGCGAAGCTCTGTTCCTGGCAACCAATGTACTCGACCGGAACATCCTTGAACAGAACCTGGCAGATATATTGAAAGCTTATGGGCGGGTAGACGCATTGCTCAATGCGGCAGGCGGCAATATGCCGGGAGCTACGATTGCACCGGCAAGTGACATCTTCGATCTGAAAATAGATGAATTTCAGAAGGTAGTGGATCTTAATCTGACCGGTACCGTATTGCCGACACAAGTATTTCTAAAACCGATGACAGAGCAGAAAAGCGGAGCTATTGTCAATTTCTCCTCAATGGCAGCTTTCCGGCCTTTGACACGTGTGGCCGGTTATTCGGCTTCCAAAGCAGGCATTTCCAACTTTACCGCATTTATGGCCACAGAAATTGCCAAAAAGTTTGGTGAAGGAATCCGTATAAATGCCATTGCCCCCGGTTTCTTCCTGACAGAGCAGAACCGCACTTTACTAACCAATCCGGACGGAACATATACTCAACGGGGACAGGATGTCATCCGCCAAACCCCATTCGGACGTATGGGACGCGCTGAAGAGTTATGCGGCACAATACAATACCTGATCAGCGACGCAGCAAGCTTCGTAACGGGCACTGTGGCCATAGTGGACGGCGGATTCAATGCTTTTGCAATGTAAAGAGGCCTCTCCCATACATCTTCCCTCCCCAGAGGTAAAACAAACAGAATGATTAAACCTACTTTCAAAAGTAAAAAATGACTTATGAATCAACCTTATATCACTTCATCAAAGAATAAACTCTTTCTTTCCGAACAAACCTGGCGCTGGTATGGACCGGATGATCCTGTCAGCCTTTGGGACATTAAACAAGCCGGAGCTACGGGAATTGTCAACGCTCTCCACCACATCCCTAATGGCGAAGTATGGACTGTAGAAGAAATTATGAAACGAAAGGAACTGATCGAATCCGTCGGTCTGCGATGGTCGGTAGTAGAAAGTGTCCCGGTACACGAACACATCAAAACCCAGACAGGCGATTACAGAAAATACATCGAAAACTACAAAGAGAGCTTACGTAACCTCGGTAAATGTGGCATTCATATCGTTACCTACAATTTTATGCCCGTACTCGACTGGACTCGCACCGATCTTGCCTATACCCTACCCGATGGCTCCAAAGCACTTCGTTTTGAACGTGCCGCTTTTATCGCTTTCGATCTTTTCTTACTGAAACGGCCGGGTGCAGAGAACGACTATACCGATGAAGAAAAAGCCAAAGCAAAAATTCGTTTCGAACAGATGGACGCAACGGAGAAACAACTCCTTGTCCGTAATATGATTGCCGGACTTCCCGGTTCGGAAGAGAGTTTCACGCTGGAGCAGTTTCAACAGGAACTGAATCGTTACAAAGGTATCGACGCGGATAAGCTACGTGCCCACTTAATCTACTTCCTGAAAGAAGTGACTGCGGTAGCAGACGAGGCCGGTGTAAAGCTGGTGATTCATCCGGACGACCCACCCTGCCCCATTCTGGGTTTACCGCGTATCATGAGTTGTGCGGCCGATTTTCAGACACTGATCGATGCTGTGCCTAATGAATCGAACGGGCTCTGTCTCTGTACCGGATCACTTGGAGTAAGCAGTGCCAACGACCTGGAAGGTATGATGAAACAATTCGGCGATCGTATCAATTTTGTCCACTTCCGAAGCACTCAGCGAGATTCCGAAGGAAATTTCTACGAAGCCAACCACCTGGAAGGAGACGTAGATATGTACCGGGTCATGAAAGCTTTCCTTGAATTACAACAGAGAAGAAAAGTATCTATCCCCATGCGTCCGGATCATGGACACCAAATGGTAGACGATTTAAAGAAGAAAACCAATCCGGGATACTCCTGCATTGGACGCCTGCGCGGACTTGCCGAGCTAAGAGGACTGGAAATGGGAATTGCAAAATCAATCTTTTAAAAACACGAAAAGGCAGTAAAAGACCTTTTCACCCACCGCTGCCTCCACAGATTAACACAGAAATTAAGACCGAGACCTACTCGATCTCTGTTTTTCTGTGGAGCCAGCGATAGTTTTGACACATTTATAAGGCCTCATCCTATCTGCTGCCTATACACTTCCTCTTTAATTCTTTCCACCTGTTCAGACAGTCGGGGAGAATCTTCATTTCCCATAATCCAAAGTGGACAGGCGTTCTCCATAGCATGATAAGAAGGCTGTACATAGGTTTTATCGAGCACCTTGTATCCGTTACGCTGATAATAGTTCACGCGCCGGGTAGTCATTTCATCTTCCGTAGGCTCTACTTCCAGCAGGCGCAGTCCTTTCAGGTGTCCGGCCACATAATCAAGCACCTGCTGCCCTATCTTTTTATTCCGCATTTCCGGGAATACAGCCAGGTGTTCCAAATAGTAGAAGTCACCCATATCCCAGTATACAAACATTCCACTCAACTCTCCATCACATTCAATAGCATTGAAATACATGGGGGTATGGTTCTCAATCATTCGTTTCAACTGCCCGATTTTTCTTCTCTCACTTTCGGGAAAAGACTCCTCGTACAAAGGAATCAAACGGTTCAGACGTGAATCGTCAGCACTCGTAATACGGCTTAATATCATCATAATTTTTTAGGTTTTCAGGCAAAGATAAGCGGAATAAGCCGGAAGACAGCAGACTTTAAACATTTTTACGCTATCTTTGTGAGCATAACCCCTGATTAATTTAACACATTATGAAAACCTCATCCCCTCAACGAGTCGCTGCGGTCGATGTATTCCGTGCACTCACCATGTTCCTTATGCTTTTTGTGAATGATATTCCCGGACTCAGAAACATCCCCCATTGGCTTGGACACGCAGCAATGACAGAAGACATGTTAGGCTTCTCCGATACTATTTTCCCGGCTTTCCTGTTCTGCATGGGCATGTCTATTTCGTTTGCGGTACAAAACCGATACCAAAAGGGCGATTCACCGCTCCAAGTGATTATGCATATTTTCTGGCGAACCGTGGCACTGGTTGTTATGGGACTTTTCTCTGTAAACAGCGGAGGAGTGGCAGGACTCTCCCATCCCTGGTTCTCTATCATTATGGTGATTGGCTTCTTCCTGATCTGGGGAGTATACCCTAAACCGATAACCACCCGAAAAAAATATCTCTATACGGGAATGAAGACAGCAGGTATTTTACTGTTGACTTTCCTGATCCTCTACAAAGGATTTCATGGAGCACCTTTCCAGCAGAAATGGTGGGGAATTCTGGGCCTTATTGGCTGGACCTATGTAATCTGTGCCTCTGTATATTTATTTACCCGGGAAAGCCTGGTACGCAACCTTTTCGTCTGGGTACTGTTTATCATTCTGGCATTGCTGAATCATGCAGACGTCCTGCCGCTTCCATTCATACCAAGTGATATGACATTACACGCATTCGGAATATCGGGCATGCTAACTTCACTATTGATGCAAAAATATGCCAGCCCCGAGCGCCCCGGAAAGTTTATAGAGATATTATGCGGTCTGGGCCTCCTTATGCTGGCAGCCGGCTTTGCCTCACATCCTTTCTGGATTATCTCAAAGATACAAGCCACTCCAAGCTGGTTCTTCTTCTGCACGGCAGCTTTCTTCCCGTCATTCGGCTTCTTCTATTGGCTGACTGACATAAAAGGCAAAACCGGCTGGTTCGATATTATCAAACCGGCAGGAACCGCAACCCTTACCTGCTATATCATTCCATATATCTGGTATGCAATGCAACAACTACTTGGATTACACTACCCCACCGCATTGGGTAGCGGCATACCGGGATTAATGAAATCGGCCATATTCTCACTGATTATTGTCGGTATCACAGGATTACTGGTCAAAGCTAAGATTAAACTAAAAGTATAAATCAAACTCCGCAGACTGAACCATCCAAGGTGACTAATGGCCCCACTGCCGGTCAGCTCCTTTGGACGGTTCAATCTCCTATTATTAAAAATAATTAATAACCCGAGAAAAAGCAAAGCCACCCGAAGTAAAGATCCGTATTAATCCATACATTTGCCGCCAATTATGACAGCATACATCAAACTATTAATGCTATGCCTGTTATTTTTGGTATTCGGTACCCAGAAAAGCAGTGCTCTACAACCCGCCAATAACGGGGTGACAGTCACTACTGCCGTAAAAAGCCATACTCACAACATACCTTCTTTTGATAACTCAGGACACGACCTATTCGACTTTAATCAAGGGATACTGGTCAAAAAGGCTGTTTCGGATTCGGCCAACCCGTATAAACAAAGCAATAACCTCCATCCGGCTGCCAAGACGGACTCTCAGAAATTAATAACATTCAAAGAATACACTTCTTTTTATACTCTTCATAACAGAGTTAAGCCTGCACCAAAATACTATGTATTTGCGCTCAGGCATATTCTTATTTAGCACTTTCTGTACTACGGGTGTCTATGCGATTCGATATAGCCCTGATTATGATGTTTTTTTAGTTTATATATTCCAAGGTCAGAGAGTGCATCGTAAAGATTTATATAAGTATTAATTGTGTGTCTAATAGTAATGTCAATCCTCAGATGCACCCTCTTCCTTTTCTTCTTATCTGTAGATCAGTGTAGAAAGATATTCCTCTGCGAACATCTCATTGGCTACCTCCAGCAACCCTTCTGCAGTTAATGCTTCGATTCGCCGGAAAACAGATTCGGATGATTCATACTTGTGGTAATGCAAGAAGGTCTTTGCCATCCCCAACGCATTATTTTCATTATTATCCGAAGCAACTCCAATCTGCCCGATCAGTTGTTTTTTAGCAGCCATCAGCTGCGAAGAGGTCATTTTCACATCCCGCATCCTTTTCAGTTCTTTGTAAGTCAACCGCAGACAAGTATCCACATCCGCAGGATCGGTTCCAAAATAGATGCAGAAAGCTCCCGTATCCGTATACGATGTCAGATTGGACTCCACAGTGTAGACCAATCCTCTTCGCTCGCGGAGAGAAACATTCAGGCGACTGTTCATCCCCGGACCACCCAGAATATTATTCAACAGATACAAGCCGGTGCGTTTATTATCATAAGCATTGTATCCCCTACTGCCAATCATCACATGCGCCTGATGGGTCTCCTTATGGACAACCAGATGCTCCGGTACGTAAAGGGGAGGCGGAGTACGGTGATTATCGACTCCAATCAACGGAAGGTCTGCCAACAGTTTCTCCACTTGGCGGACTATTTTCTGAAAGTTGAAGTTGCCCAAAACAAAGAATACCATATTGGAAGGTTGATAGAACCGGGAAGTAAAAGCAACCGCATCCCCGCTTCGGAATTGCTTCAGCAATTCCGGCCTGCCCAGAATGTTGCGTCCCAACGGATGATTCCGGAAAATCATATCTTCAAAGTCATCGAAAATAAGCTCCGAAGGAGTATCTTCGTATGACTGTATTTCGTCGATAATCACTTCCGTCTCCTTTTCTATCTCGTTCTGCGGAAAAGTGGAGTGAAAAACAATATCTGCCAGCAATTCCAGTGCCCGCCCAAAATGTTCGGTCAGGAATGCCGAATAGATCACCGTCTCTTCCTTATTGGTATATGCATTCAGGTCGCCTCCTACATTCTCCATACGATTCAGGATATGCCATGCCTTCCGTTTCCGGGTACCTTTAAAAATCAGGTGCTCCACAAAGTGGGCCATTCCTTGTTCGTTTTCAGCCTCATCACGGGTGCCGGCATCTACGGCAAATCCACAATAAGCCACCTTTGAAAGCGAAGGCTCATGGATGATGCGAAGACCGTTGGACAGGGTATGTATATTATATTGCATTTCTGCACGGGTACTTAACTGCTTCATTCTTACTATTAAGTTAGGTTGAGGATACAAAAATACAATAAAACTTATTGTCGTTTATAGAAAATTGCAGATATTTGTAAGCTATAACATCAATAACCCTTATGGAAAAGATAGGAATTTTCTGTTCCGCGTCCGACAGCATCGACCCGACATTCTTCGATGCAGCCCATCAGATTGGCGAATGGATGGGAAGAAACGGCAAGACACTTATCTACGGTGGTGCCAACCTCGGACTCATGGAATGTGTGGCAAAGGCAGTCAAAGAAAGCGGGGGACGTGTCATCGGTGTAGTACCCTCCAAACTTGAAGAGAACGGCAAAGTGAGTACATATCTCGATGAAATGATCCGCACACACAATCTGAGTGACCGCAAGGATATCATCCTGCAACAGTCGGATGTATTGGTGGCTCTCCCCGGCGGTATCGGCACGCTGGATGAAGTATTTCATGTCATGGCAGCCGCTTCCATCGGTTATCACCAGAAGAAAGTGATCTTCTACAACGCAAATGGTTTTTATAGCCCGTTGCTTGCCGTACTCAGCGAATTACAGGCAAGAGGATTTGCCCGCCATCCGCTGTCCTCCTATTATGAAGTAGCAAACACATTTAATGAATTAACAACTAAGATATAATGATTGAATCGATTCAAGAACTCCTGCAAAAGGAAGCACAAGCCGTGCTGAATATTCCCGTGACCAATGCCTACGAAAAGGCGGTTGAGTTGATTGTGGAACAAATACACAGAAAAAAAGGCAAACTTGTAACTTCCGGCATGGGTAAAGCCGGACAAATAGCGATGAACATCGCCACTACGTTTTGTTCGACCGGTATTCCCTCTGTCTTCCTGCATCCCAGCGAAGCGCAACATGGCGATCTGGGCATCCTGCAAGAGAACGACCTGTTGCTGTTGATTTCA
This sequence comes from Bacteroides sp. HF-4919, assembly GCF_018860125.1. Taxonomy (NCBI): domain Bacteria; kingdom Pseudomonadati; phylum Bacteroidota; class Bacteroidia; order Bacteroidales; family Bacteroidaceae; genus Bacteroides; species Bacteroides sp. HF-4919. The sequence goes on from NZ_JAHKNF010000002.1 coordinate 274,254, forward strand.
AACTCGGGCAAAACCCGTGAAATCGTAGAGTTAACGCAGTTGGCCCACAACCTGAATCCGGGCCTTAAATTCATCGTTATCACCGGAAACCCCGACAGTCCGCTTGCCAGCGAATCAGATGTATGCCTGAGTACAGGGCACCCTGCCGAGGTTTGTACACTGGGTATGACCCCTACTACCTCGACTACGGTAATGACCGTCATCGGCGATATCCTCGTGGTACAAACAATGAAAAGGACTGAATTCACTATCGAAGAATACTCCAAACGCCATCACGGTGGTTATCTGGGTGAAAAATCAAGAAAACTATGCGTAAAGTAATCGGCATCGGAGAGACTATACTCGATATCATCTTCCGGAACGACCAGCCTTCGGCAGCCGTTCCCGGAGGCTCTGTTTTCAACGGCATCGTTTCTTTAGGACGCATGGGAGTCAATGTATGTTTCATCAGCGAAACGGGCAACGACCATGTTGGAAACATCATCTTGCAATTCATGCGTGACAATCATATCCCGACGGATCACGTCAATGTGTTCCCGGATGGCAAATCGCCCGTATCCCTGGCTTTCCTGAACGAACACAGCGACGCGGAATACATCTTCTATAAAGACTATCCCAAACAGCGGCTGGACGTTTTGTTCCCTCCCATCAACGAAGATGATATCATTGTCATCGGTTCATACTATGCCCTGAATCCGGTTTTACGCGACAAGATTCTGGAACTGCTGGACATAGCGAGAGAGAAAAAAGCGATTGTATATTATGATCCCAATTTCCGTTCTTCACATAAGAACGAGGCTATGAAGTTAGCTCCAACCATTATCGAGAATCTGGAATATGCCGACATCGTAAGGGGATCTCTGGAAGACTTCTATTACATGTACGGAATCAAAGACGCAGAGAAGATCTACAAGGATAAAATCAAGTTCTATTGTCCGCTATTCCTTTGTACAGCCGGAGCGGAGAAAATCTCGCTGCGTACCAACACAATATCGAAAGAGTATCCTGTCACCCCGTTGCAAGCAGTCAGTACCATCGGTGCAGGAGACAACTTCAATGCCGGCCTGATCTACGGCATGTTAAAATATGATGTCCGTTACCGCGACTTGCAAAATCTGAGTGAGGAGACCTGGGATAAGGTGATACAATGCGGTCAGGATTTCTCCGCAGAAGTCTGCAAGAGTTTCAGCAACTCCGTATCGGAGGAGTTTGCGGCAAACTACCGTTAATGCTTGTCAGTTACGAGCTACAAGCAACAAGTAAATGTGCATCATCCGGCATAATTACCCGTAGCGTGTAGCCCGTAGCTAATTACTATTAACGTTGTCTAATTATAGCAAAGTAATTATACCATGTAACAAGAATCCATATCTTTGCAAATAGTGCTCTCAGACAAATACGAACTATGTACAAAAACCTGTTCAATTTACTAACTATTTTACTTATTCTGCCTTCGTGCACAGATATGTCTCCTAACATTTCGGTGGTTTGCGAAGAGAATAATATAGGAAACTGTATTCTTAAATGGGAAACAACCCCTCTCATCAAGGGGCAGGTGAAAGTATATGCATCCGACAATCCGGAGTTCATACCCGAAGACAATCCCGTCGCTATGGCTAACATCTCTGACGCACGGATAACGATTGTGACCAACGATCCTTCCAAACGCTCCTATTATACAATGGTATTCAATGACAAATACCGTGTAAAAGTGGCTCCCCGCAATGTAAATATGCCCGGCATACAGAACTTCCGCGACTTGGGAGGATACAAATCCGCTACAGGAAAGCACGTACGCTGGGGCAAGCTCTACCGTTCGGCACAGATAGACAGCCTGAATTGCTTTGCCTTCAGAAAACTACAGAATCTGGGCATCAAAACCATTCTGGACCTGCGCTCCGAAAGCGAACTCCATAATACACCTCCTTTGCAAAAAGGATTCAATGTGGTGCATATCCCTATCAGTACGGGTGATATGGAACATATCCTGCACGGCATACAACAAGAGAAGATCAAGACGGATACCATTTACCACATGGTGGAAGGGATGAACCGCGAACTGGTGGTAAAATACCAGAAGGAATACAAGGAAATATTCGACATCCTGCTCGACAAAAACAGCTATCCGGTAGTGATTCACTGCTCGTCGGGAAAAGGACGGACCGGCATCGTATCTGCCCTGATACTGGCTGCTTTAGATATTAATGGGGATATCATTATGGAAGATTACCGTCTGAGCAACGATTACTTTAATATCCCCAAAGCGTCCAAGTACGCTTATAACCTGCCCGCCAACTCGCAGGAGGCCATTACCACTCTTTTCTCGGCAAAAGAAGATTTCCTTAATGCAGCCAAAGACGAGATAGAGCGCAAATACGGTGATGTATCCACTTATCTGCAGAAAGCAATCGGTCTGCAGCCCGAGGACACACACAGACTACGCAACATCTTGCTGGAATAACGCATTTTTTGTCCATCATTATTTATTGTTATCATTCGTAATTCACAATTAATCCGTATCTTTGCACCCGAATATAAAGATATACAGAGATTTAATGAAGACATTTGAAGAGCTTGGCGTTTCTCCGGAGATACGTAAAGCTATTGAAGAGATGGGATACGAGAATCCCATGCCGGTACAGGAGGAAGTGATTCCATACCTTTTAGGAGAGAACAATGATGTAGTAGCTCTTGCACAGACAGGAACGGGTAAGACCGCAGCGTTTGGCTTGCCCCTCATCCAAAAAATTAACGTAAAAAACAGAATCCCCCAATCACTCGTTCTATGCCCTACACGTGAGCTTTGCCTCCAGATAGCGGGCGATCTGAACGATTACTCCAAATACATTGACGGGCTGAAAGTATTGCCCGTATACGGTGGTTCGTCCATCGACAGCCAAATACGCAGCCTGAAACGGGGTGTACACATCATTGTTGCCACACCGGGACGTCTGCTCGACCTGATGGAACGCAAAACAGTATCGCTTGCCACTGTCACCAACGTGGTAATGGACGAAGCGGACGAAATGCTTAACATGGGCTTTACAGAGAGCATAAACGCTATCCTGGCCGATGTTCCGCAGGAACGCAACACACTGCTTTTCTCGGCTACGATGAGCCCCGAAATAGCCCGTATTTCGAAGAACTACCTTCACGATGCAAAAGAGATTACCATCGGACGCAAAAACGAAAGTACGAGCAATGTGAAGCATGTGGTATATACCGTACACGCAAAAGATAAATATGCTGCACTGAAACGCATCGTAGACTATTATCCGCAGATTTACGGTATCGTCTTCTGCCGTACCCGTAAAGAGACCCAGGAGATTGCCGATAAACTGATGCAGGAAGGCTATAACGCCGATTCACTGCACGGAGAACTTTCGCAGGCACAGCGTGACACGGTGATGCAGAAGTTCCGTATTCGCAACCTCCAGATACTGGTAGCCACAGACGTTGCCGCACGCGGACTGGACGTAGACGACCTGACACACGTCATCAACTACGGGTTGCCGGATGATACGGAAAGCTACACACACCGCAGCGGACGTACCGGACGTGCCGGTAAGACAGGTACATCGATTGCGATTATCAACCTGCGTGAAAAGGGAAAAATGCGCGAAATAGAGCGTATCATCGGCAAGAAGTTCATTGCCGGCGAAATGCCTACCGGCAAACAGATTTGCGAGAAACAGCTTCTTAAAGTGATTGATGACCTTGAAAAAGTAAAGGTAAACGAGGAAGACATTAACGATTTCATGCCCGAAATTTATCGTAAACTGGAATGGCTGAGCAAGGAGGACCTTATCAAGCGCATGGTATCGCACGAGTTCAACCGGTTCGTGGATTATTATCGCAATCGTGAAGAAATAGAGGTGCCGACAGACAGCCGCAGCGAACGTGCCGTAAAAAGCCGTGACGGCAAGAGTGGCCGCCAGGCAGAACCGGGCTTCACCCGACTTTTCATCAACCTGGGTAAGATGGATAACTTCTTCCCCCATGAACTGATTACCCTGCTCAACAATAACACCCGTGGAAGAGTGGAACTGGGACGTATCGACCTGATGAAGAACTTCTCGTTCTTCGAAGTAGAAGAGAAACAAGCGCAGAACGTAGTAAAAGCATTGAACCGGACAAACTGGAACGGACGCAAGGTTACGGTAGAGGTTGCCGGAGAAGAGGCACCTACGGAACGCAGAGGACGCGGAAAACGGAATGAAGGCAGTGACCAGGGCGGCAAAGGAAGAAATACAGCCGCATCGGCCGACCGCAAGGATAAAGGCAGAGCCGGTAAAGACGGAAAACAGGCGGACACCCGGAAAGCCCAAAAGCCCAGCCGCGAGGAACGCGGATATTCCGCAGCACGTGGTCCCAAAGGTAAAGATGAATGGAAGCAGTTCTTTAAAGATGCCGAACCCGACTTCAGCGAAGAGGGATGGGCAAGAAGAAAACCCAAGAAGAGCTAAGGACAAAAAGATAGGAAGAACGGCCTGTCAACTTTCAAAAAGACCAGATTAGCCGTTCCCTGCTTACTTCCCTTTCTTATAAAATTTCTCTTTCGGAGAGAAGCCGGATGAAAGCCCGGCTCTTCACTTCACTTAGCAACGGTCTGAGCGGGGTGAAGAGCCGGGCTTTCTCACTCCGAAGAGCAGGCTTCCGGACGAAATGCAACCTGCATTTCCCCCGAAAGGTTACTCCATCCGGAGCAAATGCTTACTCCATCGGAGGAAGAGACTTTCTTTATTCCCACTTTTTCCGAAAAAGCTTCTGTTCACAAGCTGGTTCATTTCAATAGAGCAGCAACCGGAAACTACCAAAAAGAGCTCAAACAAAGAGATTAAGAAACTATTTGTTTGTAATTACCCAGCATACTCCTAAAAAGAGAAAGCAGATCAATCGAATCAAAGACAGCACATCGCGAGCCTAATGCAAATTCCGGACGTTTTTTTCACACCGACCGGAGAGAGGCCCGAAATAAACGATTCTGGGAGGGTCAGAAAAGCAAAAAGTCAAAATGATAAGAAAAGATTAAGTCAGGGTTCTCTTATTTATATTGTCCCCAAAAACACTACCTTTGCGTGAATTAAAAAAAACAGGTAATAGTTTTCGGGTATGAACAAATTTAATGGTTTCCTTTACGGTCTGCTTTCATCGGCCTCCTTCGGGCTGATTCCTCTTTTCACCATCCCTGCCATGCGTGAGGGAATGCACTTCGAATCCATCCTGTTTTATCGGTTCCTGTTCGCCTGCTTAGCTTTGGGATGTATCCTGTTGCTCGACAAACAGTCTTTCCGTATCAGCCGCAAAGAAATCCCTCCGCTGTCGCTACTTGCCTTCCTCTATCTGATGTCCGCAGTCTTCTTGTTCTGGGGATATAAATTCATGGCAAGCGGGGTAGCCACTACCATCCATTTCATGTATCCGGTACTGACCACGCTGATTATGATGATCTTTTTCCGCGAAAAGAAGTCAGCCTGGCGCTTCTTTGCCATCGCTCTTGCCGTAGTCGGTGTCTCCTGCCTTTCTTACGGCGACAGTTCCGGTGGAATTACTGCTATCGGATTGTTCATCGTTCTCCTGTCGGCTTTGGGATATGCGCTTTACCTGGTTACGGTGAGTCAACTCAAGATCGGACAGATGAAAGGGCTAAGGCTTACTTTCTATGTTTTTCTGTTCGGTGCGCTTTTCCTGCTGGTGGGGATAGGCGCGACCACGGGTATTCAAGCTATTCCCGACTGGCATACGGGAGGAAATCTGTTGCTGCTGGCATTGATTCCAACCGTAATCTCTAACCTGGCATTAGTACAGGCCGTAAAAAGCATCGGCTCCACGCTTACTTCCGTACTTGGAGCCATGGAGCCGGTAACAGCTGTTTGTGTAGGTATCTTTATGTTCGGCGAACCCTTTACCCGGAGCATCGGAATCGGCATTCTGCTCATAATCTCAGCAGTAATCGTAATCATACTGAGACGTTAGGGTAAGGGCTTACTCCTTTCGGTCTTCTATTTTCAGTTCTTGTATCAGCTGGCTTGCTTTTCCGAACTTTTCGATAATGAAGAGCATATATCGTACATCGACCCCGATACAGCGTTGTACTTCGGGTTCGAAAACGATATCGCTACTCATCGCTTCCCAATTCCCGTCGAATGCCAACCCCAGCAATTCACCGTTGCCGTTGAACATGGCACTGCCGGAATTGCCACCCGTAATGTCATTGTTTGAGATGAAACATACATTCATATCTCCCTTCTCGTCGGCATAACGTCCGAAATCACCTGATGCCAGCAGGGACAGGACCTCCGACTGTACAGCAAAGTCGGGGTCACCACTGTGCTCCTTTACCTTCTCGAAAATTCCCTTTACCGTGGTATAATAGTCATAGTCGGCACCGTCATAAGGTGAATAGCTGCCTATGGTACCGAAACTCAGCCGCATTGTCGAGTTGGCATCCGGATAGAAATTGCGGTCGGCATACATCCTTCTCATGGCGGCATTAAACTCGCGTTCGTCCTTTTCTATATTATCAGAAGCCTCAGCCATCTGACTACGCATATCGAAAAATTTCACAATCAGATCAATGCCGAGCGAAACTGCAGGGTCATCAACCATATGGAAAGTAGTATCGCGCTCCAGGAAACGCTTCAAGCCGCGTGGAGAAGTGATCTCAGAATGAGCATACAATGAATCAACATACATCTGCTCATTGCCTCCGTAAAGCGTATCTATGGTTTGGTAAAGATCGGGCAGATATGCCTGGTCCACTTTGCTCCGATACTCCTTCAACATGGCTACAAACACTTCTTTATCAATGGTCACATCATAGTTTGCATATTTATCGAGCAACTTCTGGAGCTGAGCCACCACCTGCTTCTGTTCCGCTTCGAAGTCGAAGTTCAGGATGGTCAGCGCAAATTGCACCAATTCAGGACCGTTAATAAACGACTCTCCGAAATAGGCCATCGCCCGGTTCACCTCTTTACGATCCTTGTAGTTCAGTTCGAGCGACGACATCAGGTGCAGCAACTTCTCCCGTTCTGACGGAGTCTTCTGAATCCACTTTCGGAGCGCGTCTTCCGCCTGACGCTTCTTATCCAGCACCTTTAGTTTACGTATGGCTTTATTGGTCCCGATACTGTTTTTCCAGTAATTGGAACTTTCGTCATATTTCGACGCATATTTGATACGAATAGAATCTCTCCGGTCCATCTCACGTTTCCAAATGGCCTGTTTCACTCCGCGGACGTCGATCATAGCCTGATTCATCCCGTTCATCATTTCCTCGATACCAAACGAAGAAAGATAACGTTCTGTACTGCCGGGATAGCCCAACGTCATGCAAAACGAACCTTCTTTATATCCATCCAACGTAATCGGAGCTACATATTCGGGGTGATAGGGCACGTTATCGGGCGAATAATCCGCAGGGCGGTTCTCCTTATCGGCATAAATGCGAAAGACACAGAAATCGCCTGTATGACGGGGCCACATCCAGTTGTCCGTATCCCATCCGAACTTACCGATAGAGGATGGTGGCGCAAACACCAGACGCACATCGTTGAAATCGCGGTAAACGGAAAGCCAAAACTCATTGCCTCCGTAATAAGCATCTACAATGCCAACCAATGTGGAGTCTTTTTTCGAGACTTCATCCCCTATTAATATCATCATCGAATCGATGGCTAAACCTCGTTCAGCTTCGGTCATACCAGGTGTTGTAGCTTTCAGGACCCGGCGGGTAACGTCTTCTGTACGTAGCAGGAAGCGGACATACAACTCGGGATTGGGCAACTCTTCTTCCCGGCTATGCGCCACGAACCCGTCTTTCAGATAATCGTGGTCAACCGAACTATGTTGTTGTATGCTGCTGAACCCGCAGTGATGATTGGTAAATACCAGGCCATCCTCGGAAACGACTACTCCCGAGCAGAATCCTCCGAAACTGACCACAGCGTCTTTCAGCGACGGACGCTTCGTACTGTAAAGCCGGTCGGCAGGCATCTGCAATCCCAGTTCTTTCATCGCTTTACGGGTTTCTTTATTCAGATTGCCCAGCATCCACATACCTTCATCGGCATGCAATGAAGCCGGGTAGAGAAAAAGCAAAACCAGACACAGAACTTCCCCCCATCTCTTTCTGCTACAGAAAGAGTTAATTACTTTGTTTCTATTCATTTATATTAATCATGTTTATTCATCTTCTTTTCTCCGGCCATATGCTTCCCGTCATTCTTCAACAATCAACCGGAGTTTCTTGGCTCCTACCCGCGCCTGAAGCCACGCACTGATTTTCTCCTTTTCATCGTTCTTCGGATGGCGGGTAAACTTCAGCACGGCAAGTGCAATTGTATCTGTTTTCATCGAATCGACCGTCGTCTCAATCGTATGCGAAATAGATAAAGCCGTCACCGAAGGATACAGTACTTTCAGTTCCGGAATGATTTTCCGGCTCATCTCATCGTAAGACTTATATCGTTCAAGGCTCTTCTGGAGTGTGGTTATCTTGACTTGTTGTTCCTGCAAACGTTGCTCGCTATTCTTATAGAAATCTTCCATTACCATGGCACGAATTGACGAGAGGTCCATCGCATCGTTATTGTTCATTCCCTGCAAAACAATCAGCTTCGTATTTTCCAGTTTATAGTCTTTCATCTTGCTGCGGGCAATGGCGATGGAAGCTTCCGGCACTTCCGGACCGATCAGCACGACACGGATCTCACATGAATCTCCTTCGTAATGGATCTTCTTATTCAGAACCTGGGTATTATCAAAGTTGAGTTGTTCGGAGACAAAACGATTGGCCGCCGTCTCGAAAAAGGTACTCCGTATAATTCCCATCGTAAGATAAATAGCCGGACACATAGTCAGAATCACGATGAATACGATATATTGACGTACCTTCTTTTCACGGTTCTTGTCTACAAACTCTTTCCGCTGGAAGTGCATCAGCCGTACACCGATAAACGTGGCAAGACTGATAAATACGGAATTGATGAAATAGAGATAGAATGCTCCCAGAAAATAGATCAGATTGCCGGAAGCCAACCCATAACCTGCCGTACAGAGAGGTGGCATCAATGCAGTAGCAATGGCAACACCCGGAATTACATTTCCTTTCTCTTTGGTAGAAAGGGCAACCACTCCGGCAAGTCCGCCGAAAAGTGCGATGAAAACGTCATAAATTGTCGGTGACGTGCGTGCCAGCAACTCCGACTGCGCTTCGGCAATGGGAGTAAACAGGAAAAAAATAGTAGCCGTCGTCACGCTGAACGCCGTAGTAATCAGGAAGCTTTTCAGAGAGCGTTTCATCAACTCAAAGTCGTTCAGCCCTACCGATAGCCCCACTCCCATGATTGGTCCCATCAACGGTGAAATCAACATGGCACCAATAATGACGGCCGTCGAATTGACATTCAGTCCGAGTGAGGCCATGAAGATAGCAAAAATCAGAATCCAGAGGTTAGCCCCTTTGAACTCCACACCTTTCCGGATGGAATCAACCGTTGCCAGTTCGTTGTCTTTGTCCTTTCTCAGGTCCAGATATTCTCTGAGAAATGCCTTAACGGCAAAAATGTTTCGATTGTCTGCCTTCATAACTATTTCTTCTTAATAAATCGGTTAATCACAGGAATCTGGCTCAATGGCAAATCCGTCCGGATAACATAAGCCACAAATATCAGTAACAAAACGGTACGGAAAGCCAGGCGAAGTACCACATTTTGAATAGGTACCAGTTCTCCTGCCGCATAGAGCACTGCTGTAAGCAACACATACATACCGAGGTGCTTCAAGTCATAATGGATAGGGTATTTTTTCTGTCCGATCCAATAAGACAGAACCGTAATTACCCCATATCCGGCTACCGAAGCCCATGCCGAGGCCACGAATCCGTAAATGGGAACCAGCAGTACATTCATTCCGACGATAATAGCACATCCGACCATGGAGAAATAAGCTCCCCAACGAGTTTCATCGATCAGCTTATACCAGAACGAGAGGTTAAAATAGACGCCTTTGAATATTTCCGCGCCAATCACGATGGCTACCACACTAAGTCCAGCCCAATAATCGGGTGCCACCATATAACGCAAAATATCGAGATAGAACATGACTGTCAGAAAGGCAAGCAAGGCAAAAATAAGGAAATACTTCATCGCCTGGGCATACATCCGGCGATTGTCTCCTTCTCTTTGCTTACCAAACACAAACGGCTCATAGGCATAACGAAAAGCTTGAGTGAACATAGCCATCACCATGGCAATCTTGGTGGCAGCACCGTAAATACCGAGTTGCACCAGCCCTTCCTGACGATCGGTAAAGAGGAAAGGATAGATAATCTTATCCACCGTCTGGTTCAAAATGCCTACCAGGCCAAAAATCAATATCGGAAAAGAATAGACAAGCATCCGCTTCAACAGTGCCTTGTCCACCCGATAGGCAAAGCCACGAAGCTCGGGAATCAGGCAAAAAAGTTGCAAACAGGTTGTTATCAGATTGGTGACAAAGATGTACCCTACCAGATAGGTCGGATTATAGAACCAATCCACCGATGCGGGAAAATGCACATGCAACCACGGGCAAAGCAACAGGAAGAACAGGTTCAGAACGATATTGGCAATGATGGAAACGAACTTAATGGCAACAAATTTAATGGGACGCTTTTTATAACGCAGATAAGCGAACGGGATGCACAGGAAAGAATCGAGCGCCATGACCACTATCATCATCCCGATGAAGTCAGGATGATCGCCATAGTCCAGAAAATTAGAGACAGGCTGAAGGAATGTCAGACAAAGGACGGCAAAGATAAGTGAAATACCTCCTACCGAAATCAATGAATTGGCATATACTTTTGCCGGATCTTCTTCCGACTTATTGGCAAAACGGAAGAAACCGGTCTCCATCCCGAACGTCAACAGTACCATAATCAACCCCGCCCAGGCATATACGTTGGTGACAACCCCATATCCGCCGGATGCGGCAGGTAAGACCGCTGTATATAACGGCACCAACAGATAGTTCAGAAACCTACCAACCATACTACTCAGCCCATACAGGGCTGTATCTTTTACCAATGACTTTAATCCGGCCATGTTGTTTTTGTGTATCTAATCATTAAACAGTGTCTTCTGACTATCGTAAAGGCTGCGCCCAAGATGTTTGTAAGCCAGTTCCGTCACCTCACGTCCCCGGGGAGTACGCTTCAGGAACCCTTCCTTGATAAGGAATGGCTCGTATACTTCCTCAATCGTTCCAGCATCCTCACCCAGGGCAGTGGCAATCGTTGTCAATCCCACCGGGCCACCCTTAAACTTGTCAATAATGGTGCAGAGAATCTTATTATCAATTTCATCCAGTCCGTATTTATCGATGTTCAGTGCTTCAAGCGCATAGTTGGCAATCTCCGTGTCGATAGACCCAGAACCTTTCACCTGTGCAAAGTCGCGCACCCTGCGCAGCAGCGCATTGGCTATACGAGGGGTTCCACGACTCCTTGAAGCTATCTCACCGGCTGCCTGAGACGAACAAGGCACGTCGAGTATACCTGCCGAACGGCGGATAATGCCACTTAATATATCGTCGTCATAATACTCCAAATGCAGGTTGATACCGAAACGGGCACGCAAAGGAGCCGTCAGCAAACCGCTGCGGGTTGTTGCCCCCACCAGTGTAAACGGGCTCAGATCAATCTGGATACTACGGGCCGAGGGCCCCTTATCGATCATGATATCGATACGATAGTCCTCCATGGCCGAATAGAGATATTCTTCCACTACCGGTGAAAGACGGTGAATCTCGTCGATAAACAACACGTCATTCGGTTCAAGACTGGTCAGCACCCCGGCCAGATCACCCGGTTTGTCGAGTACCGGTCCGGAAGTTATCTTAAATCCCACACCCAACTCGTTAGCGATAATATTCGATAAAGTAGTCTTTCCCAATCCGGGAGGTCCATGCAGCAATACATGATCCAGTGCTTCACCCCTCAGGCGAGCCGCCTTGACAAAAATGCGGAGATTATCGACCACCTTGTCCTGCCCGTTGAAGTCTTCAAAGCTCAATGGACGGAGGGCGTTCTCGAAATCCCGTTCTCTGCTGGTCAGTTGATGATCCCGTATATTAAAATCTTCTTCCATTTCTTTTTTATAAATAGGTAGCAAAGATATAGATTTCATCACAGAGTAGCACAGCGTTTCACAGAGTTTTTCCTTTGAAACGAGAAGTTCACCACAGAGGACACAGAGTTCACAGAGGATGACATCCCTATAAGCAAGAGATTAAATCTCTCGGTTCCCCGGATCCCTGTAGCCAATCCTGCAATGCCCCAATTAACGCTTCATGTAATATTTTCGTTCGGCTTCCGTCAGTTTTTCTATCGAATAACGCAACATAGTTCGTGGCATCACCATCCTGTATTTATCCAAGAATTGCAACAGCAAGTCCCGGTCCTTCTTTCCCATCTCACGGAGCATCCAGCCTATAGCCTTCTGCATCAGGTCGTGCTTATGCTGCAACAACAACTCTGCCAGACGAAGAATATCGGTGAAATCGTTATTTCTGATCAAAGTAACAGTAGCCACTACCGCGATGCGCTGCTCCCACAGCAGATTACTCTTAGCCAGCCGATAAAGATCGTCACGTGATTTATCTCTCAGATATTCGCCTACAATATAAGGAGCCGACAGGTCTACCAAATCCCAGTTGTTAATACGTTCCGTTTGAGACAGATAGAAACGATAGATAGCCTCCCGCTCTTTCTCGTCGGACTTTTTAAACCGTTCCACCATCATCAGCAATGCACACAACCGGCATTCGTGCCACTCCGACTGAAGCAATTCAGCCATTACCTCAAAAGGGATGTCCTTATGCCTTTTAGCCACAATACGAGTATTGGGCACTACTACCCCAAGAAACTTGTCACCTTCGCCATACTGCCCTTTTCCGGTTTTAAAGAATCCGGGAAGATATTCCCGCTTCACCGGATCAACATAAGTCTCCAGCTCCTTTTGAATTTCTATCGATTTCATCGAGACAATTGAGTTTATAAAGTTACATCCTGACAAAAATAGGCAAAAAAGCCACAATGAATAGAAACATATTCTTAATTTTGTAGGAAAATTAACGGGCATATTTATGGTTCTAAATTATATCTGGATTGCGTTCTTTGTGATTGCTTTCGTAGTTGCCGTCTGCAAACTCCTGTTCTTCGGCGATACCCAAATATTCACGGAGATTATCAATTCTACTTTCGACTCTTCTAAAACAGCATTCGAGATTTCCCTCGGACTCACCGGTGTCTTGTCCTTTTGGCTCGGAATAATGAAAATCGGTGAAAACAGCGGACTGATCAATGCCCTTTCACGCTGGCTGAGTCCGGTCTTCTGCCGCTTGTTTCCGGACATTCCGAAAGGACATCCAGTCATGGGTTCTATTTTTATGAATATGTCTGCCAATATGCTGGGACTCGACAATGCCGCTACCCCCATGGGACTGAAAGCCATGAAAGAGTTACAGGAACTGAACCCTAAGAAAGACACCGCCAGTAACCCCATGATTATGTTCCTGGTGATTAATACTTCCGGATTGATCATCATCCCTATCAGCATTATGGTCTACCGGGCACAGATGGGAGCTGCACAGCCAACGGATATTTTCATCCCCATCTTGCTAAGTACCTTTATCTCCACACTGGTAGGAGTCATCGCTGTCAGTATTTCCCAGCGCATCAATCTGATAAACAAAGCGATATTGACACTTATGGGTTGCCTGAGCCTTTTTTTTGGCGGAATCATTTACCTGACGGCTACGCTTTCACGCGAAGATATGGGAATTTATTCCACCTTGACAGCCAATGTGATCCTGTTTTCTGTCATCATATTATTTATCGGCACAGGCATTCGAAGAAAAATCAACGTATACGATTCTTTTGTAGAAGGTGCCAAAGAAGGCTTCACCACAGCAGTCCGCATCATTCCTTACCTGGTGGCATTCCTCGTTGGAATCGCGGTTTTCCGTACTTCGGGGGCTATGGATATACTCGTTGGAGGTATCGGCTCCATTGTGGCATTCTGTGGACTTGACACCGGTTTTGTAGGTGCACTGCCGACTGCCTTAATGAAATCACTCAGTGGAAGCGGTGCCAATGGATTGATGATCGATACCATGAAGCAATTCGGACCCGATTCATTTGTCGGACGTGTGAGCTGTGTGGTTCGCGGAGCTTCCGATACCACTTTCTATATTCTGGCTGTTTACTTCGGCAGCGTAGGCATCACGAAAACACGTAATGCGGTGACGTGCGGACTGATTGCCGATTTTGCCGGAATCATTGCAGCAATTCTAATCAGTTATTTATTCTTCTTTTAAAATAAAAACAATTATGGCCGTAACTTATCAAACAGAGGGTGTCAAAATGCCCGATATCAAGAAACGCGAGACTACCGAATGGATCAAAGCCGTAGCTGCCACTTATGGGAAAAGAATCGGTGAAATCGCCTATATATTCTGTTCGGATGAAAAAATACTGGAAGTAAACCGCCAGTACTTACAACATGATTACTATACAGACATCATCACCTTCGACTATTGTCAGGGTGACCGTCTTTCCGGAGATTTATTTATTAGCCTGGAAACGGTAAAGACTAACTCAGAGCAATTCAATACGACTTATGACGAGGAATTACACCGTACCATCATTCATGGAATCCTCCACCTTTGCGGCATTAATGACAAGGGACCCGGAGAGCGGGAAATCATGGAAGCGGCAGAAAACAGGGCATTGGCTATAAGGAAACAATAAAAGATAAAAGGAGATAGAATAAGTTTTTACACGCTGACTCTATCTCCTAAATTAAAATCCAGCTTTAGGTTAATCTTTTATTTTTCAATATATAACTGTAATCCCAAATATCTAAAATATCCGATTGTAACATACATTCAGCTATGATATATAAACCGAATCATTCTGATTGGGTCAGAGAAAACCAATCAAACGAATTACCTGATCCCTGGAAAAGTAAAGAAACTACTCTCTTATTCCCTGTCTCATTCTTATCACAATCTATAGTCATCCGTTTTTCATCGACTTTTACGTGATACCATCTTCCCTGATAATCAGTGCCATTTATTTCATCTACCGTATAAATCGTATCTTGATTTACTATTTCCTTTGCCTGCACCAGCTTAAACTTCTCCCATCCTTCTACCGTAATGGTCCCCCTCTCCGAACCAAGAGTCGCCTCTTTACTCTTCAAAAAATTAGAAAAATATTTATCAGAATCATCATTGCATCCGTAAATGCACACCAAAGATATACAACATAAAAAAAATAATTTTTTCATAATTATGAATTTATATTTTACCATAAGATTTCAGTCCCCATAGCTTCATGAAAATAAATATAATCATTATCTGTGTAATAATTACCATTCGGTGAATTTTTATCATTAGTCGGATTATTACCATCTTGAGAAGCATTATCAGCTGGTCTATTATAAGCTCCGTCTTTAATAGCATACCAACCATTATTAGACGTGTTCCATCCAAAATTACAATGAATCGCTTGTACCTGTATATTAGTACAACCAATCATGGCATTTCCTGAATATTCAAAAACTCCACCATCAACCAACCAAGCATGTCCCGTACCCTTTTTTTTCTTTCCTACAAAGACAACAACGTTTTTAGTTATAAGACATTGATACAATAAATTCTTATCAACATCATTCGTCTTATGTCTTTCGACATTATATCCCCATCCTTTCAAAAAATCATTAGTCGAGCCTAAGTTTTTGGTTCCTGTCCCATCACATCTATAGCTTACCTTAATTCCATCCGCTACCTTTCTCACAAATTGAGATACAGGAGCTATCAGATTAGTATCGTATACCCCAGTATTTACAGTAAATGCATCCCAATCATAAGCTATCGGACATTTTCTATAATAAGTAATTGCCTGAGCGACTGCAATAGGAATACAACCTGCATAATAATAGCTCATAGAGCACTTCCCATTCGTAGGCATCTGAGCATTATAAGGATAATGCTGGTTCCATTCGGTCTTTACCAATGGTATAGAGACATGTGTTGTTCTCTGTTCACCGCTTCTTGTCAGACTAGAATTCAGTTGATCCTGTTTTATAATATCCGGAATCTGACCAACAAGATAAGCCATACCTTCATTTTCTATAGTATCTGACAGCATTCCATTTTCCACATAAGCATAGACTCTTCCTACTTCAGCTTTTCCGGTGGCTATTGCAAACCCCAATTTCCCATCCTTTTCTGTATCAAATACGAACATATTCACACTATCTGTACTAACCTCCCCAGCTCTTGTAATCATTTTCGGAATGACAATAGCTTTCTTACCTGCTAAAGATAATGTAATTTGCAAGGTATTACTTCTCGTACCACCTTTCTCTTTATCTATCCTCTCACTGAATTGGCATATCAAGTCTTTAGCTCTTTTATACTCAGACATATCTTCTGTATTTGTGTTATCCACAATGGTTTCTTCATCATTCTTATTACATCCACAAAATATAGATAACAACAATATTAATTTGAATATTCTTTTCATTTCGTGTTATTTTAAGTTTTTAATTAAAATCAATTTTCACTTCCAATATAAACGTCAAAACTATTAGAATCTCTGTCCAAAAGAATTGAGACAGCAGTACCAGTCACCGTATCATCAAAAACTTGCTGTCCGGTTTCAGAGTCAACAACCCGTATCTTTCTATTCTCCAAAGAAAAACTAAAACTTAAGACAAATTGGTTCTCTTCGATATAGCCACAAGCTACAGGTAAAGTACTTCTTTGCAGATTTTCCTTCTTATGTGTTATCACATGCACGCTATGTCTACTTTTCATAATAGTTACAATCATAGAATTCTCTCCATAAACACTGTTAGACAGAAATACTATTTGCGCAGATAGTAATCCTCCCAATACAATCATCTTTGTTTTCATTGTTATATAAGTTTATTGTTCTGACGACAAAGTTACTCTATTCCCCTTTAGTAAAATGAGAAAAGAGATAACACTTATATTATTATAAACAGCTAATTTACAGAGATAAAGCGATCACATCTGATAACATTTTTCTCTTTTGATGTTCTATAAATCTCAAAAAAAGGATTTATTCATTTGATTCTTTCATTTTTTTCTTTAAACGTAAACGCCGCTGCACCACAATTTGCTTACTTGTATTGCCAAAACAATAGGCAATAGTCTGATCATCCATTTCACAAAGTTTCAGGCAGCAGTAGATACAATCGTCATCAGTTATTTTAGGATAAGTAGCACGAAGGTATTGAATATGATCGTCGTAAAGTTCAAACAACACTTCTTTCAATTGCACTTGTTCTTTCGCAAGAAGTACTTTGGGATTCTTTATCGTTTCATCACACTCTCGCTTCACTTGTTTGCTTAGTTCTTGAATACGCTTAAAAATAGATGTCTCCTTAAATAGACTATTACGTAAATGCGCTTTCTCGTCAATAATACGACGCAACTCTGATTGCTTCAATACAATTTCTTGCTCGCGTTCCACACCTATTTGTTTTAAAGAACTGATTTCAGCTTCCAAACGTTCTATGTGGAACTGTGACGAAGCAACGCGCTCTTTTAAATAAGCAACGCGCTGCTCATACAACACTTGAGCTATTTTTCGACATCGATGGATTCGTTGAAAAACGATAGCAATGATCAGCACGAACAAAATTACTCCATAACAGATTCGGTGAATTAAAACCTTCCGGCTTTCCTTCTCTTTTGTAATCTTCGCTTCCGAATCATATTTATAGGCCAACCGCTCGATATCAGATGCATGATTTAAAGAGAAAATAGAGTCTATATTATCGCCATAATAAGACTGATATTCAAAAGCACGTTGATAATTTCCTCTGATCTGTTCAACCTCTGCCAAAGAATACGAAGCTAATATCTTCCGTTCAAAATCAGAAGTATTTAGAATACGTTTTAAATAATATTCTGCGGAATCCAGCTTCTGTCTATCCAAATATAACTCACCAAATGTTAGCCACAAACTAATGGAGTCGTTCTTCTTAGTCAAATAGTTTTCTGCCAAACAGGCATATATAAAAGCAGAGTCCACATTCTCACAATTTAAACTCATGCGTTCATATAGATCACTTATAAAAATGGAATCATTCAAAGCCGAAGCCAACCGTAAAGCTTGATCCAAATAAAAAGAGGCTTCTTCTTCTTTTTTTTCAACTACACGCACCCAGCCCATATTCGACAGAGAATACATTAAGATCCTTTCATCATTCAGCAAAGAATCGCACTGATAAGAATGATAGAACTCTTCAAACGCTTTCTGATAAAGGAGCTGATCCAAATAGATCCCTCCCATATCTTCATAAATCATTCCTTTCAACTTCAATTCCTCTTTCGTATTCCCTTCTACCCCTTGCAAAGCGGTAAAACAACTCTTCAGGGCCTCTTCCGTCATTTTCATTTGTCGTTGAATCCTCCCCTTATAAAACCAAGCACGAGCCCAATGAATACCATCCTTTTTCACATAATAATCCAGGGCCGCATCAATCAGTGAATCACAGGGAAGAAGTGGCAAAAAGTTTTTATCAGTAGCCTGTGTCAAAAGTAAACCAAAATAGATCCGATCATCTTTTGAATATGCAGATACATTAAGCTCACCGAGATAATTCAAAATATGATCAGGAGAAATTTCCATTAGAGAATCGGCATACCTTAAAGAAGAGGGATACGCAGAAGAAGAATGTTGACAAGAGATCAATACTCCTACTAAAGACAATAGAAGAATGAGAGTAGGAAATGCCTTATTCATAATTATAATACTTTCTATCCAACAAACTTACGACTCTTTTCTGTAACTTCCTAATTTTTCAAAAGAAGACAATTGATAATCTATCATTCTGTATTTTCAGACTCCCCTACATCCCCATATTTCCGTCCAACCGGAAACAATACTCAAAAAAACGCTGGCATTTTGAATTAGATAAATTCAATAAGATAAGAATTTATACCCTTCCCAAGCAAAAAGACCAAACAGGAAACCAGAACATGGATATTAGAAAGCAAAAAATAGATGCATTCAACAAAAAGACATTTAATAGCATAAACACTTCTGATGAATTTCAGAAAAAGAAAAGGTGTTTTTTACACTATTAAATAGCTTATTGAGTGTAAAGTTCATCCTCTTTTAACAAAAAACCAACTTCATGCTAATACGATGTTAACTTCGTACTTGGAAAGAATTAGTATCTTATCAACAAAAAGTTAACTTCCCGAAGGTATGAAGTTAACTTCATTTGACCGCCTACGCTCCAAAAGAGCCCCAATTGCTCATATTTTTGGCTATTGAGAACATTTCGTCCCAAATAGCGTTTTTTAAAACGTTCAAATCACAAACGTTTTGACAGTAAAAAGGCAAAATTAAGATCTTATCGATAAATTAAATCATTGGTTTGTGATACCTATAAACACTTAAAACTTATTGCATAAAACCCGCAACTGGCAACTTTTTCGTAACTTTGCGCGGTTAAGAAATAAACATTGATTCAATGGATTTTAAGTACGACGTTATTGTAATTGGTGCCGGACATGCAGGCTGTGAGGCTGCGGCAGCGGCAGCAAATTTAGGCTCAAAAACCTGTCTTATCACTATGGATATGAACAAGGTGGCGCAAATGAGCTGTAACCCTGCTGTAGGGGGGATTGCTAAAGGACAAATTGTACGTGAGATAGATGCTTTGGGTGGCTACATGGGATTAGTAACAGATCAGACAGCTATCCAGTTCCGTATACTAAATCGTTCGAAAGGGCCGGCTATGTGGAGCCCGCGTGCACAGTGCGACCGGAATAAATTTATCTGGGCCTGGCGTGAAATATTAGAAAATATACCTAATTTACATATCTGGCAGGATACCGTAAAGGAAATTATCGTTGAAAACGGAGAGGTTGTGGGACTGAAGACTTTCTGGGATGTGACGTTTCACGCCAAATGCATCGTATTGACCGCAGGAACTTTCCTGAACGGACTGATGCATGTAGGAAAAACAAAACTTCCGGGTGGACGTATGGCAGAACCGGCCTCTTACGAATTAACCGAATCCATCGCAAAGCATGGCGTTGAATACGGACGAATGAAGACCGGCACTCCTGTACGTATTGACGGAAGAAGCGTACATTACGAACTGATGGACACTCAGGATGGTGAATGCGATTTCCACAAATTCTCATTCATGAATACCAGCGTGCGGCATCTTAAGCAATTACAATGCTGGACGTGCTTTACAAATAAAGAAGTACATGACATTCTGCGCAACGGTCTATCCGATTCTCCCCTTTTCAACGGTCAAATACAAAGTATCGGACCACGCTATTGCCCGAGTATCGAAACAAAGATCGTAACCTTTCCCGATAAAGAACAACACCAGTTATTCCTTGAACCGGAAGGAGAAACTACGCAGGAATTATATCTGAATGGATTCTCTTCATCTTTGCCGATGGATATACAGATAAAAGCACTGAAGAAGATTCCCGCTTTCAAAGACCTCGTTATTTATCGACCGGGATACGCTATCGAATACGACTACTTTGATCCGACACAACTAAAACACACGTTGGAATCGAAGAAAATCAGAAATCTCTTCTTCGCCGGACAAGTAAATGGTACTACCGGATATGAAGAAGCCGGCGGACAAGGTATCATTGCAGGTATTAATGCACACATCAACTGCCATGGCGGGGAGCCTTTCACCTTAGCAAGGGATGAAGCATATATTGGCGTATTAATCGACGACCTCGTGACTAAAGGTGTTGACGAACCTTATCGCATGTTTACTTCACGAGCCGAATATCGCATTCTTCTTCGCATGGACGATGCAGATATGCGACTCACAGAAAGAGCATACAAATTAGGGTTAGTAAAAGAGGACCGCTATGCTTTATTAAAGAGCAAGCGTGAAGCAATAGAAAGCATTGTAAACTTTACCCGTAACTATTCAATTAAAGCTGCACTAATAAACGATGCACTTGAAAAATTAGGGACTACTCCCCTACGCCACGGATGCAAGTTGATTGATTTGATTAATCGTCCGCAAATTACAATAGAAAACATCTCCGAACACATACCGGCATTTAAGCGCGAATTAGAAAAAATCACAGATGAAAGGAAAGACGAAATTTTGGAAGCTGCAGAAATTCTAATCAAATATGAAGGCTACATTGGACGGGAACGCATCATCGCTGACAAGTTGGCAAGACTTGAAAGTATTAAGATAAAAGGCAAGTTCGATTATGACAATCTTCAATCACTTTCGACTGAAGCCCGACAGAAACTTAAGAAAATCGACCCCGAAACAATAGCGCAAGCAAGCCGGATTCCCGGTGTTTCGCCAAGCGACATCAACGTATTACTGGTCCTTTCCGGACGATAGGGCACTTGCGTTTCACGTGAAACAAAACATTTAAAGAAACGATATAAAACAATGATTATGAGCAAAGAGAAGCTTAAAAAAAGCATCCGGGAAATACCGGATTTCCCAATACCCGGAATTTTATTCTATGATGTCACTACACTGTTCAAAGACCCGGAGCGCCTCCAAGAACTCTCGGATATTATGTACGAAATGTACAAAGACAAAGGGATCACCAAGGTAGTAGGTATCGAATCACGGGGTTTTATTATGGGTCCGATTCTCGCAACCCGCCTCGGAGCAGGATTCATACCTATCCGTAAACCCGGGAAACTCCCTGCCGAGACAATGGAAGAAAGCTATGACAAAGAATACGGCAAAGATACAGTGCAGATACATAAAGACGCCTTGAACGAAAATGATGTAGTATTATTGCACGATGACCTGCTGGCAACCGGAGGCACAATGAAAGCTGCCTGTAATCTCGTAAAGAAACTCCATCCGAAGAAAGTATATATCAACTTCATTATTGAATTAAAAGAGTTGAATGGGGAAAAAGTATTCGAAAACGACAAAGACGTAGAGGTACAATCCGTATTGTCGTTATAAATAAAATGAATATATTTGCAGGGCATAGTGATAATCACTATGCCCTTTTTTATGAATACAGATCAAGAACTTAAAACCAGCGAATACTTAAAAGGGATTGTTTCAAACCTTCCTGAAAAGCCCGGCATTTATCAATATCTGAATGCCGAAGGCACCATTATCTATGTAGGAAAAGCAAAAAACCTGAAACGAAGAGTTAATTCCTATTTCAGCAAAGAACATCAACCCGGAAAAACCCGTGTATTAGTAAGCAAGATCGCAGACATACGCTACATCGTGGTAAATTCAGAGGAAGACGCGTTACTGCTTGAAAATAACCTGATCAAGAAGTATAAGCCGCGTTACAATGTCCTGCTGAAAGACGATAAAACATATCCGTCCATCTGTGTACAGAACGAATACTTTCCAAGAGTATTCAAAACCAGGCGTATCATCCGAAACGGTTCATCCTATTACGGCCCATATAGTCACGCTCCGTCCATGCATGCCGTACTCGATTTGATAAAGCACTTATACCCTTTACGCACATGTAACCTAAACCTTTCACCTGAGAATATTCGCGCAGGGAAGTTCAATGTATGCCTTGAATATCACATCAAGAACTGTGCCGGACCATGCATCGGACTGCAATCACAAGAAGAATACCTGAAAAACATCTCTGAAATAAAAGAGATCCTTAAAGGGAATACTCAGGAAATAAGCAAAATGCTGTACCAACAGATGCAGGAATTAGCCGCTGAAATGAAATTCGAGGAAGCACAAAAGGTGAAAGAAAAATACGCATTAATCGAAAATTACCGTTCGAAATCCGAGGTTGTCAGTTCGGTACTGCACAACATAGATGTATTCTCGATCGAAGAAGACGGTGAGAAATCAGCTTTCATCAATTATCTCCATATCACAAACGGAGCTATCAATCAGGCTTTCACTTTTGAGTACAAGAAGAAACTGAATGAAACAAAAGAAGAACTGCTCACATTGGGCATCATCGAAATGAGAGAACGTTACAAAAGCGCTTCGCGTGAGATTATCGTTCCTTTCGATATAGAAATGGAGTTGAACAACGTCACATTCACCATACCTCAGCGAGGCGATAAAAAGAAGTTGCTGGAACTATCTCTACTCAACGTAAAACAATATAAGGCTGACAGGATGAAGCAAGCTGAAAAACTGAATCCCGAACAACGCAGTATGCGTCTGATGAAGGAGATTCAGCAGGAACTACATCTGGACAGACTGCCGATGCAAATAGAATGTTTTGATAACTCAAATATTCAGGGGACAGATGCAGTGGCAGCCTGCGTAGTCTTTAAGAAAGCAAAGCCATCAAAGAACGATTACAGAAAATACAATATCAAAACAGTTGTAGGTGCCGATGATTATGCCTCAATGAAAGAGGTTGTCAGAAGACGATACCAACGCGTCTTAGAGGAAGAATCTCCCCTGCCCGACCTGATTATCACTGACGGTGGAAAGGGGCAAATGGAGGTAGTCAGACAAGTAATGGAAGAGTTGCAACTGGACATCCCTATTGCCGGGCTTGCCAAAGACCGCAAACACCGAACTTCTGAAGTGCTTTTCGGTTTCCCACCTCAAACAATCGGCATCAAACAGCATAGCCCTTTATTCCGGCTATTGGAACAGATCCAGGATGAAGTACACCGCTTCGCCATTACTTTCCATAGAGACAAACGTAGCAAACGACAGGTATCATCCGCTCTGGACAGCATCAAGGGAATCGGGGAGAAAACGAAAACCCTCCTGCTGAAAGAGTTCAAAAGCGTAAAACGTATCAAAGAAGCTTCTATGGAAGAAGTGGCCACGGTAATAGGTGAATCGAAGGCAAAAATCGTAAAAGAGGGTCTCAATAATCGCTAAAAATAGCTATCTTTGCAATAGTAAAGATTAAGCAATATAATTTGAATGAGAGTAGTTATACAACGCGTCAGCCACGCTTCAGTAACAATTGACGGACACTGTAAATCCGCAATTCGGGAAGGAATGATGATTCTGGCAGGTATTGAAGATACGGACGGACAGGAGGATATTGACTGGCTATGCAAGAAAATCGTAAATCTCCGCATCTTTGATGACGAAAGCGGAGTTATGAATAAATCAATCTTAGATGCAGGAGGTGATATATTGGTAATCAGTCAGTTTACGCTACACGCATCTACAAAAAAAGGAAACCGTCCATCCTATATTAAGGCCGCCAAACCGGAAATATCAATCCCGCTTTATGAACAATTCTGCAAAGATTTGAGTTGTGCATTAGGGAAGGAAGTGGGAACAGGAGAATTCGGAGCCGATATGAAAGTAGAATTATTGAACGATGGGCCTGTAACTATTTGTATTGATACCAAAAACAAGGAATAATGACATTAGAAGAAGCACAGAAAGCCGTCGATTCGTGGATACACGAATACGGTGTACGTTATTTCAGCGAACTGACCAATATGGCTGTTCTCACGGAAGAAGTAGGCGAATTGGCCCGCATTATGGCTCGCAAATATGGCGATCAATCTTTTAAGGAAGGCGAAAAAGACAACATCAGTGACGAAATAACAGACGTACTCTGGGTGCTCCTGTGTATCGCGAACCAAACCGGCGTAAACCTCACAGAGGCATTTGCACGAAATCTGGAAAAGAAAACTCAAAGAGATAATAAAAGACATATCAACAATCCAAAACTGAGAGAACATGGAA
The DNA here is from genome assembly GCF_018860125.1 of Bacteroides sp. HF-4919. NCBI lineage: Bacteria > Pseudomonadati > Bacteroidota > Bacteroidia > Bacteroidales > Bacteroidaceae > Bacteroides > Bacteroides sp. HF-4919. Next base: position 298,994 of record NZ_JAHKNF010000002.1, read on the forward strand.
ATGAATGATACTCCTCAAGACAAGTACCTGACCGCTCTGGCTAAGTACAACACGCAACTGAACGATGCTGACGTACAGGCTCAAGTTGCAGCATTAATCGATAAAAAAGTACCGGAGAACAATACGGAGGAGGTAAAAAAATTCCTTTTCAACTGTATTGATCTGACCACACTCAATACGACAGACAGCGATGAAAGTGTCATGAGATTCACTGAAAAAGTGAATCAGTTCGATAATGAATTTCCTGATCTGAAGAACGTTGCGGCAATCTGTGTATATCCTAATTTTGCACAGGTGGTAAAAGACACACTCGAGGTGGAAGGTGTAAATATCGCTTGCGTATCAGGAGGATTCCCCTCTTCGCAAACATTTACTGAAATAAAGATAGCAGAAACCGCAATGGCAGTGGCTGACGGAGCCGACGAAATAGATATCGTGATTCCTGTAGGGGCATTTCTAAACGGTGACTACGAAACGATGTGTGAAGAAATTATGGAGCTAAAGGAAACTTGTAAAGAACATCATCTGAAAGTAATCCTTGAAACAGGTGCTCTAAAGACTGCCTCTAACATTAAAAAAGCTTCTATCCTATCGATGTATTCCGGAGCCGATTTCATCAAAACATCCACCGGAAAACAGCAACCGGCAGCAACTCCGGAAGCAGCTTATGTAATGTGCCAGGCCATCAAAGAATACCACGAACAAACCGGAAATAAAATAGGTTTTAAGCCGGCCGGCGGCATTAACAGCGTAAATGATGCCTTGATTTATTATACCATTGTAAAAGAGATATTAGGTGAAGAATGGCTTAGTAACAAACTGTTCCGTTTGGGAACCAGTCGTTTGGCAAATCTGCTCCTGTCTGAAATCAAAGGCGAAGAACTGAAATTCTTCTAAAGGCTACATTAGCAATCAAATATGTCATGCCGTGTCGTCCCCTTTTATTAATGTGGGGTGACACGGTATTTTTATTTAAGAAAAACTAAAGTTACCTACGAAGAAGTCAGAAGATTTTTCTATCTTTGCGTTGATATTAGCCCACAGAGAATAGGCTAAATCATTGTATTAGAGAACGTTTCAATTATTATCTTTTTCCTGGAATTCGGCAAAATTCATGTTATGAAAGGTAATAAGCAAACGGGTCTCACGCACCTTCACGTATATACTCTTGTTATATATCGAACGGAGCGTGAGACTGTTGCTTGTATCATCATAACGGCTTGCCGAAGCCCCAGGAAAGATACAGAGCAACAGTTCTCACGCTTTTCGGTTAACAAAGAATTAAAATAAACAAGAGTATGACAGAACAGGCATTATTTCAACAATTCAACCGGAACCAACAAAGGGAGAGTTTAGACAAGGCAAAGGAAACCGGATTATTTATCAGTCTGATTCCAAGTCTGCAAGAGCATTTCTATGTAGATAGTCTGACAACAGGAGCAAACCAAGAAACCCTCTCTAAACTTCTTCAGAGAAGTCCAAGAATCAAAAACGAAACGGCTGTTATTGAAATGATTCACTTCCTGCATGATGAAGGCGACCGTACTTCATTCAGTATTCTCCTACCCTTTCTACTGTCAGAATATGCTCCCAAAGAACTGGAGGAAAAACTACGGGAGCGTTTTTTCGGCATTGAACTTTTCATACGAAAATGCAACAACCTACACAATTTTATCACTTGTACAAAAGCTGGTCAGGCTGTTGAAATCAAAGAAGAAGACTTTAAAAAGGGGGTATTAGCATGGGATATGGGAAGAATGGTATGCCTGGTACGGATAGCCTACGATACCGGATATATTAATGAAGACCTTGCGTGGAATTATATTTGTTCGGCGGGCCAACAATGTATGCAAGCTTTTAGCAATTGGACTGAAGTAGGAAAAAGTTTCCTTTTGGGACAAGCAATGGAGGCTTCTGAAAAAGAAAAACAGGAAAGAAATATTAGCCTCTACCGAAAAGCGACAGAAGATGAAGAAAGCCCATGGAAAAAAAGAACACTGAAATAAAAAAGTTATTTATCTCGATCAACGACATAATCCACATATGTAATCAGGGCAGTCTTTACTGCCGAATCCGGGAGCATACGCAATAAATCAAGAGCGCGTTCTTTATATTCGTACATCACTTTTATGGCATACTCTATCCCTCCGTTTTGTTTGATAAACTCAATCAAACGGGCTATTTCGTCTACTGTAGCCGTACCATCCTTCACTTTGAGAGCCATTTCCTGCGCCCATGCATCATTAGTAGTATTAAGTACATACAATGCGGGTAAAGTCAACTTACCCTCCAGCATATCGTTTCCGGTAGGTTTACCAATCTCTTTACTCTCAAAATAATCGAAAATATCATCTTTTATCTGGAAGCAGATTCCAATATTTTCGCCAAAAAGACGCGCAAATTCAGCCTTTTCATCGGTTATTTCTACCGAAAGCGCTGCAGCCTTGGTACATGCTGCAAAAAGAGCAGCTGTCTTCTTGCGGATAACATCAAAATAAATCGTTTCGGAATATTCCCGGTTACTGACATTGGAAAGTTGCAGTATTTCTCCTTCTGCCAGATCTTGTCCTAAACATGCTACCACACCGATAATATCATGGTTGCGAGTGCGCTCGGCATGTACCAGACTCGTTGCCAAAAGAAAATCCCCCACCAATACCGCTACTTTATTATTAAAAATAGCATTTACTGACAGTTGACCACGACGTTCCGTGCTTTCGTCCACTACATCATCATGCACCAGACTTGCCGTATGAAGAAGTTCAAGGGATACAGCTGCATGTAAAGTAGCAGGCTTTATTTCTCCATAAAGCTTTGCTACAAGCAACACAAGAATAGGGCGCATCATCTTACCATTCCTCTGCCGGATGTGAGCAATCACATTATTAAGCAAAAGATTTGAACTGGACAGAGAACTATCAAACAGATTTTTGAAATCTTCCAGCTCCGTAGTAATCGGGGACTTTATTAAAGATAAGCTATCCATGCACACACTATTTGAGCACAAAAGTAATAATAAAACGGTTAATACGGTATTTTTTTGTACTTTTACCATGAAAAAACTGAAAAATATGAATCAAAACAGCAAACTGTTCCTCTTAGATGCTTATGCTCTTATATATCGGGCGTACTATGCGTTCATAAAAAATCCCCGCATTAATTCCAAGGGATTTAATACATCGGCCATACTGGGATTCGTTAACACTCTGGAAGAAGTATTGAAGAAAGAGAACCCCACTCACATCGGAGTTGCATTCGACCCGTCAGGCCCCACGTTCCGCCACGAAGCTTTTGAGCAATACAAAGCCCAACGCGAAGAAACTCCGGAAGCAATCCGCCTTTCCGTACCTATTATAAAAGATATCATCAGAGCTTACCGAATTCCCATCCTCGAAGTGTCGGGATACGAAGCAGATGACGTAATCGGGACTTTGGCAACAGAAGCCGGGAAACAGGGTATCACCACTTACATGATGACTCCCGACAAAGATTATGGTCAACTGGTAACAGATCATGTATTCATGTATCGCCCCAAATATGGAGATAAGGAATTTGAGGTAATGGGGATAGAACAAGTAAAAGCTAAATTCGATATCCAATCTCCGGCACAGGTTATCGATATGCTCGGACTGATGGGTGACTCCTCCGATAATATTCCGGGATGCCCGGGAGTAGGAGAAAAAACAGCTCAGAAATTAATTGCTGAGTTTGGCAGCATTGAAAATCTCCTTGAACATACCGATCAGTTGAAGGGAGCATTGAAGACAAAAGTTGAAACGAACCGGGAAATGATCATTTTCTCAAAGTTCCTGGCAACAATTAAAATAGATGTACCGATCCAACTCGACATGAATTCACTTGTCCGCGAACAAGCAGACGAAGAAGCACTCCGCAAAATCTTTGAGGAGCTGGAATTTCGTACATTGATGGAACGGATATTCAAAAAAGAATCATCACCGTCCCCCTCTCCTGCCGGACCACTGTTTAGTCAAGAAAATAGTCCCATTCAAGGTAATCTCTTCGAAGAATTTACGCCCGACACTCCAACTGAAGAGAAAAAATCAAATCTGGAAAGCTTAAATTCATTAACCTACGACTATCAACTCATTGATACTGAATCAAAAAGACAGGAAATAATTAAAAAATTGCTGACATCAGAAATTCTTGCGTTAGATACGGAAACAACCGGAACAGATCCGATGGATGCAGAGTTGGTAGGAATGAGCTTTAGTATCGCCGAAAATCAGGCATTTTATATTCCGGTACCAGCGGGACGAGAAGAAGCGACTAAAATCGTTCGGGAATTTGAATCTGTTTTCAAAAACGATAAGTCACTCAAGGTTGGACAAAACATAAAGTATGACATGCTCGTTCTTCAGAACTATGGCATTGAAATCCGAGGCAGACTCTTTGATACCATGGTGGCACATTATGTACTCCAACCGGAGCTTCGGCATAACATGGACTATCTGGCAGAAATCTACCTGCATTATCAGACGATCCATATTGAAGAGTTAATTGGACCGAGAGGAAAAGGACAAAAAAACATGCGCGACCTCTCTCCCAAAGATGTTTATCTGTATGCCTGTGAAGATGCAGATGTCACGCTTAAACTAAAAAATATCCTGGAACAGGAATTAAAGAAGAATGATGCTGAGAAATTATTTTATGAAATAGAAATGCCTCTTGTTCCCGTTCTTGTCAATATCGAAAGCAACGGAGTCCGTTTAGATACGGAAGCATTGAAACAATCGTCAGAGCACTTCACCACAAGATTACAGAGTATCGAAAAAGAGATCTATAACCTCGCCGGAGAAGAATTCAACATTGCATCCCCCAAACAGGTAGGAGAAATACTGTTCGATAAATTGAAAATAGTAGAAAAAGCTAAAAAAACAAAGACCGGACAGTACGTCACCTCAGAAGAGGTCTTAGAAAGCTTACGCAACAGACATGATGTTATCGGTAAAATATTGGAATACAGAGGTCTAAAGAAACTATTAAGCACTTACATCGATGCTCTTCCGCAACTGATCAATCCAAGAACAGGCCGCATACATACCTCATTCAATCAAACTGTTACTGCAACAGGAAGACTCAGTTCCAGTAACCCTAATCTGCAAAACATTCCGATCCGGGACGAAGATGGCAAAGAAATCCGTAAAGCCTTTATTCCCGATGACGGTTGCAGCTTCTTTTCCGCCGACTATTCACAGATTGAATTACGTATAATGGCGCACTTGAGCAAAGATAAAAACATGATTGATGCTTTTCTCAGCGGCTATGATATTCATGCTGCTACAGCGGCTAAGATCTATAAAATAGATATAAAGGAGGTAACTGCAGACATGCGGCGTAAAGCCAAGACTGCCAACTTCGGCATCATTTATGGTATTTCCGTTTTTGGTTTGGCCGAACGTATGAATGTAGACCGCAAAGAAGCCAAAGAACTGATAGACGGTTATTTTGAAACTTATCCGCAAGTAAAAGCCTACATGGACAAAAGTATTCAAGTGGCGCGTGAACACGGCTATGTTGAAACCATTTTCCATCGCAAACGCTTCCTGCCGGATATCAACTCACGCAATGCGGTAGTGCGGGGATATGCAGAACGCAATGCAATCAATGCTCCGATACAGGGAAGTGCAGCGGACATAATCAAAGTTGCTATGGCCCGTATTTATGAACGTTTTAAAGCTGAAGGCTTGAAAGCTAAAATGATTTTGCAAGTACACGATGAACTGAACTTCAGTGTACCGGTAAAAGAAAAAGAGATAGTAGAGCAAGTGGTTATTGAAGAAATGGAGAAAGCCTATCGTATGCATGTCCCTTTAAAAGCAGATTGCGGATGGGGTACAAACTGGCTGCAAGCACATTGATAACAATCATTAACCATTCATTCAGAAAGCTACTTAAAAAGCATCTAAAAATACTTACTGTTTATATAAATATCCGGCAAACTACCTGCCGGATATCTTTTTTCTATTAAATGGATCAAAAAGTAATCTCAACCGGAAGCCAACAATTGACAATATGATAAAAAACTTCGGGTTTTATGCATTTATATCCGTTTTATATTTAACTTTGTCGCCGTTAAAACCAACTAATATTGGAAATTTGACAATTCAAAGACTTAAAAACAGATATCATGAAAACAACAGGATTTTTAAAAACAGCAGTATTATCAGCAGTTCTTTTAGTAAGCAGCATTACAGTTTGTGCACGGAACTATGATAACAATCTTATTTATAACTCTGAAGAAGAAAACGGCATGCTTGTAGGACAAACCGTTTATAAAATGGAAGGTTCTTCTTTGGCCAATTACATGAAATACAACTATAAATACGATACCAATAAACGTATGATTGAAAGTCAGACCATGAAATGGAACAGCTATAAAAATAACTGGGAAAATGATCTGCTCGTTCGCTATACATACGAAGGCAAAACTGTTACTACAAACTATTATAAATGGAATAACCGGAAACAAGAATTTATACTGGCTCCGGAAATGACTGTTACAATGGATAACCCTAATCTATAGTTCTCCAATACTTTACTCTCTTAAAGATCTAACACAATACATACTCTGAAAAGACCGTTGCAGTAGCTTCGGTCTTTTTTTTGTGTCACGTGAAACATAAAAGAGTAAATCAAAGAAATGACCTTTAAAAGTACCCCTATAAAATAGCCGGAGTTTTTTCACAAAAAGCTCCGGCTTTACCCAACCAGTTAACTATCAAGAGAATTGTTTAATTGTTTAATACTGTTCATCCCAGTATTTTTTAAGAGTAATCGTACCTCACAAAGATACAAGCAAAGAGAGAGTACAACAACTCCTCTTTATCTAAAAATAGGATATATGGTTGCAGACAAGGTATAAATGGCAAAATAAAAGCTTATCTGACAGAAAAACCTTAAATTATACAGAAGCGTTCTTGCAGCTCCTTCAAAAATCCCCGTGAAATAACTAAGTCCTCTTTATCACTAAAAGGAGGATAAAGCAGGCACTGCTTACTTTTAATCATTGCCAAATAATTGATGTTGATTATAGCCGACTGGCTGATCTGTACGAATGCATCGGAGTAACCGGTTATATCCCCAGCCGTTGTATTTTTCTTCAAACAAAGCTTTGTTTGATTAAAAAGCTCCACTTGCCACAAGCGCTTATCTTTCAAATATTCAAAATATCCTATTTCTTCAAGACGGAGAAATCTGAAACCTGTCACTGTACTGATCATAAATAGATCCCTACCGGGAATTAAAGTGTCGACAGCAGAAGAGAAAGAGGGAATGGGTTGGGCAGCAGCCATTGTTTTACGGTAACGCTCAATAATCAAGTTCAGTTCTTCAGTATCATAAGGTTTCAGCAAATAATCGAAGGCTGACTCACGCAGAGCCTGCAGCAAATATTTATCATAAGCAGTATAGAAAACGACTTTCATGTCCCACAAGACCTGCTCACGAATCTCACTAAGCAAACGGATTCCTTGAATATCAGGCAATTCTATATCCAGGAACAAAAGGTCAGGATGTATATCCATGATAAGCTTCTTCCCTTTTGCCCCATTGCCGGCTGTCCCTTTTATCTCCAGATCAGCCTGCATTTCCAAATCCCGACGCAAAGCCTCAATAGCAGCCTTCTCATCATCTATAATAATCACCTTATACATATTTCCTATCTTTATAAATTGTAAGAATAGCCAAATGGTATATAGACTAAAACCTGTGTTCCGGTCTGCCCATTATTCGCCAGATTTTTTATCTCGAAACATATCTTCTCTCGATTTTTATCATTCAATAGCTGAATGGTCTGATAAAGTACCTTCAACCCTGTTCCTGTCCCACGCGCAGATGACATAGTTTGTGGTGAATATCCACGCCCATTATCACAAATATCAACCAGTATACCATTGCCTCTCCGGCAGACTGATATGCGGAGCGACTTTAAACCTTCGATTCCGGTCAGCCCATGTTTTAACGCATTCTCTACCGGTATCTGTACAATCATTGAGGGGATGATCACTTGTTGAATATCCAAGCCCCCTTCGATCTTTATATCCATTGAAAAATCATCTCCGAGCCGTCCCTGCTCCAAACGAATATAGGTTTTCACAAATTCCAGTTCATCATAAAGAGAAACGCTAAGTTTCTCCGTAAGCTCCAAACTCTTACGAAGCAGCCTGACCAGCTCCGTAAGATCATCACACAAAGCCCCGTCACCCTTAAACTGACTAATCTCACGATTCAGCACATTAAATGTAAAATGGGGTGAAATCCGGTTCCGAATATTCTCCATGCGAAGACGCCCGATCTGATTGATATGCCGTTCCTGAAGAAACATGCGCTTCTTCTTCATATACCAATAAATACATCCTGCTACGACAACAGATACAATGCAAACCAAAGCCCATATATATGCTGTCAGTTTCAGTTCCTTCATCTCTCCTCTTTGCTTCTCAATCACCAACTCTCTACGCATCACAATCGTATCCTGCCGATAACGCATATCTAATTCTGCAACGCGAGTACGAACCCGTTCATTGCGAATAGAATCATTAAGTTGAAGATCGTATTTCTGATATTCATAAGCCTTTTTATAATCCCCTACCCGTTCGTAATAATGCTGAAGGTAGTGATTACGTATGTTTATCATATTGGCATCTATATGTCCATAATTGGCCGAGCGTTTGATAATTTGTCCGGCAAGAGCCACATTCCCCTTTTTAAGTGCAAGCTCAATCATTTGTGTCTCTATGTAATAGAGCGCCGATTGATTCCCGATTTCGGAGAAGAACCTATAACTTTCGTCCAGATATAGTTGCGCTGAGTCCAGTTTATTGGTTATCACATAAAGCTCACCGAGATTTGCCTTACAAAGATTCTGCTCAAAAACCATTTGCGGATAAGACTCTACCACATCCAATGCACGACTGATGTAACAGACAGCCTGGGGGTAATCTTTCTTATAATAAAAATGATTTCCCCGGTTATTCAGATAAGTCCATTTCTCAGAAACGCTCATCCGGTCAAAAAAAGCCCCGGCCAACTCATAATAATGATTGGAAAGTTCAAAGTCGCGCAATTCCATGTATGTCTGTCCGAGACCATAGTAAACCGGAAACTTATTACGATCCGGTAATCCGAGGGAATCGCAAAGAAACAAGGCCCGGCGATAGTAATACGCAGCATACGTATAATCTCCTTTATGAACATTGGCATCAGCCAGATTTATGCATAAGTCCGGCAGATAGTCCGGCTCCTTTCCCTGTAACCTTTCTTTGTATGCTTTTTCATAGGAGATGATTGCAGAGTCGGGCTGAGTACGCTGCATCAGAACGTTACCCTCTATATTATAAACGGTAGAAAGCAAATCATGTACCTCCGGTGAAGGTGTAACCTTGTCGCAAAAACGCTTAATAAACTGATTATAATACAGGATTGAATCAAAATCCGCCGTAACAAAATAAGATTTGGAATAGAATGATAAAAGACGGTAATAAGATAGGCTGTCAGAGGTGCCCGACAAGGCTTGTCGCAACAGATGACGTGAATATTGAGTATTGGTAAACAATGAATCCTGGGCGCACCGTTCCACAGAGTCCGGACTCATGCCCGGAATAGCTAAATCAGAATGGCTTGTGTTTTGTTTACAGCCCGTTAACAGTAATAACAAACAAAAAAATACAATTGCCCGGTTTGTTTTATGCCTCATTGTTTTGATTTCACGTGTAATACCCAACAAAAATACATCCTTTTTTTAAATTCGATAACAAACGAACTACTTTTTATGCGCAATTATTCATATCTTTGTAGCCAATATAATTAGAATAGCCTCATAATGAGTCCACTGAACTTCACTCACATCCTGACACAAACAGTCGATGAGCTATCGGAAAGCGAATCATACAAAGGACTGTTTCACCAACATAAAGACGGTGAGCCATTGCCCTCGCCACGGGTATTGTGCGATGTTATCGAATTAGCGCGCTCCATTCTCTTCCCGGGATATTACGGAAACTCAACAGTCAACAGCCGCACTATCAACTACCATATCGGTGTCAATGTAGAAAAACTGTTCAATCTGCTCACAGAGCAAATTCTTGCCGGATTGTGTTTTGGCAATGGTGACCAATGCAATGAATGCACCGAGTCGAAACGTGAAGAAGCGGCTCGTCTGGCGGCTAAGTTCATCAGTAAACTCCCCCATCTGCGTCGTGTTTTGGCCACAGATGTGGAAGCAGCCTACAATGGTGACCCTGCCGCACAAAGTTTCGGTGAAGTGATCTTCTGCTATCCCGCCATTAAAGCGATCAGCAACTATCGCATCGCACACGAACTCCTGGAATTAGGAGTACCGCTAATTCCGCGTATCATTACCGAAATGGCACATAGTGAAACCGGAATCGATATACATCCGGGTGCAAGAATCGGCACACATTTCACCATTGACCACGGTACCGGTGTGGTGATCGGAGCCACAAGTATCATTGGCAATAACGTGAAACTCTATCAGGGAGTGACACTGGGTGCAAGAAGCTTCCCCCTGGATGCTGACGGCAAACCGATTAAAGGTATTCCACGCCACCCCATTCTGGAAGACAATGTGATTGTCTACTCCAACGCTACCATTCTGGGGCGGATTACCATCGGACGTGACGCCACCGTAGGCGGTAATATTTGGGTAACCGAAAACATACCGGCAGGAGCCAGAATCGTACAGACAAAAGCAAAAAAATAATATAATTAACAACATTAAAACGCCGGTCGCACGGTCCATAACCGGAGCATTAACACACTGGCATGTTATCCATTTTATGAGCGAACAATTTGAAATGATTGCCAAAACCTTTCAGGGACTGGAAGAGATACTGGCAGGGGAATTGACAACACTTGGAGCAAACGACGTACAAATAGGACGCCGTATGGTTTCTTTTACCGGTGACAAAGAGATGATGTACAAAGCAAATTTCTGCCTGCGTACTGCAATCCGTATTCTAAAACCCATCAAGCACTTCACCGCAAAAGATGCTGACGCTGTTTACGAACAGATCAAAGCCATTCGCTGGGAAGAGATCTTGGATGTAGACAAGACTTTTGCCGTTGACGCAGTAGTATTCAGCGATGAATTCCGTCATTCCAAGTTCGTCTCTTACAAAGTAAAAGATGCCATTGTCGACTATTTCCGCGAATTGAACGGAAAGCGTCCTTCTGTACGCATCAGCAAGCCGGATGTACTACTGAACATCCACATTGCACAGACCACCTGTACCCTCTCACTCGACTCTTCGGGTGAATCACTTCACCGGAGAGGTTATCGCCAGGAAGCTGTAGAAGCTCCATTGAACGAGGTTCTGGCAGCCGGGATGGTTTTAATGACGGGATGGAAAGGCGAGTGCGACCTGATTGACCCAATGTGTGGTTCGGGTACTATTCCCATCGAGGCGGCTTTAATTGCGCGTAATATTGCCCCGGGAGTGTTCCGAAAAGAATTTGCTTTTGAAAAATGGGGAGACTTCAATCAGGATCTGTTCGACCGGATATACAACGATGACAGCCAGGAACGTGAGTTCACTCATAAGATATATGGTTACGACAATAACCCGAAAGCCAATGAGATAGCAACCCATAATGTAAAGGCAGCGGGAGTATCGAAAGACATTATCCTGAAATTGCAACCATTCCAGCAATTTGAACAACCGGCTGAAAAGTCGATTATCATAACCAATCCCCCTTACGGAGAACGTATCTCGACCAACGACCTTCTGGGACTGTATAATATGATCGGCGAACGCCTCAAACATGCTTTTGTCGGAAACGATGCATGGATACTGTCTTACCGTGAAGAATGCTTCGACCAGATCGGACTGAAACCGAGTATAAAAACCCCGTTATTCAATGGTCCCCTGGAGTGTGAGTTCCGCAAATACCAGATCTTCGACGGTAAATATAAGGAATTCAAGGGTCAGGAAAGTGGTGATGAAAACAGCGAACGTGCTCCAAGAGAAAGAAGAGAATTCAAGCCACGTCGGGAAGAAGGCGGATTCAGAGGGGAAAGAAGACCGCGTGAAGAACGTAGTTCGGGATATGGAGACAGAAAACCGAGAGAATTCAAAGGGAATCGTGAGCCAAGAATCGAGAAACCTCAGGAAGACTAAGCTATTTCCCGACAGAAGCCTGTAAATGGATGAATCGGCTGCCATCCGGCTCTTCGTGCCTGAGCACATCGTCCTTGCCCGGATAAGCGCTGTCATCCAGTCAAGAACGACGAACTTGGGCAGAGTACAAATCAAAGGATCTAAATAATGATAAAGCAAATCATGAAAACCAACAGTAAACAAAAGAATGCTTTATTAGTAATGCTCTTATCTTTACTAATACCAAACGTTATGGCACAAGAACCCAAAACGCCGACCTTGGAAGACCTGATCCCAGGCGGAGCCACCTACCGTTCTGCTGAGAATCTGTTCGGCCTGCAATGGTGGGGCGATGAGTGTATCAAACCGGAAATAGAGGTAGTGTTCATGATAAATCCCAAAAACGGGAAGGAAACACCACTGACCACCCGTAATATAGTAAACAAGGCGTTAGAAGCCGGCAACCACGGTAAATTGCAACACTTCCACAATGTCAGCTTCCCATGGCCGAAGAAAAGCCTGATGCTGATCAGTCTGCCGGACAAATACATCGTTTACGATTTCGACTACCGCGAGATTATCAGTACGCGCCCAGTTCCCAAAGAAGGCGTCAACAGAGATTATCAGCCCGAAACGGGGCATGTGGCCTATACCATCGGCAATAATCTTTATGTAGACGACAAAGCCGTAACCAACGAACCGCAAGGCATCGTATGCGGCCAGGCTGTCCACCGCAGAGAATTCGGAATCAAAAAAGGGACCTTCTGGAGTCCTTCGGGCAACCTGCTCGCTTTCTACCGCATGGACGAAAGCATGGTGGCCCAATATCCTTTGGTTGACATCACCGCTCCCATTGCCGAAGTCAACAACATCCGTTACCCGATGGCGGGAATGACCAGCCACCAGGTGAAAGTGGGCATCTATAACCCTGCTACCGGAAAAAGCATCTATCTCAATGCCGGAGACCCGACCGACCGCTATTTTACCAATATCAGCTGGGCACCGGATGAAAAGAGCCTCTACCTGATAGAACTGAACCGCGACCAGAATCATGCCAAGCTCTGCCAGTATAACGCCGAGACAGGCGAGCTGATGGCTACTCTTTTTGAAGAGGAAAACGACAAGTATGTAGAACCTCAGGAACCGATTATTTTCCTGCCCTGGGACAGCAGCAAGTTTATCTACCAGAGCCAGAAAGACGGCTTCAGCCACCTCTACCTATACGACACAAGCGGCAAGCAACTCCGCCAGTTGACCGAAGGCGAATGGCTGGTTAAAGAGGTGCTGGGTTTCGATGCCAAGAAGAAGGAGATTATCATAGCAAGCACGGAGTTCTCGCCCTTGCAGAGCAACCTGTTCCGCGTGGATATCAAAACCGGGGTACGTACTCCTCTGGGCAGTGGCGAAGGCGTGCACAGCGGCAAACTAAGCCCTTCGGGCCGCTACCTGATTGACCAGTACAGTTCTCCAAGCGTTCCGCGCAGCATTAATATCCTTGACGTACAGAGCGGTAAAAGTGTCAACCTGCTCACGGCAGCCGATCCCTTTGCAGGCTATAAGATGCCAAGCATCGAAACCGGTACCATCAAAGCGGCAGACGGCAAAACAGACCTGTATTACCGCCTGGTCAAGCCGGCAGACTTCGATCCGAACAAGAAATATCCCGCCATCATCTATGTATACGGCGGCCCCCATGCACAAATGGTCACCAACGGTTGGCAGAATGGGGCACGCGGCTGGGACATTTACATGGCGAACAAAGGTTACATCCTGTTTACCGTGGACGGACGCGGAAGCGACAACCGCGGACTCGACTTTGAGAACGTCACTTTCCGCCAGCTGGGCATTGAAGAGGGAAGAGACCAGGTGAAAGGAGCCGAATTCCTGAAAAGCCTCCCTTACGTCGACGGAAACCGCATCGGAGTACACGGCTGGAGTTTTGGCGGACACATGACCACTGCCCTCCTCCTCCGCTATCCCGAGATCTTTAAAGTAGGTGTAGCCGGCGGTCCGGTCATCGACTGGGGATATTACGAAGTGATGTACGGCGAACGCTACATGGACACTCCGCAAAGCAACCCGAAAGGGTACAAGGAGTGCAACCTGAAAAACCTGGCGGGTAACCTGAAGGGACATCTGATGATTATCCATGACGACCACGACGATACTTGCGTGCCGCAACACACCCTTTCGTTCATGAAAGCCTGCATCGACGCCCGCACGTATCCGGACCTATTCATCTATCCGTGCCACAAGCACAATGTGTCGGGACGCGACCGTGTGCATCTGCATGAAAAGATAACCCGTTATTTCGAAGACTATTTATAAAGATATAAATCCTCAAAAAGACATGAAGATATTACTGTTAGGTTCGGGCGGCCGTGAACACGCCCTGGCATGGAAGATCGCCCAAAGCCCGAAAGTAGAAAAGCTGTTCATCGCGCCCGGCAATGCCGGAACCGCTGAAGTAGGCGAAAACGTAAACATCAAAGCAACCGATTTCGACTCTTTAGGAGCATTCGCTCTTGAAGAGAACATCGACATGATTGTAGTAGGGCCGGAAGACCCATTGGTAGAAGGTATCTACGACCGTTTCCAGAACAATCCCTGCCTGAAAGAGATTGCCGTCATCGGCCCGTCGAAGGAAGGAGCCAAGCTGGAAGGCAGCAAAGAGTTCGCCAAGGAATTCATGCAGCGCCACCACATACCGACAGCCCGCTACCGGAGCGTAACGGCCGGTACACTGGACGAGGGACTGGCATTCCTCGAAACGCTCGAAGCCCCCTACGTGCTGAAAGCAGACGGACTTTGCGCCGGTAAAGGTGTACTGATCCTGCCTACCTTGGAAGAGGCTCAAAAAGAGCTGAAAGAGATGCTCGGCGGTATGTTCGGCAATGCTTCGGCAACGGTGGTCATCGAAGAGTTCCTGAGCGGCATCGAGTGCTCCGTATTTGTGCTGACGGACGGCGACCATTATAAGGTGTTGCCTGTGGCCAAAGACTACAAACGCATCGGTGAAGGAGACAAAGGGCTCAATACCGGCGGCATGGGTAGCGTGACTCCCGTCCCGTTTGCCGACGAGGTGTTTATGGAGAAGGTGCGCACCCGCATCATCGAACCGACCGTCAACGGACTGAAAGCCGAAGGCATCGTCTACAAAGGCTTCATCTTCCTGGGACTGATCAACGTAAAAGGCGAACCGATGGTGATTGAATACAACGTCCGCATGGGTGATCCCGAAACGGAAAGCGTGATGCTGCGCATACAAAGCGACCTGGTAGAATTGCTGGAAGGCGTGGCCGAAGGTAACCTCGACACCCGGTCACTCGTCATCGACCCGCGCACGGCCACTTGCGTGATGATGGTCAGCGGAGGATACCCTGAAGCCTACCGGAAAGGGTACGCCATCAGCGGACTGGAAGCAGCCCGGGCAACGGACAGCATCCTGTTCCACGCCGGAACAGCCATGGAGGACGGCCAGGTGGTGACCAGTGGCGGACGCGTGCTCGCCATCTGCTCTTACGGCAACGACAAGGCCGGGGCACTGGCACAATGCTACAAGGTGGCCGACATGATTGACTTTAAGGACAAGAACTATCGCCGCGACATCGGCTTCGATTTATAATGAGAAACCAAAGACTACAAGGCCGGATAACGGCGGGCAGATTCACACTGCCTGTCGTTATCTTTACGTGTATCGCCTGTTGGGTGCTGACCTCCTTTCTACTGCCCGGACTGGAGACAAAAGAGTCGGCCTACTCTCTGTGGGATATCGTAAACATACCCGCATGGGCCAACCGCATTGTCAGCTTCCTGCTCTTTGCCGCCATCGGTTATTTCCTGATAGAGCTGAATAATACGTTTGCCATCATCCGCATGAGGGCATCCGTGCAGACATCGCTTTACTTTCTGCTCATCACGGCCTGTCCCGGCATGCACCTGCTCTATGCGGGCGACATTGCCGCCGTAGCCTTTCTCATCTCGCTTTATTTCCTGTTCAAGAGCTATCAGGACCCCCGGCCTGCCGGATACCTGTTCCACTCGTTCGCCTTTCTGAGCGCGGGCAGCATCGTGTTTCCGCAACTGACGTACTTCATCCCCATCTGGCTGTTGGGGGCATCCAACTTCCAGGCGCTCACGTTCCGCAGCTTCTGTGGGGCAATGACAGGCTGGAGCGTCCCTTACTGGTTCTTACTGGGACATGCGTTCTTCCACAACGAAATGGCGCTTTTCTATCAGCCGTTCGTCAACCTGATCAGCTTCCGGCCCATCGACTTCGGGCACGATTTCCGTTTGTGGGAAGTCGTCACGTTAGGCTATCTGTTCATCCTGTATGTGGTCAGCTCGGTGCATTGCATCGTGGCAGGATACGAGGATAAGATACGGACGCGCGCTTATCTGCATTTCCTTATTTTCCTCAACTTCTGCATCTTCCTGTTCATCGTACTGCAACCCACCCTGAGCATGAATCTGCTTTCGCTGCTGCTGATTGGCGTCAGTATCCTGGTGGGACACCTGTTCGTACTGACCAACAGCCGGACATCCAACCTCTTTTTCATCGGTTCGATGGTTGCCCTCATCGCCTTATTCTGCTTTAACATATGGACGCTTTTATAGAAACCGTTTCACAGATACTCATTGACTGGGGTTATCCCGGCCTGTTCATTTCGGCGCTGCTGGCCGGAAGCATCGTCCCATTCAGTTCGGAGATCGTACTGTTAGGGCTGGTGAAATTAGGGCTCGACCCTGCTCTCTGCCTCATTTCCGCTTCGTTAGGAAACACGGCCGGAGGGATGACGTGCTATTACATGGGGCGCCTGGGCAGAGTAGACTGGATTGAGAAATACTTCAAGGTCAAGAAGGAGAAGATAGACAAGATGCAGCGTTTCCTCCGGGGGAAAGGCGCCCTGATGGCTTTCTTTGCCTTCCTGCCGGCCATCGGTGAGGTGATATCGATGGCCTTAGGATTCATGCGGAGCAACGTGTGGCTGACCACCGCTTCGATGTTTGCCGGGAAACTGATACGTTACATCATCCTGCTGAAAGCAATGCAGGAAGCCCTGAACCTGGTTATGTAAAGAACTGAAAGATGGAAAGAATCATTGAATATACTGCCGACGGAAGTGCCACTCTCTTCGTTCCCGAACTGGACGAGCACTATCATTCCGTAAAAGGGGCCCTGACGGAGTCCTCGCATATCTTCATCGACATGGGGCTGAAGACTTCCGCCGCCCCCTCGCCCCGCATCCTCGAGATAGGGTTCGGAACGGGGCTGAACGCACTGCTCACACTGATCGAAGCGGAAAAGTCGGGCAGGCAGGTACACTATACAGGTATCGAGCTCTACCCCCTACCGTGGGAAACGGTGGAGAAACTCGGGTATACTAACGAGGAACAATCAACGATCAGCAACGAACAGGCTGCGCAATGGATGAAGGCTCTCCATACATCGCCCTGGGGAGAAGACGTGCGGATCACTCCACATTTCACCCTGAGGAAGATACAGGGAGACTTCACAAGCATGGAGTGTCCGTCGCCGATCGCTGATCATTCACCGTCCATCGCTGATCATTCACCGCTATTCTCCCTTATCTACTTCGACGCTTTCGCGCCGGAGAAGCAGCCGGAGATGTGGACGCAAGAACTATTCGACCGCCTGTAC
The DNA here is from genome assembly GCF_018860125.1 of Bacteroides sp. HF-4919. NCBI lineage: Bacteria > Pseudomonadati > Bacteroidota > Bacteroidia > Bacteroidales > Bacteroidaceae > Bacteroides > Bacteroides sp. HF-4919. The sequence continues at coordinate 316,793 of NZ_JAHKNF010000002.1, forward strand.
GTTATGATGGAAAAGGACGGAATACTGACTACGTATTGCGCCAAAGGAGTGGTACGGAGGATGCTGCAGGCAGCAGGATTCACCGTGGAACGGCTTCCGGGCCCTCCGGGTGGCAAAAGAGAAATATTGAGGGCGAAGAAGATACCTCTCACCACGGAGGACACAGAGAGCATTTTCTCTTTCATATCTTAAAAGCAAGAGATTAAAAACTCTGTACCCTCTGCATCCTCTGTGGTGAACTAAAACGATAACAAGGATAACCATTATGAAAACCAACCGAATACAACAGCCGACAGTCGCCCCCGCCTTCCCCTTCCCGGGGAGAGGAACCGGAGATGCGGCCGTCTTCGCTTTTCTTTTTCTGCTCCTCCTTTCCGCCTGTTCCGGGCGTGGAAAGGACAGTACCGGCGAACGGATCATCACCGTCACCATGGAGCCGCAACGGTATTTCACCGAAGCCATCGCCGGAGACAAGTTTACCGTACGCAGCATGGTGCCCAAAGGCAGCAGCCCCGAAACATACGACCCCACCCCGCAGCAACTGGTGTCGCTGGGCGAGAGCGAGGCGTACCTGCGCATCGGATACATCGGCTTCGAACGTTCGTGGATGGACCGGCTGATGAACAATACGCCACACATCCAGGTGTTCGACACTTCGAAAGGGGTAGACCTGATCTTTGAATCCGCCTTCGATCACGGCGACCACCGCCACGAGGGAGGCGTGGAGCCGCACATCTGGAATTCGGCAGCCAACGCACTGATCATAGCCGGAAACACGTTCAAGGCGCTCACCGTGCTCGACAAGGAGAACGAGGCATACTACAAAGCCCGCTACGACTCGCTCTGCCAACGCATCGAGCAGACGGACAGCCTGATCCGCCGGACGTTGTCGGCACCCGGAGCCGACCGTGCCTTCATCATCTACCACCCGGCCCTCTCTTACTTTGCACGCGACTACGGATTACACCAGATCAGCATCGAGGAAGGGGGTAAGGAACCCTCACCCGCCCACTTGAAAGGGCTGATGGACCTCTGCCGCAAAGAAGGGGTACGAATCATCTTCGTACAGCCGGAGTTCGACCGCCGCAACGCTGAAATCATTGCCCGGCAGACCGGAACACGGGTGGTACCCATCAATCCGCTTTCGTACGACTGGGAGGAGGAGATGCTGAACGTAGCGAAAAGCCTCAGCGCAGAATAGAATTCACCACAGAGGACACAGAGGGCACAGAGTTTTAATCTCTTGCTTCTAAGATATGAAAGAGAAAATATTCTCTGTGTCCTCTGCGTCCTCTGTGGTGAACCCGGACAATAATAACTAACCCCAACCAACCTATGGATAAAGAAAGAAACAGCCACAAGCATACGGAAGGAACAGCCTCTGCCTCCCTCCTCTCCATCCGGGGCCTTTCGGCCGCCTACGACGGACGCACTGTGCTCCACGATGTCAACCTGGAAGTCTACGAGCGTGACTTTCTCGGCATCATCGGTCCCAACGGCGGGGGTAAGACCACCCTCATCAAGTGCATCCTGGGACTGCTCCGCCCCACGGGAGGAGAGATCGTCAAGCATCACGAACCGCTCACGACGGGCTATCTGCCGCAGTACAGCTCGATCGACCGCTCCTTCCCCATCTCGGTTCTGGAAGTGATCCTGTCGGGACTGAGTTCAAAGAAATCGCTGATCAGCCGCTTCGACGACCATCAGCGTGAGAAAGCCCGCCAAGTCATCCTCCGCATGGGACTCGAGGGACTGGAACACCGCGCTATCGGGCAGCTGAGCGGCGGACAACTGCAACGTGCCCTGCTGGGACGCGCCATCATCAGCGACCCGCAACTGCTCATTCTCGACGAACCGAGCACCTATATCGACAAGCGCTTCGAAGCCCGCCTCTACCAGTTGCTGGCCGAGATCAACCGCGACTGCGCCATCATCCTTGTCAGCCACGACATCGGGACGGTGCTGCAACAGGTAAAGAACATCGCCTGCGTGAACGAAACACTGGACTATCACCCGGCCGCAAGCGTCAACACCGAATGGCTGGAACGGAACTTCAACTGCCCGATCGAGCTGCTGGGACACGGCACACTGCCTCACCGGGTGCTGGGCGAACATTGCCATTGCCACGAAAACGATAAAGCCTGACGAAGGGCACCCTATCCCATACAGAAACTCCGCCCTGCATTGCTTCATCTTTTATGTGAAGTGGTGCAGGACGGAGTTTTTGCACAATCCTCTTTCCTAAGCCAAGGAACGATAGTTTCCCTCCACCGGGAAGCAAGGTTTCCCCGAGTAAGGAAAACCTCTTTCTCAGGAATCAGGCTGTAGGATCATCTACAATATCACCATCCCCTCCCGAAGGAAGACCAATAACCAGACTACGTATCACTGTACGAGGTACTTTCAGCAACTTATTACCGGTTGAAAACTGGGTAGTCAGTCGTAATTCATAGACTCCGTCTTTTAAGTCCGCAGGAAGTAACACCAACACTTCCGAAGGGTTGTTTACTGCTATCATATCCATCGGCAACTTTGTTTCCGTACCTTTCTCATCAATCAATACGATACCCACTGCAGAGTCTGTACCTATTACTTTAATATTCTTTCCCTGCAGGCGATAGTTACGTCCGGCAGTTGCACTACCATCCGTGGCACGGGTGGCAGCGTCTTCACCGCCAATGAAGTAGGCCGGGTCACCTTTGGCTCCCAGAATTTTCACGCCGGTCCGTGCGATAGCTTCACGTAAATCCTTATCCTGATTGAAGGAAACATAGATAGAATTTTTCTCGGGATTCCATACTCCACCGTCTATTACTCCACGAAACTGTGGTACGGCACGAAAAAGCCCCGTATTGACAGAGTATCCGTTCAGTACCAATTCCGATACCGTACGCTGAAAGAGATCGACGGCATGCTTTAAAGTCTCTGCCCGCAAGCCGGTATCTTCTTTCTTCATTTCATCCAGTACATCGGATAGCGTCAGGTTTCCGGCGCTCTCCAATACCAGGATTTTGTCTTCTTTGTTGTCGGTGGTCACGGTATTGTCCGCAAGCCAGCCTTTGAGTTCGGTTTTCATGATTTGTTAAGTTTAAAAGTGAATATTATTGTTTGGTACCTTTCACACAACGTACAGAGTATCCATCTGTTTTTTCTCTTGGTGTAGTACTTGCAGCAGTACCGTATAGGAGTACACTATGTGCATGGGTATTACTGCTGGCATCACTAGACCAATAGCGAGCAGCTGTATTTACACCATCGTTAGATGTCGTACCACTACCTAAACTACCGTAGCGCCCACCTCCGCATTTTAGAAAAACACCTTTAGTATTGTTCATAAACCACATGCCACCATTAGTCATTATTTTGTTTGTACATCGAGTCAATTTGCTGAACTCATTATTGCTAGGTGTGCGCCACCCCGTTCCATAATATGCAGTATTTAATCTTGAGCATGGATCTGTGTTATTGGTACTTGTGTTCCCAGTGTAAGTACTATACCATGTGTAATAATACCCAGTTTCTGTCTGTGAAGGTGCCCATATATAATTCGTGCTTCCCGTACTCTTCAAATTTCCTGTAGCCCATCTCAGCTTTGCCAAATCATTCTTATCACTCGCCGTACATCCGTTTTGTGTCAGGTTAATGTCGCTCGCCGCCAATTGTATCCCCAACTCAAACTTCAGCGTAATGGTATAACTCTTTCCCGGTAGCAACTGTACATTCTGGCTCGAGGTGATATTCCGGTTATTCGCATTGAAGTAATTACTAAGTTTCAACGTACCGATATGCACCGTGATCGCCCGGGAACCCGAGAAAGGAACTAACCGCACAGTGGCAGTCGAATTATTCGCTATACTGAATGTGGACGTATTTCCGGTATTGGCACTTACATTATTTGTAGAGGGACCTATCGTCCAGGCGGACGCATTGCCGCCCTGAGAAACGTATACGCCTGTACAGTTGGTGAATGTGTTACTCCCAAACTGTGACAAGGATAGCTTAACCGTCAGCTTGCAGAGCTTTTGCGTGAAACTAACCGACAGATTGTGGTTGATTTCGCTCACACCCTCTATATCCTTCGAGTCATACACCATAAAGTCATTGCCCATATTCGGGATAGTGACGGAAGTACCGTTATAAGCATAGGATGAAGGGATCGTTCCCATCGCTGCCGTACTATTGAACGAGTATCCGATCACACGGACAGTTCCTGCTCTGGTGAGCAGATTTCCTTGCCTGAGTGTGGGAGCGGAAGCCCCGTTCGTCGTAAAATCCGCTGCCGACTGGAACACGTAATTGCTGCCTACTTTACGGAAAGCGATCAACCGGAAATAAATGCCGTTGCCCAATGTAGAGGCACGGGTAGTGGCTTGTGGCTCTTCACGGAGCGTCATCCGTACCGCTGAAGGCCCTTCGTAAGGCACGGCAGCGGGTATGGCCCTGCCGGTGGGTGGCTCTTTCACCGGCACCCATTCGTCCACAAGCGTTCTTCTTCCGGTTGTGTCGGGAGTATCAACATGGCTTTCCATATAGCTGCCATCCTCAACCCGGCTGACCGTAACAGGAATCATATCCTCTCCGTCCGGTTCCGGACTGTCGGGGTTCACAACATTGTCGCCACACGATGTTATCATTAAAAAAGCCGTGTACACACAGCATGTGCTTAACGCACGAAAGCCTACATACAGAAGTTTTGTCTTCGTATTCATAACTCAAATGTTTAAAAATGAATAAAATAGATCATACTCAGCAAGGCCTTCCCATTAATGAATGGGAAGACCGGTTATGGCAGGCTGTGAATACAGCTTTTATTTTGCGGTAAGTTTGTGTAAATTAGATAGATAGAACGACTCTTGTGTTTCAAAAGACGTTCCTTTTTTGAAACACAGTTTTGGCTCTGCGCACTGAAGGCCAAAGGAAGAGATAAACACCTGATAATTAAATATATGTAAAAACATTTGCACAGATGAAAAAAGCGACTTATCTTTGTTACATCAGACGAACGTTTTTTGAAACACGGTCTTTGCTCTCCCATACAATAATTCTTCTTCAACTATTCTTATTATTAATTTAAGACCAACCGTTACCGTTTCTTAATTCTCCCCTCCAAACTCCTAAAACTCTACACTTTCTACGGCTATCTTCACGTAAATCATTATCTTTGCGCCCGTCTATCATGTTAACAAATAACTAACTATAGTCTGAATGAAACAGTACAAAACCGTAAACAACCTCGTGGGTTGGATCACCTTCCTGATCGCCGCTACCGTCTATTGCATGACGATAGAGCCCACAGCCAGTTTCTGGGACTGCCCGGAATTTATCACTACCGCCTATAAACTGGAAGTAGGACACCCCCCCGGAGCACCCTTTTTTATGCTCACCGCCAACCTTTTCACGCAATTCGTCAACGACCCGGCACTGGTAGCCCGGATGGTCAACTACATGAGTGCGCTGATGAGCGGTGCCTGCATCCTGTTCCTCTTCTGGAGCATCACGCACCTGGTCCGCAAACTCGTCATCACGGACGAGAACGCCATCACCCGCGGACAACTGATCACCGTCATGGGTTCCGGACTGGTAGGCGCACTGGCCTATACATTCAGCGACACATTCTGGTTCTCGGCCGTCGAAGGAGAAGTATATGCCTACTCCTCGATGTTCACCGCCATCGTATTCTGGCTGATACTGAAGTGGGAAGACGTTGCCGACCAACCGCATAGCGACCGCTGGATCATCCTCATCGCTTATCTCACAGGTCTCAGCATCGGTGTGCACCTGCTCAACCTGCTCTGCCTGCCGGCCATCGTACTGGTATACTACTACAAGAAAGTGCCTAACGCCAACGGTAAAGGCTCCCTGCTGGCACTCGCCGGATCGATGGTATTGGTGGCAGCGGTGCTCTACGGCATCGTACCCGGTGTCGTAAAAGTGGGCGGCTGGTTCGAACTGCTGTTCGTCAACTCCCTCGGAATGCCGTTCAACACCGGCGTGATCGTCTACATCGCCCTACTGGCAGCCGCCATCATCTGGGGCATCTACGAAAGCTACAACGAGAAGAGCCGCACCCGCATGAACCTCTCCTTCCTGCTGACCATCGCCATGCTCGGCATCCCGTTCTACGGACACGGAGCAGGCGCCGTCATCATCGGCATCCTCGTATTGGGCGCACTGGCCCTCTACCTCTTCTACGCATCGAAGCTCAACGCCAAGATACGCATGTCCGCCCGCACCATGAACACGGCGCTGCTCTGCACCATGATGATCATGGTGGGATACTCCTCGTATGCCCTCATCGTGATCCGCTCGGTAGCCAACACGCCGATGGACCAGAACTCACCGGAAGACATCTTCACGCTGGGCGAATACTTAGGACGAGAGCAATACGGCACACGCCCGTTGTTCTACGGCCCGGCCTACTCCTCGAGAGTAGCACTCGACGTAGAAGACGGCTATTGCGTTCCCCGCCAGAAAAGTGCGGACACCAAATACGTCCGCAAAGAGAAAACCTCACCGGACGAAAAAGATTCGTACGTCGAACTTCCGGGACGCGTGGAATATGAGTACGCGCAGAACATGCTCTTCCCCCGCATGTACAGTTCGGCACACGCCCCTTATTACAAGTCCTGGCAGGACATCACCGGATATGACGTCCCCTACGACCAATGCGGAGAGATGCTGATGGTGAACATGCCCACACAGTGGGACAACATTAAGTTCTTCTTCTCCTACCAGCTCAACTTCATGTACTGGCGCTACTTCATGTGGAACTTCGCCGGACGGCAAAACGACATCCAGAGCAGCGGCGAAATAGAGCACGGCAACTGGATCACCGGCATCCCGTTCATCGACAACCTCATGTACGGCGACCAAAGCCTCCTGCCACAAGAACTGAAGGACAACAAGGGACACAACGTCTTCTACTGCCTCCCGCTTCTGCTGGGAATCATCGGACTCTTCTGGCAGGCATGGCGCGGACAGAAAGGCATCCAGCAATTCTGGGTGGTATTCTTCCTGTTCTTCATGACCGGTATAGCCATCGTGCTCTACCTCAACCAGACACCGGGACAGCCCCGCGAACGTGACTACGCTTACGCAGGCTCCTTCTACGCCTTCGCCATCTGGATCGGTATGGGTGTCGCAGGCATCGTCCACCTCTTGCGCAGATACATGAAAGAAGTTCCCGCAGCAGCCCTTACGTCGGCAGTCTGCCTGCTCGTACCCATACAGATGGCCAGCCAGACATGGGACGACCACGACCGCAGCGGACGCTACGTGGCACGCGACTTCGGACAGAACTACCTGATGTCACTCCAGGAAAGCGGCAACCCCATCATCTATACCAACGGTGACAACGACACCTTCCCGCTGTGGTACAACCAAGAGACAGAAGGTTTCCGCACCGACGCACGCACCTGTAACCTGAGCTATCTGCAGACCGACTGGTACATCGACCAGATGAAACGTCCGGCATACGACTCTCCAGCACTGCCCATCACTTGGGACAGAACCGAATACATGGAGGGACAGAACGAATACGTACCCATCCGCCCGGACTTCAAGAAGCAGATAGACAAAGCCTACAAAGCCGCCGAAGAAGAAGTCCTGAACGGCAAGAACCCGGAAGCCCTGAACAACATCCGGGCACAATTCGGAGACAATCCTTACGAACTGAAGAATATCCTGAAATACTGGGTACGCACCAAAGACGGACAAGCGGTAATACCGACCGACAGCATCGTTGTCAAGATCGACAAAGAGGCCGTACGCCGCTCGGGTATGATGATCCCGGCAGCGTTGGGCGACTCCATCCCCGACTATATGCACATCTCGCTCAAAGACGAAAAGGGCAACCCCAAACGCGCCCTCTACAAGAGCGAGCTGATGATGCTCGAAATGCTGGCCAACGCCAATTGGGAACGCCCCATCTACATAGCTATCACCGTAGGTACGGACAACCAACTGAATATGCGCGAGCATTTCATCCAGGAAGGTCTGACGTACCGCTTCACCCCGTTCGATACGGAAGCGCTCGAAGCAACCATCGACAGCGAGAAGATGTACGACAACCTGATGAACAAGTTCAAGTTCGGAGGCATCGACAAGCCGGGCATCTACATCGACGAGAACACCATGCGCATGTGCTACACCCATCGCCGCATCTTCGCCCAACTCATCACACAGCTGATGAAAGAAGGCAAGAAAGACAAGGCGCTGGCCGCATTGGAATATGCCGAAAAGATGATTCCCGCCTTCAACGTACCCTACGACTTCCAGAACGGGGCACTCGAGATGGCAGAAGCCTACTACCAGTTGGGAGATACCGCGAAAGCCGACCGGATCATCGACGAACTGGCAAACAAGTCTGTGGAATATCTCACCTGGTATCTCAGCCTGGACGACAATCATCTGTTGATGTCGCAGCGTGAATTCATCATGCACCTCAGCGCACTGGATATGGAAGCCAAAATGATGGAGAAATACAAGTCGAAACTGGCCGGCAACTATACTCCGAAAGTGAACGAACTATATAACATTTACGTAGGACGCATGAAAGTCCATCAGTAATCTGTAACCGAAGAAGATGTTTATAGAGCAACCGCCTTGGTTTTTCCGTGCAATCTATCCCGACGCTATCTTCCGGATGGACCCTGACGAGAAGGCAGTTTACCTGACCTTCGACGACGGCCCCATTCCGGAAGTGACGCCCTGGGTACTGGAGTTGCTGGACAAACACAACATCAAGGCTACTTTTTTCATGGTAGGCGACAACATCCGCAAGCATCCGGATGTGTTCCGTATGGTAGTGGAACGCGGACACCGCATCGGCAACCATACGTTCAACCACATCCGCGGCTTCGAATATCTGTCGGTAAATTATCTGGCCAATACAGACAAGGCCAACGAGCTGATGAAAACGGACCTGTTCCGTCCGCCTCACGGACACATGCGCTGGATGCAGTACATGACGCTGAAGCGCCACTATAAGATCGTCATGTGGGACCTCGTCACCCGAGACTACAGTAAGAAGCTCCGCCCGCCGCAAGTGCTGGCCAATGTGATGAGATATGCCCGCAACGGGTCTATCATTACCTTCCACGATTCGCTGAAGTCCTGGAACAACGGAAACCTGCAATACGCACTTCCCCGTGCCATCGACTTCCTGAAAGAGGAAGGATACGAATTTAAGATCCTATAATGGAAACGAAGATAAACAGTAAAGCCCTGAAAGCCGAAGCCTTGCGCCTCGGCTTTTCTGCTTGCGGCATAGCACCGGCCGGGCCGGTCGATCCCGTACACCGGGACTTTCTGAAGGAATGGCTGGGCTCGGGCAGGCACGCCGAAATGGCTTATATGGGCAACCATTTCGACAAGCGCTGCGATCCGGCTCTGCTGGTCGAAGGCACCCGTTGCGTAGTCTCCGTAGCCCTGAACTACTACCCCGCTACCCGGTTACCCGAGGACGAGTACCAATTCGCATGGTACGCTTACGGGAAGGACTATCACGATCTCATGCGTGAAAAACTGACCACCCTGTTCCGCTTCATACAGGAATCAGACGTACCGGAACTGGACGGACGTGTGTTCTGTGACACCGCCCCCGTACTCGAACGCTATTGGGCCTGGCGTGCCGGCCTCGGATGGATCGGGAAGAATACCCAGCTGATCATTCCCCGTGCCGGATCTACCTTCTTCTTGGGAGAACTCTTCCTGAACACGGAAGCCGACACATACGACCGCCCCCGGCCGAATCGCTGCGGGACGTGTAACCGCTGCCTGCAAGCCTGCCCCACGCAAGCTTTAGAAGCCCCGTACGGCCTGGATGCACGCCGTTGCCTTTCATACCTCACTATAGAGAATAAAGGCGAAATTCCGGCCTCTATTTCCCCTCTGATGGGAAACCGTGTTTATGGATGTGACGAATGCCAGAAAGCTTGTCCCTGGAACCGGTTTGCCACTCCTTGCCGGACACCGGAGCTGCAACCCTCGCCGGAGTTCATGAATATGAAGAAAGAAGACTGGCAACAACTAAGCGAAGAAAAATACAGAACCCTCTTCAAAGGCAGTGCTGTGAAGAGGGCTAAGTATAGCGGACTAATAAGGAATATAAAACAGATGGAAGACTAAGAGTCGGGCTATGACCGGACGGATTAGTGCAGAATCGCTCCCGTCAATGCCACGTTCATATCCTCCCCTGACAGTTGTTTCTCAATCTCCTGTAGAAAAGCCATATTGCTGACATCAGTAAAAAGCTCAGGCAGCTCTCTTATTTCACCGTTACCGTCAGCGGATTACGTATCTTCCGGGCAAAATCGGCCATATAGGCATTCCAGGCAGCAGCGTCTTTTATATCGGCCTTATCCCAGGCAGCTCCCCAGTAATAAGTAAAGTCAGCTCCCGGTTCATACTCGCTGATAGCCAGCACATGCCCGTCGGCACCTCCGCGCAGCTCTTTCTTCTCTTTCTCCGGGAACAGAACAGGTTTCGCCTCCTTCACCAAAGTGGGGAACGCAGCACCCACAAAGATTTTACCGTTGTCATTACCCACATTATCCGTCGGGTCCACATAAGTGATGTATCCCTCTGCCGCATTCGCCACCACAGCTCCATCGGGTTCATGCAATACGATGCCGACTGCCAGAGGCATTGTCTCTTTCAGATTGGTATAAGAAACAATCGTTTTGTTCAGATGCGAACCCGCATCCAACGTAATCACACGTGTTTCGATCACGCCGGAGTCTCCCCTTACCACCAACGGATGATACACCAGTCTCACAGTGAAACGCAGCGGACCATTATCCAGTATCTCCTGGGTAGCGTAACAATACGGATAAATAATTGTATCACCTGCCATTAACGCAGCCGTGCCCCCTCCCAAAGTAGGACCGACCTTATAACAGTCCAGTCCGTTGCCATGGTCCACATGATAAGAAACCGACCGGTAAAGCTCCTGCGCAGCTTTAGGATCCGTCTTCCCGAGTTCTGCTATTTTAGCTTTTGTATCCGGGTTCAATTCGCCTTCATAGCGAGCTTCCACCACCGGCTCAGTGGTGTTGTACTTCGTCCAGATATCATATCCGAAAGCACGTTCTCCGGTTTCCTGTAAAGCAGGTCCGTAGGTACGGAAAGCCACCAAATCGTTCTCCCAGGCCACGTCATCCACCCGTTCGGGATAATATCTTCCGCAAGCCTTCACCGGACACTCCTGGGGAATACCCGCCTTTATCGTGTAAACAGTCGAACCATTCGCCTGTACACTGACCGGAAATATCACTTTCTCGTCAGAAGTTATCTGATAGGGTACTTGCTGCCCTTCGGCATCCACCACGACTATCTGCGCGGTATCGGGTAACTGCAATTTAGAGGAAACCTCGCTCATGGATACTTCTGCCATCTCACCGTCACGTTCCAGCGAAGTGGCATTGGATACCGTAACAGAAACCGACTTACCCGCTTCATTACAAGCCAGACACAACAAAGCGAGTGCGGCAAAAAGAAAAACTTTCTTCATTAATTCAATTGTATTGATCAGATTCATTTAGGTTGTTTACCGATATAAGCCAAAATACCGCCATCTACATAAAGCACATGACCGTTCACGAAATTCGAAGCATCCGAAGCCAGGAATACGGCCGGTCCCATCAGGTCTTCCGGTGTTCCCCAACGGGCAGCAGGAGTCTTGGCTATAATGAATGAGTCGAACGGGTGGCGCGAACCGTCCGGCTGCACTTCACGCAAAGGCGCCGTCTGAGGTGTGGCGATATACCCCGGGCCAATACCGTTACACTGGATATTGAACTCACCATACTCGGACGCAATGTTGCGGGTGAGCATCTTCAGCCCGCCCTTGGCAGCGGCATAAGCAGATACTGTTTCACGCCCCAGCTCACTCATCATCGAACAGATATTGATGATTTTTCCATGCCCCTTCTTAATCATTGAAGGAATCACGGCTTTCGACACAATAAACGGGGCATTCAGGTCCACGTCAATCACCTGCCGGAACTGCTCCGCTGTCATCTCACACATCGGGATGCGCTTAATGATACCGGCATTATTTACCAGAATATCAACCACTCCGACCTCTTTCTCAATCCGTGCAACCAAAGCATTTACCTGCTCCTCACTCGTGACGTCGCACACATATCCACTGGCCTCAATCCCCAGTTCCTTATATGCAGCCAACCCCTTGTCGACCAGCTCCTGACTGATGTCATTAAAAACGATCTTCGCGCCTGCCTCTGAGAAAGCAGTAGCCAACGCAAAACCGATACCGTAAGATGCACCCGTGACCCATGCCACTTTGCCCTTTAATGAAAAGTTTACCATACTTATAATGTTTTAAAAAAACTCATCTCACTTCCATTCTCTAAAAAGAAATATTCATATCAAACACCTTATTTCAAGTCCGTGATTAACGAAAAATCCTGGTCACCATAATCAAGGTTCTCACCCCCCATGCCCCAGATAAAAGTGTAACTGTGAGTTGCCGCTGCCGAATGAATGGACCATTCCGGTGACAATACTGCCTGATCGCCCTTCATCCATACATGACGGGTTTCGTCAACCTCACCCATGAAATGGCATACGGCATGCTCCTCCGGTACCTCAAAATAGAAATAAGCCTCCATACGGCGGCTGTGAACATGTGCGGGCATCGTATTCCACACACTTCCCGGAGCCAGTTCGGTCATTCCCATCTGCAACTGGCAGGTAGGTAGCACCTGGTTTACAAGCATCTTATTAATATTGCGATGATTCGAGCCTTCCAACGTGCCCATTTCAGCAACCACCGCATCGGCTTTCGTTACTTTCTTATCAGGATAATTGCGGTGAGCGGTCAGCGAATTAAAATAAAATTTAGCAGGATGTGCGGCATCTACACTCTCAAAAGTTACTTCCCGATCGCCCGAACCCAAATAAAGCGCTTCTTTATAAGCTAACTGAAATATCGCATTCCCTGCTCTCACAACGCCGGGACCTCCGACATTGAAAATACCCATTTCACGACGGGTCAGGAAATAAGGAGCTTTCAAAGGATCGATAGCTTCCAACTTCAACACTTCATTTACCGGCATGGCTCCGCCCACTACCATACGATCATACATGGAGTATACCATATTCACTTCATCGGCCGAAAAAACCTTCTCTATCAGGAAATCTCTCCGGATTCTCTTGGTGTCATAGCTTCTTGCGTCTTCCGGATGGGCAGCATAGCGAATCTCATAGTTTGTTTTCATATTTCTTATTTATAAGTTTACATTAGGTGCCGCTCAGACAAACATCGTTTGCGTACACGACACAAAAATAAGAAAAGAAAACGGGATTTGAGAATAAATTGCGCCCAATTATCCTGCACAGATAAATAACATTAATCTTTTGGATAATTAGGGCTATAAAGTAAAGTCTGATCTCTTACTACCAGCTTTCCATCTTTTACAAAATCTGTTCCCCTCTCTTGCAAGTGACAAACCATTGCTTTACGCATCTCAGCCAACCGGTCTGCATAACGACTGTCTCCAAAAAGATTTTTCCGTTCTCCGGGATCTGCACTTAAATCGAACAATTGCTCTTCGCCCGTATGAATAAACCAGATATACTTCATTTTACCGTCAGTAAGCGCACACCAATAATTATCGGCACTATAGCAGGTGGCATGTTCCAGATCAATATATTTCCGCCAGCCATCATTATTTCCTGAAACCAGTGCAACCAAAGACTTGCCGTCCATATCATCCGGTACCGTTCCCCCTGCAAGTTCGATGAAGGTAGGCAAAAAATCACGTAACTCTACCGGCTGTTCTATTCGTTTTCCTTTAATAGCCTGTGTAGTCATGGCAGAAGGCCATTTTATAATATAAGGAATCTTCGCCGAACCTTCATAGGCATAGGTTTTCCGCCAATGATAATGGTCACCCAACATATCACCGTGGTCGGCCGTATAACAAATAATTGCGTTCTCGTACATTCCTTTCTCTTTCAGGGCCTGAATAATCTGCCCAATCTGATCATCAATAAACGTCACATTCGCATAATAATGGCGTCGGGAATTGACAGCGTATTCTTCTCCTAAATTCGCGAAAGGGGCGTCTTTCGCAACCTTTTCCGGATCTTTACGTTCAGCATACTTTCCACACCAATCCCCAACAAACGGTACAGGGATATCTGCCTTTTCATACATATCCAAATATCGCTTCGGAGGATCATACGGACTATGAGGGCGGGCAAAAGAGACTTTCAGGAACAGAGGCTGATCACTTTCATAATTCCGTATTAATTCACAGGCTGTTTGCCCCGTCCAGGCCGTAGGATGTAATCTTTCCTCAAGTTTATAAGTTCCGGCATTATGATTGTTCCACCCGATTCCCGTTAAATCCGGATTCTTCCCGGGCGCCTGCAACTGAAACCATCCCCGATAGTCACTAATAAAATCACGGGTTTCACTACGCCCGCTCTCGTCTACCAATGTAGCATGAAAGCCATGCAAGGCTTTCTGTGGAAACCAGTGCATCTTCCCTATTCCAAAAGTATAGTAGCCCAAATCGCGCAACATCCGGGGCATTTCATATTTATATTTGGAAGCGACCTTTCCATACCCCAACATCCCATGGTGCCATGGAGACATCCCCGTAAGCAAGCCGGCACGCGCGGGCGTACTACTGGGGGCAGAACTATAACCACATACAAACAAGCTGCCTTCCTGAGCCAACTTATCTATGTTAGGAGAAATGACGGCTTTATTCCCCATGCAATGTAAAGCATCTCCACGATGCTGGTCACTCATAATAAAAATGATATGTGGTTTCCCTCCTTTTGTGGCAGGAGCCTTAGAGGAGCCGGACGAATCATTGTTTGACTCTTGGTTTTCACCATTAAATGCATAAGTCAACGGAGAGGTTGCCAAGCCTGCTCCTACAGCAAGTGAACACTTCAGAAAATCGCGACGTTTCATTGATTATTAGATTTTAGTATTAACGAATAGGCAAAAATAGGCAAAAAGAAAGAGAAAGAAGAAAATTTTTTCCCCAATTTACCCACTCATACGTAAAAAGTATTTCCATCTTCCATCTTCCACCTTTTTGTAGTTTACCATCTGATATTCCGCAATTTATCATGGTGGAAGATCGTCTTTTTAGGCTATCAATCTTCCACCCTTATCTTCCATCTTCCACCCTCCATTTTTGTCAGAAAGTATATGGTAAACTACTGTTATATAGACATATAAAGTTAATTCCTTATCTATTTATACCTTGAAAAGTATTTCATTTTCCTTGCTATCTTTTATATAAATGGTCAAGGCTCTATCTCGTCCCGCATACCCGTGCCAATGGGCACGCATACCAAGGCTAATGGGCACAGGTACACGGGCTAATAAGCCTGCGTACACAGGACGAGATAAAGAACGTACCATCTCAATTAATTATTAAGGTAAATAGCATAACATGAATAGGAGATGATGGATAATACAAGCTGACCTAAAGGAAACTCGGCCATACAAAAAGAAAAATGCCTTGGAAGTAATTTACTTTCAAGGCATTTGGGGGTTGTCCTACCAAGATTCGAACTTAGACAAACAGAACCAAAAACTGTTGTGCTACCATTACACCATAGGACAAGCTCATGCGCTTTCTGTTAAAAAGCGATGCAAAGATAATGCCATGCAAGTTATTTTCCAAATCTTTTTAGACTTTTTTGTATAATAAGTCTCGTTAGCCGCGGCTAATTGCTACCTTTGTACTTACAGAAATCAATAAAGTAAACGAATAAATTCAGTAAGTATGAGAAAACTTTTTGTATGCATTGCATTGGGTCTCACCACGCTTACCGGCAATGCCGCATCACCGCTATGGATGCGTGACGTACAGATTTCGCCGGACGGAACAGAAATAGCATTCTGTTACAAAGGAGATATTTACAAGGTACCTGCCGGAGGAGGGGTAGCCACCCAGCTTACAACACAACCATCGTATGAATGCACACCGATTTGGTCACCGGACAGTAAGCAAATCGCTTTTGCCAGTGACCGTAATGGCAATTTTGACATTTTTATAATGCCGGCGACAGGAGGTACGGCACAAAGACTGACTACCAATTCTGCATCCGAACTCCCTTCAACTTTTACACCGGACGGAAAATATATTCTATTTTCAGCATCCATCCAGGATCCCGCACAAAGCGCCATGTTCCCGACAACAGCCATGACAGAGCTCTACAAGGTCCCTGCAAACGGAGGACGTACGGAACAGGTGCTGGGCACCCCGGCCGAAGCAGTTTGTTATGCAACATCGGGGGAATTCTTCCTTTATCAGGACCGTAAAGGTTTTGAAGATGAATGGCGGAAACATCACACTTCGTCCATCACCCGTGACATCTGGATGTACAACACTCAAACAGGAAAACATACCAACCTGACCAATCACGCCGGAGAAGACCGCAACCCCATCCTTTCACCGGACGGAAAAAGTGTATATATATTAAGTGAACGCGAAGGCTCGTTCAATGTCTACAACTTCCCATTGGACAACACACAGTCTCTTAAAACGGTGACATCTTTCAAAACACATCCTGTGCGTTTCTTGTCAATGAGTCATGACGGAACATTATGCTATGCGTATGACGGGGAAATATATACTCAAAAAGGTAATGCCACTCCACAAAAAACGGACATAGACATTGTCCGCGATGATCAGGATAAAATAGCAGACCTGACTTTTACAAACGGAGCGACATCGGGAACCGTATCGCCGGATGGAAAACAGATTGCGTTTATCGTACGGGGAGAAGTATTTGTGACCTCGACAGATTATGCCACCACAAAACAAATCACCCAAACACCTGCACGCGAAGCCGGACTCACTTTCGCCCCGGACAACCGTACCTTGGCCTACGCAAGCGAACGTAACGGCAACTGGCAACTTTTCCTGGCTAAAATAGCCCGTAAAGAGGAGGCCAACTTCCCGAATGCCACTATCATCGAAGAAGAAGTGTTACTGCCCTCCACAACCGTGGAACGGGCTTATCCGCAATTCTCACCGGACGGTAAAGAACTGGCGTTTATAGAGGACCGCAACCGCTTGATGGTAGTTAATTTAGACACGAAAAAGGTTCGCCAGATCACCGATGGATCCACTTGGTTCAGCACCGACGGAAATTTCGACTACCAATGGTCACCTGACGGAAAATGGTTCACACTCGAGTTTATCGGTAACCGGCATGATCCATATTCAGACATAGGATTAGTGAGTGCACAGGGTGGCAGCCCGATCATCAACCTGACTAACAGTGGTTACATGAGCGGATCTCCCCGTTGGGCACTGGACGGCAATGCCATCTTGTTCACGACCGAACGATATGGGATGCGTGCACATGCTTCCTGGGGTTCACAAAACGATGCCATGCTGGTATTCCTCAATCAGGATGCTTTCGATAAGTTCCGTCTGAGTAAAGAGGATTATGAATTGCAGAAAGAACTGGAAAAGGAGCAACAGAAGGATAAAGAAAAAGCTTCTGCTAACCTGAAAAAAGGCAAAAAGAAAGATCCCAAAGCAGAGACTGAAAAGAAAGACGAGGTAAAAACCATCGTAGTGGAGCTGAATGGGCTCGAAGACCGTATCATCCGCCTCACTCCCAATTCTTCGAATCTGGGCAGTACCATCATCTCAAAAGACGGTGAAACCCTCTACTATCTGTCAGCATTCGAAGGTGGATTTGACCTATGGAAAATGGATCTCCGCAAAAAAGAAACCAAGCTGCTTCATAAAATGAATGCCGGATGGGCTTCTATGAATATGGACAAAGAAGGAAAAACCCTGTTTGTCCTGGGAGGCAACACCATGCAGAAAATGGACCTCAGCGGAGAGACTCTGAAGCCGATCAGCTATAAAGCAGAGATGAAAATGGATTTAGCCGCAGAACGAGAATATATGTTCGACCATGTATATAAGCAGCAGCAGAAACGTTTCTACAACACCAACATGCACGGAGTAGACTGGGATGCCATGTCTGCTGCTTACCGCAAATTCCTGCCGCACATCAATAACAACTACGACTTTGCCGAATTGCTGAGCGAATGGCTGGGTGAACTGAATGTATCGCATACCGGCGGCCGCTTCTCTCCATCCATTCCGGGAGATGCCACAGCCAGTTTGGGAGTGCTTACAGACTGGAATCACAAAGGAAAAGGTGCATTGATCATGGAAGTGATTGAAAAAGGGCCGTTCGATCACGCCCGCTCGAAGGTGAAAGCCGGAACTGTCATTGAAAAGATCAACGGGCAGGCAATAACTCCCGAAACAGATTATCTGACGTTACTGAATGACAAAGCCAATAAGAAGACGCTTGTTTCGCTATACAATCCGCAAAACGGTGAACGGTGGGAAGAAGTAGTAATCCCGGTCGGCAACGGAACCCTCAACAATCTGCTTTACAAACGCTGGGTGAAACAACGGGCGGCCAATGTAGACAAATGGTCCAACGGACGTTTGGGATATGTACACATACAGTCGATGGGTGATGGCAGTTTCCGTTCCGTCTACTCGGATATTTTAGGAAAATACAATAACCGCGAAGGTATCGTTATAGACACCCGTTTCAATGGTGGTGGCCGCCTTCACGAAGATATCGAAGTATTGTTCAGCGGCAAGAAGTATTTCACTCAGGTTGTTCGCGGACGCGAAGCATGCGATATGCCCAGCCGCCGATGGAACAAACCATCTATCATGCTGACATGTGAAGCCAATTACTCGAATGCGCACGGTACACCATGGGTATACAGCCACCAGAAATTGGGTAAATTGGTAGGTATGCCCGTACCGGGAACTATGACCAGTGTTTCATGGGAACGCCTGCAAGACCCATCTCTGGTATTCGGTATTCCTGTCATAGGCTATCGACTCCCGGATGGAAGCTATCTGGAAAACACACAGCTGGAACCGGACATTAAAGTTGCCAACTCACCGGAAACAATCGTCAAAGGTGAAGATACGCAATTGAAGACGGCAGTAGAGGAATTACTGAAAGAACTCCCGGCAGATAAAGCAGGAAAGCATTAATCTGCCACTCCACAAAGAAAAAGGATGTCTCACAGGGTCAATTTGCCTATTACATGGCACCCCCTTTTGAGACATCCTCTTTTTTATATTAAAGTTTCACTCAACCCGCCCCCTGAATGAAAGGCGGAAAAGAAAACTCCTTATTTAGCGATAATCAAATAATAGTTTTTCTTACCACGCTGAACCAACAGATACTTTTCATCAAGCAGATCAGCAGTAGTAATCACCTGATCAAAAGCAGCCAACTTCTCTTTATTCAAAGAAACACCGCCACCCTGAACCAGTTTACGCATTTCACCTTTTGAAGCAAATACAGCAGCATTGTCAACGAACAGGTCAACTGCTTTCACTCCCTCTGTCAATGCATCACGTGAAATCTCAAATTGAGGAACACCTTCGAACACAGCCAGAAGCGTGTCTTCGTCCAGCTTTCTCAACGCATCGGATGTAGCATTGCCAAACAAGATATTAGATGCATCTACCGCAGCATTATAATCCTCTTCAGAATGAACCATTACAGTTACTTCTTTTGCCAAACGTTTCTGAAGTGCTCTCAAATGCGGAGCTTCATTATGTTCAGCAACCAACCCGTCGATTTCTGCCTTATCAAGCGAAGTAAATATCTTGATATAACGTTCTGCGTCAGAGTCACTCACATTGAGCCAGAACTGATAGAATTTATAAGGAGATGTATAACGAGGATCCAACCAGATATTACCGGATTCTGTCTTACCAAACTTTCCACCGTCAGCTTTGGTAATCAACGGACATGTCAGTGCATAAGCCTCACCACCATTGGTACGGCGAATCAACTCAGTACCGGTAGTGATATTTCCCCACTGATCGGAACCACCCATCTGCAATTTACATCCTTTGGTTTCATAGAGGTGAAGGAAGTCATAACCCTGCAACAACTGATAAGTAAACTCTGTAAACGACAATCCGTCACGGGCTTCACCGTTCAGGCGCTTCTTTACTGATTCCTTAGCCATCATGTAGTTTACAGTGATGTGTTTACCCACTTCACGAACAAAATCCAAGAAACTGAACTCCTTCATCCAATCATAGTTGTTCACTAATTCGGCTCTATTAGGAACATCAGATTCGAAGTCCAAAAACTTAGCCAGCTGCTTCTTGATACAAGCCTGATTGTGGCGTAAAGTCTCTTCATCGAGCAGATTACGTTCTGCCGACTTACCCGAAGGATCGCCAATCATACCTGTTGCACCACCAATCAAAGCCAATGGTTTATGGCCGCAACGCTGGAAGTGTCGCAAGATCATCACACCGCATAAGTGTCCGATATGCAACGAATCGGCTGTCGGATCAATACCCAAATAAGCAGTAACCTGTTCTTTCGCCAATAACTCTTCTGTGCCGGGCATCATGTCATGCACCATTCCACGCCATCTTAGTTCTTCTACAAAATTCATCGAATGATAATAAGTTTTAAAGTTTAATTAGGGCAAAAGTACGACTCTTTATCGGAACAAGCAACTCTTATTGCCTAAAAAAGACGTTATTAATGTTTTGCTGTACTTGTTGCATGAGTTTGCAAACAGGCATCTCCAGAAGTAAAGCAGCTCGCTCATAAAGGCTATGGATATCTATCAGACTTTCATCTGTCTCCAGAAACAAGTATTCCGAAGGTATCTGTCGAAGCGCTTCCTCCTGATACTTCTCTCCCAGTGAAAGATAAATTCCCTCCCGGATATATTGCAGAGCCAATTCTTTTTTCCCGCGGAAACCATGTATAATCCAGGGGTTAGAAGGCTGCATTTTCCTTTTAAAGCGGATAATTTCATCTGCTGACCGCACTGCATGAATTACTAACGGATATCCCATTTCGTGTGCAAGTATAGCCTGCTTTTCAAATGCTTCTTGCTGCAACACATAGTCCGTCTGTGCCAACTTGTCGAGACCTGCTTCGCCAATTGCAAGAACCTGAGGAGAATGGATAGCTGACAACAACAGTTCCCACTGGCGGACGAAATTCTCACGGGTCAGGTACCAGGGATGAATCCCCACAGAATAGTAAGCACCGACCAGCGGAATAAATTCTGCCGGCTGACAATTTTGTATTGCCTGCCCCGGTTCTGCAGGCAGCCGATGCGTATGTATATCCAGAATATTCATAAATCACTAAGGAACGGGATCATACCCAGATCCACCCCACGGATGACAACGAAATATCCGCCTGACGGCAAGATAAAGCCCCTTAAAAGGACCATGTTTCTTAATCGCTTCAATAGCGTACTGCGAACAAGTAGGCGTAAAACGACATGAAGGAGAGGTCATGGGCGAAATACAAGCCCTGTAAAAGTATATAGGAAGCAATAATATATATGAAAGCAGACGTTTCATACCAATCTCTCGCTGATACGAGCCAGCAGAGTCTTCATTTTCTCCTCTATTTCGGCCGAGGACGTTAATTCGTCCGAAAGATAGATGAAAGCAATAGCCAACTGTTGCTGTTTATCGGTTAAAGTCTGCAATAGTAGATGCTTATGCAACCGGTACGCCTCACGCAATTGGCGTTTCACCCTATTCCGCTTTACCGCGCGTTTAAATCGCTTCTTCGAAACGCTCAATAAAACAGATGCCTGAGCATCCTGATTTTCCACAGGCATATACACCACACGCAACGGAAAGATGGAAAACGACTTAGAGCCGCCTGCAAACATCTTCTCAATCAGAATCTTACTATTCAGCCTTTCGGCCTTGCACAGGGTATTTGCCATAATAATTATAAACGGCAAACAACAAACAGTAAACAATGCTACAGATGAATATGCCTGTTCATTGTTTACCGTTTGCTGTTCACCGTTTCATTTATTTTCCTTTATTGTTTTCCTTAATAAACAAATCGAGAGCAGCCGTCATTGAAGGAGACTTCACATTAGGTGCTTCCAAATCCAGACGGAGTCCTGCATCACGAACAGCCTGTGCTGTTGTCGATCCAAATGTTCCGATCTTGATATCCTTCTGATCGAAATCAGGGAAGTTCTTTTTTAATGAAGAAACTCCCGCAGGGCTAAAGAATACCAGCATGTCATAATCAAACTCCTCTCCTTCCATAAAGTCGTTACTAACAGTACGATACATTACGCATTCCGTATGCTGAATATTATTCTTATCCAACAGATTCTTCACGTCATCGTTATGTACATCCGACATCGGAACGAGATATTTCTCTGTTTTATGCTTCACAATCGAAGGAATCAAATCTTCAATCTTACCCGTAGCTCCGAAGAAAATCTTACGCTTACGATACTGCACATATTTCTGAATGTAAAGAGCAACAGCTTCTGTTACACAAAAATACTTCATCGTCTCAGGGATCGTCACACGCAACTCCGTACATAAATGGAAGAAATGATCAATCGCATGGCGTGAGGTAAATATAACAGCCGTATGATCAAGAATCGATACTTTCTGTTGTCTGAATTCTTTCGCAGAGACGCTCTCAACCTTGATGAAGGGGCGGAAATCTATTTTTACACCATACTTTTCAGCAATGTCGTAATAAGGAGATTTCTCTGAAGCAGGCTTAGGCTGCGACACTAATACTTTCTTAATTTTCAACGTCCTAAAAATTTATTATCAAAACATTATTTAGCTGAATCAGACCCTGATAGACTATTAAACAAGGTATGATTTCAAGGGCACAAAAGTATAAAATTAAAAGGAAAACCCCATAAATATTACAGGAAAAAAGCTTTAGCCACTTGTAAAACATCAATATTTTAGTAAAAATTACCAAAATGCAACCAATTGAAACTAAAAAGGTAACATTCAGATCAAAATAAACCAGAAACAAAACAAACGGAAATAAAGCAAATCCAAGGTAGTAAATCAGCGTAGAATAAGACTCCAGCCATATATCTGTTTTACTTTTGTCAAAAAACACCCATCCCAAAAACGAATATATAATCCACTTGAATAAAAAATAGAATATGCACACAGCAACATAAACTCCCAAGAGCACATGAGGCGAAACGCGCTCCATCAGTGAGGGCCGGACATCATTAAAATAGTTAAAGATACATACACCTCCAAGAACACAAGTCTGCACAGTCAACAATAACAGATAACGCATATCAGCTGCCGTAGAGGAAGCGAAAATACTTGTTCTTTCACGATGCAACATAAAATCTTTAACTTGTTGCAACAGGAATTTCTTACTGCGCGCCAATACATACGAAGAAATAAAGAAACATCCCAGCAGTATCATTGCCAACCCGTCATCCGTCCTTGGAGAGTAAGGGATCGATATGCCATCCACTCCCGTAACCGTCTCGCTCACCGCCTGTAAATCAACCGCCGCCAATGTATCTTTCGGAACACAAGCTTCATGGAAGGTCTGCGGCAAAGTATCTGCCACCTGCACACCAACAGAGTCCCGAGGAGAAATCATATAGCAGCAAACTTACGGATGGAACTGTCCCATACGGGTATTGAATAAACCAGATCCACAGCCTCTTCCGGAGTATGGGCTACATGCCAGATATCTCCATGCTGTTTCCTCATGAAATTACCGTCTATGGCTTTGTCGAGCATTGTCAACAAAGGATCGAAAAAGCCATTGGTATTCAATATCACGATCGGTTGAAGATAAAGCCCCAACTGTTTCCAGGTAATAATTTCAAGTAACTCTTCCAGAGTCCCGCATCCTCCGGGCAATGCAATCACAGCATCACTCTTTTCAGCCATCAGTCGTTTACGTTCGTGCATACTGTCCACCTCGATAAGCTCCGTCAAACCGGTATGATGCCATCCTTGCTCTACCATAAAGTGAGGGATCACTCCGGTCACTTCGCCTCCGTTCTGTAATACGGCATCAGCCACCGACCGCATCAACCCTATATTTCCCGCTCCATTTATCAAACGGATATGCCGGGTTGCCAACAACTGTCCTAATCGCACAGCTGCATCAAAATAAATCTGATCTATTTTCGTACTTGAAGCACAATATACACATACGGAAGCTATTTGGTTCATTTCTTGCATGGGTTTGGTTAAACACGATGCAAAAGTACCAAATTTCAAGGAGAAAAGAAGAAGGCCGCCTTGTTTTCTCCCCATATGGGATAAAAACAAGTACGGCCCCCTATAATAAATAGCTGTAAAGCTACGCTGATTACAAACCGAAAGCTTCTTTTACTTTGTCCACATAGTCAAGTTTTTCCCATGTAAACAACTCTACCTCCATAGTCCGGTCACCTTCATAACGAGAGTGGAAATGCTTAGTCACTACCTGAGGTTCGCGCCCCATGTGTCCGTAAGCGGCCGTTTCACTGTAAATCGGATAACGGAGTTTCAAGCGATCTTCAATAGCCTTTGGCCGGAGGTCAAACAACTCATCAATCTTTTCGGCGATTTCACCATCACTCATTTTCACATTACTGCGGCCGTATGTATTTACATAAATATTAATCGGACGCGCCACCCCGATAGCGTAAGAAACCTGTACCAACATTTCGTCGGCAACACCGGCAGCTACAAGGTTTTTAGCAATATGACGAGCAGCATAAGCAGCACTGCGGTCTACTTTACTGGGATCTTTACCAGAAAAAGCACCACCACCGTGAGCCCCTTTACCACCATAGGTATCAACAATAATCTTACGTCCGGTTAACCCTGTATCTCCGTGCGGACCGCCAATAACGAATTTACCGGTCGGATTTACGTGATAAACAATATTATCATTGAACAAGGCAAGAACCTTCGGGTGATTGATAGACGCAATGACACGCGGCATCAATACCTCAATCACATCTTTCCGGATTACCGCCAGCATCTCTTCATCCGCCTTCAGTTGGGCAGCAGCAGAACCATCAGCCGGCAATACAAATTCATCATGCTGTGTTGAAACAACAATTGTATCAATACGCACGGGAGTACCGTTATCGTCATATTCAATAGTTACCTGGCTCTTTGCATCCGGACGAAGATAAGTCATTTCTTTACCTTCCCGGCGGATATCGGCCAATACAAGAAGTATTCTATGTGCCAGGTCAAGCGACAACGGCATATAGTTCTCAGTTTCGTTGGTTGCATAACCAAACATCATTCCCTGGTCGCCTGCCCCCTGATTCATAGGGTCCTCACGTTCTACACCACGGTTGATATCGGCACTCTGTTCATGAATGGCAGAAAATACACCGCACGAATTACTTTCGAACATGTATTCGCCTTTCGTGTAACCAATCTTTTGGATCACTTCACGTGCTATCAGTTGTAAATCAACATAAGCACCTGTTTTCACTTCTCCCGCAAGTACCACCTGTCCGGTAGTCACTAAGGTTTCGCAAGCTACTTTCGAACTGGGATCGTAAGCCAACAGTTTGTCAAGCACAGCGTCCGATATTTGATCGGCCACTTTATCGGGGTGTCCTTCAGACACCGATTCGGATGTGAATAAATATCCCATAATAAAATTATGAATTATGAATTATAAATTATGAATGCGGACAGAAATTAAAAAGAGTAGAAAACGCATACAGAAGGGAATGTTGTTTTAGCATTTTTTTCTGTGGTTGCAAGCTACTCAAATCTTTCCACACTTCATTTCATTGGCAAAGGTAGATAATATTTTGGATTTATTGCTACTTTTGCTTCGTATTAACAGACTATCTTATGAAAAATAAACTAAAAACCGCTATTATACTATTGGTGTATATTGCTGTCACAGTGGGCATTTATGCCTTTATTTGTTATCTGAACCATCAACCGTTTGACGACTTGCGCATATTGTATGCCGTATTGATCGGCTGTGTGGCTTACCTTCCACGGCATTTGATGATCCGTAAATTACGAAAGAACCAGAAATAGCTCTCTGATTGTTTTATGAAGTACCGGATGGACAACGTCCGGTGCGATTTCGGCAAGCGGCTCTAAAACAAATTTTCGTTCGGCCATCAATGGATGAGGCAATGAAAGCCTTTCGTCCTGTAATATCTTATCACCATAAAGCAAGAGGTCAATATCAATCAGACGGTCGCTATATACCCCATCATGTGATTTATGTAAACGCCCTATTTCCTGCTCTATCTGTTGGGTCCTTTCAAGTATATCGAAAGGAGACAGAGATGTCTCCACTCCCGCCGCAGCATTCAGAAAGTTATTATCAGATTGAAATCCCCAGGGGGCAGTAGCATAAAAAGCGGACAGGGAAATCACTTTCCCTATCCGCTCTTCTATTTTCTGTACAGCGACACGAAGATTCAACTCCTTATCACCCAAATTAGTACCTAATCCCAGATATATTCTCATCACTTATCCAAAATCAGCATCGCATCTCCATAAGTACCAAAACGGTAGCCTTCTTTCAATGCTATGTGATATGCATCCATTACCTGCTCGTAACCACCAAAGGCAGCCACAATCATCAACAGAGTAGAAAGTGGCATGTGGAAGTTGGACACCATAGCATTAGCCACTGTAAAATCATACGGCGGGAAAATAAACTTATTCGTCCATCCTTCATATTCTTTCAAATGCCCGTCTGTGCTCACCGTGCTTTCAATGGCGCGCATCACAGTTGTTCCCACAGCACATACATTCCTACCAAGATCCTTGGCACGGTTCACAATCTTAACAGCTTCTCCGGTTACGAACATCTGCTCAGAGTCCATCTTATGCTTTGTCAGATCCTCCACGTCGATGTCACGGAAGTTACCGAGCCCTGCGTGCAATGTGATATACGCAAAGTCTATGCCCTTTATCTCCATGCGCTTCATCAATTCACGGCTGAAGTGCAGACTCGCAGTAGGTGCTGTCACGGCTCCCTCGTTTTTAGCGAAAATAGACTGGAAACGCTCTGCATCTTCTTCTTCCACCGGACGGTTAAGAATCGTATGCGGCAGCGGAGTTTCACCTAACGCATACAATGCTTTTTTAAATTCGTCATGAGGACCGTCATATAGAAAACGGAGCGTACGTCCGCGTGAAGTAGTATTATCAATTACCTCAGCCACCATTGAATCGTCATCACCGAAATAAAGCTTATTGCCTATACGGATTTTACGTGCCGGATCCACCAATACGTCCCACAAACGCAGCTCTTCATTCAGCTCACGCAGTAAGAACACTTCGATACGTGCACCGGTTTTTTCCTTATTTCCGTACAAACGGGCAGGGAATACCTTGGTATCGTTGAATACAAACACGTCTTTATCATCAAAATAGTTCAGGATGTCCTTAAACATCTTGTGCTCAATCTCTCCCGTACGCTTGTGGAGTACCATCAAGCGCGATTCATCCCTATACTTTGTAGGGTGCAAAGCAATCTTTTCTTCGGGTAACTTAAATTTAAATTGCGACAGTTTCATGATAATAATGTGCGTTTATTAATTATTTTATTTCTTACTTTTCTATTTCAATCAGATATCTCAACTTCCTGCTGATCTATCCATTCTGCAAATTTTGCAGGATCCAGGCATTGCTCCAACTTTATCTCCCCCACACGGGTACGTATCAATCCGGTCAGATGTGCACCGCTTTGCAAGGCTTCCCCGATGTCGCGTGCCAATGCACGGATATAAGTTCCCTTGCTGCATACCACCCTGATCTTAATTTCCGGTAAGTTACATTCCAGCAGTTCTATCTCGTCAATCACCAGCAATTTGGGCTTCAACTCCACTTCCTGACCTTTACGGGCCAAATCATAAGCACGCGCACCATCTACTTTGCAAGCCGAGAATGCCGGAGGCACTTGCTGTATTTCACCAACAAATGTTTTCAACGTCTCTTCCACCAACTCCCGGGTAATATGCTCCGTAGGATAGGTAGCATCAATCTCATGTTCCAGATCGTACGATGGAGTAGTGGCACCCAACTGAATGGTAGCAATATATTCCTTTGTATGATACTGAAATTCCTCTATTCTCTTGGTAGCTTTACCTGTACAAACAATCATTACCCCTGTTGCCAGCGGATCGAGTGTACCTGCATGTCCAACCTTCAGTTTCTTCACTTTTATCCGTCGGCAAATATGGTACCGGGCATGCCCTACGACCTTAAAAGACGTCCACCCCAACGGTTTATCAAAATAAAGTACTTCTCCTTCTTTAAAATTCATCCGTTACTTATTGCAATTGTGAAACAACGATGGTGACCACTCCTGCTATTGCACAATAAATAGCGAAATAAATCAGTTTTCCTTTTTTGACGATATTAATCATCCACTTGCAAGCCAGGCACCCTGAGACAAAAGCGGCAATAAAACCCACTATCAGTGACAAAGCCGGAATATCTCCCGCAATAGCCTCACCCTTTATCATCTTCATAGCATCCAGCAAAGCTTCTCCCAATATAGGCGGTATCACCATCAGGAAGGAGAATTGCGCCAGTTTTGCTTTATTATCACCTAATAATAAACCTGTAGCAATTGTACTGCCCGAACGAGACAGTCCCGGCAATACGGCACAAGCCTGCGCCAGCCCAATGATAAACGCGTCTTTCATCGAGATGTTCTCTTTCTGACGTGGTTTTGCATAATAAGAGAACGACAGCAAAGCAGCCGTAAGCAACAGCATGCAGCCAACAATCAGCAATCCCGAACCGAAAACAGCCTCAACTTCATCCTTGAAAAACACACCGACGATACCAATAGGAATCATCGAAATTAAAATATTGATCACATAACGTGTTTCGCTGTTCATCTTAAACTTAAACAGGCCACGGAATATCCAATCTATTTCTTTCCAGAGAATGACCAATGTACTGAACACGGTTGCAACATGTACTACAATGGTAAATGCCAGATTCTCTTCTCCCTCTATACCAAACAAAGCCGAGCCAATAGCCAAATGCCCGCTACTGCTCACCGGTAAATATTCAGTCAGTCCCTGAATCAATCCAAGGATCAGTGCTTCAAACCATTCCATCCTGTTTTATTCTTTTGTTTTAGGTTTGCGCATTACGCCATATATCATAAAGATAAAACCCAGGAAGCAAACCACCGGAGCCACTTTAATTCTTCTCACACTGAAAATATCCGCCTGAAACACCGCTTCCGACGATGAAGGTCCTGTCATCAGGATAAAACCCAAGATAACCACTGCCATGCCGATGGCAAGCAAAATGAAGTTCGTTTTATCGAAGGCAAATTTCTGTTTATCACCCATTGTTATTTACAATTAATTTATTTACATCTATAAATCCGGAACTACACGTAGTACAGCGTGCTTGCTTTCATTCTCAGATATTTATTAATAGAAAGATAAGCACACAAGAAAGTGATGACCACTCCGAATACCAGTACTGCACCCGATACCAACAACATGACTTCAGGTGTAATCACCCGAATTAATTCCGGCTCGTACGACACAAGCCAATAAGCGGCTCCCATCAGGATTGTATCTGCAATAAAAGCAGCTAAAACCCCACTCCATATATTTCTTTTCAAAAATGGCCGACGGATAAATCCCCAGCTTGCTCCCACCAGTTTCATGGTATGAATCAGGAAGCGTTTTGAATAAATAGCCAGCCGGATCGTATTATTAATCAGCGCGAAAGAGATAAATGTCAGCATAATGGCCAATCCCAGCAGCACCAAGCTGATGTTACGTATGTTTTCATTGACCGCGTCAATCAGATCTTTCTGATATAACACATCTTGTATGTTGGTATTCCTTTTAATCAATTTCTCAATCTTCGCGATACTGTCAGAGTTCGCATAATCAGAATGCAATTTAATCTCTATTGAGGCCGTAAACGGATTATACCCTAAAAACTCTTGCGGATCGGTGCCCATAGCCTCGGTCTGCTCTTTCAATGCTTGTTTCTTTGAAATATATTCCGTCTCTTTCACGAAAGGTTCATTATTCAGCCGTTTCTGAAGCTTCAGAATATCCGTTTCTTTCATATCATCGCTGATCAATACAGAGAAATTTATATTTTCGCGTACATAAACAGACAAGTTATTGGCTGCCAACACAAAGAACACCACAAGCCCCAGTAACAGCAATACCAACGTGGTACTGATGCTGGAAGTTATGAACTGCATATCAAAATATGACACAGCGTTATTTCTGCTTTTACTCTTCATCAGCGTTTCTTTCTGAATACATAAATCATTGAACTGCTTCGTTCCTTTTTGGCCTGGGCACTCAACCAAGCCGCCGATCCGGTCCACATACCTTTTGCAAAAGAGTAAGCACTCCCTTTATGTTTCTCAGTCAGCATCGACACATAAAAAGCATCGAATGGCATCGGATGACGGGCTGCCAGGATAAATCCATGTTTCGACCCAAACTGCTGAATCGTGGCAGGCGTAAAATGCCATAAATGACGGGGTACATCATAAGCAGCCCAATATTTCCCATATTTCATTGCATCGTATGACGAACAATTGGGCACAGCCACTATCAAGACACCTTTCTCGGTCAATAATTCGCGCAACAACTCCCACGTTTCATCCAGATGCTCCAAATGTTCCATAACGTGCCACAGCGTAATCACATCAAAAGAACCGGGAACGAACCCTTTCAATGCAGACTCCGGCTTTACATCCAATCCGAAATGTTCGCGGGCAAACCCACGGGCCTGCACACTCTTTTCCACGGCCTCCACTTCCCATCCCCTATTCTGCATCGTATGGGCAAAATAACCTGTTCCCGTACCAATATCCAATATTCTACCGGTTTTACGATGCGACTCTTTCATGACCAAACGTGCCTTACGACCAAGCATATACTGACGTACATGATGGTAAATGGCATTCATGGCACCTTTCTTCGTGTCCGAATGGGAAATATAATCAGGTGTTTCGTAATATCTGCCTATCTCCGCCTCTACCGGGACTCCTTGTGTAAAAGTAAATCCGCAATCTTCGCAGGTGTACAAGTCAAACTGTTCACCGGAGGCATAAAAATCAGTACAGGTCATAGCACATTTCAAATGTGTGCTCCCACATAGCGGACAGGCATTTATAGTGAGTTTATTCATTGGTTTTATCTGCATATTTAAGCGTACCCCGAAACGTCAGGACACACTCCACCCGAATTTGGTGCAAAATAACAAATAAAAAGTGACGGATAGGCATTTCCTTAAGGAGGTTTAACAATAATGGCAAGGCAACTGTTCGTTCATAGCAATCATTCCCACTTCACATCTCCTTTTTCATAAGTAAATATACGCTCCGCCGTCTTTCCTTTCCAGCGGCAGTTCTTCAACATCAACAATGCTCCCCGGGGTACTTTCTCAAATACAAGATACCCTTTATGATCGGCTTGCTTACGCTCCACAGTCTTCCAACCATTGTTCCAATATCTTAACTCAAATTCATCCGGACAGAACAATTGTGTTTTCAGGTAAGAAGTCATTCCAATATGGCTGACCATATACTCTTTTCCCAGATCTATATCTACCAGCCTTTCTGCCACCCTGCCTCGATAGCCCGTCGCCCCCAAACCATCGGTTATCATGCCGGGCACTTCATTCCTTCCGGTAGCCCTCATCGGAGTAATTATCCTCACATTCCCGATCCGTCCTTCTTCCGTATAAAAAGAAAGCTCCCCCAAAGCAATGCTATCCGACGGTAATAATAACCTCACAAAGCGGTAAGGTAATCGTGCGGACACCTTCCGTACAACCGGCTCCAGAGCCAGCGAGTCCGTCCATCTGCACAGTTCCTCTTCTGATTTTCCATCAAGTAATCCTACTATCCGGCTTCCTTTCATACACCCCAGATATTCCCTATTCTGATCATAAGCCGGCGCTCCCGTCACCATCCTCACGGCAACCTCCTCTGTTTCTTCATTTCCGCTCAGCTTCTCCATCGTTCCGTCATTCCGCAATCTGAAAGGTTCTGCTGCGGGCAATAATCCCCCCCGCTTGTAATAAACGGGTAAATAAACCATGTCCTTACCCATTTCTCGAAAGACAGCCCTCCCGTTTTCTATCTTTGCCCACTGCACAGGGTGCCAGTCCTGATATCCGAACACAGCCAAATACACATATTTCACCCCTTGAGGCGCCTCACCTGTCAACTCCACCGTTACGTCGGCCGTTTCAAAATACTCCGAAGAAACATCCACCTTTTTCACACTACGAAATAGCTCCGGAATATCAGCTTTATCCACCTCTACATCTGCCAACGGTCCTTCAATATGATTTGAGTAGGTATATCTGTATACCTTCGGAAGGCGAAATCTTCCCCAAAGCTCATCATCATCCCGGTTATTATAAATCCGCTTATATTTCCAGCGATCATTATCCCAAAACGCCTCAAAAGCATGCGATTCCCCGTCTATTAGCACCACATTCCAGGTATGCGAATTATTTCGGTTTCCCCATGCCGGAACAAAGTCAATGGCAACCGGAATCCCCAACGATGATAATAACAAAGAGTTATACCAACAGCGCTGTGCACATAACCCATGACGCATCTTCTCAAAAGTCGCCGCATTCCATATCGGAATCTTCGTCCCCCAAAAACCGGAATGAGTCAGATACTTATATTCGTATAACAACGAATCGATCTCTTGTTGCCAATCCTTTCCCTCTTCCACAAAATACTTTCCCTGATGCCGTTTGTTGAACTCCCGGCGTGCATTGTCAATCGATAAGCCATTCTGTCGCCTATAAGGCAGTATATACTCACAAAAGTCTTCAAACGAACAGTTTCTTGAATGCACATTCTCCACCCATGCCCGAAATGCCAGATCAATTTCCCGGATTAAATCTTCCGCCTTCATGCGGGTAATATCATAGTTAAGTTCCTGCCTCACCCGATGTCGATTACTAAAATCTTTCCAAAGACTATCTACCTGTTTCCCCCATTCCGTTCCTACCCGATAGCCATACTTTTGTCCCAATGAATCATAAGCCTCGTAAAAAGCAGAACAATCCTGCTCTACTATCGGATTAGCTCCATAACTTCCGGGCATATTGCCAATCAAGAAGCGTGCCGCCTCCAGCTTCCGGGCATCTCCTTCATAATGCTTCAGCACCGCTTCAAGTTCATTACGGTTATTGCCCGAAAGGGATAAGGCTTCCTCCACTTGCCTGTCCCGATCCCCACATGAGGAAACAAGGCAAAACAAACCGATCGCTATAAATATTCCACTCCTTTTCATTCTATCTTTTTAGCAATAAACTCTAAATAGCATTGTGTCAACTCAAGGTGATCCTTAAGAGGATAAAAAGAAAACAATATACTAATTGTACCTTTTTTTAAAGTATCGCTACAACAATCCATATAAGAAAAAAGTTACTGACAGCCAGTCCTATTAATACTATCTTAATCTTTATATTCATAATACAATAACACCGGATTTGCATCACCATCCAAAGAATCCAAATCATTTTTCCCAATCACTTCATCCTTCACAAGGCCTTGAGAGATAAAATACTTCATCTCAGGCAAATGACTGGGTCTAAGAGAATAGAAAACACCTTTATCACTCGCACACAAAAAAGTAGGTATCTGCCTGTGTGATGGTTGCTCTCCGAACAACACATCATCTTTAGAGCGATCGAACACCATAGTTTCACCCGTACTCTTATCATACAACGCATCCGTCCCCATCATTCTTTGCATATACGAAAACCCAATAACAGAGTCGTTCACAAACACATCAGATAGATTATAGGCCCTTCTTTGTGCCCCTAAATGCTGAATCAGCTTCATCATAGCCAATCCTTTGGCGAAGGATTATCAGTAGTCCCAAGTATTTCTAAATCTGTTTTACACACCCAATCCTGACTCTTCACTACCATATAAGGAATAACCTGATCCCCATTCACATAGATAATTGTATCCATAAAGTCCTGAACAAAAAGAGCAGACTCAGTTCCTAAATTAAAAAACATATTCCCTTGAAGAGCTATCCCGTCCCAACCCTTTTTGTAATCAGCTACTTTAAAAAACATTTCTACATTACCTTCATTATCAAAGTCGATTCTTTGTAATAGGTAATGCTCTTGTCCAGGTTCATCTTCTAATTGATAATCAATATTTGCGTACAAGTACCCCTTTGAGAAAAACATCCGATTCAATCGATGTTCAACATTGCAAACTCCTAAATACTTTCCCGAAGCAATATCATACTTAAATATCTTTTTTTGATTATAATCGAATATATATATTTCCCCTTTTTTTGTATCAATCGTAAAATCTGCCGGCTTAGAATATTCTCCCGGTCCACTGCCCACATCACCTATCTTACGGATAAACCGCCCTTTAGAATCGAAAAGATATACTCCGCGTGCTATCTCTTCATCAAGTACAATATAATGACCTTTATAAACCTGCATTTTATTAACGTCTCCCATCAACACAGATTTATCCATTGCCAAAGGAATCACTCTTACAGATTTAAACACATCAGAATACAAATACCAATCTTTCTGAATGGCACTATCCAGATCAGCTATATATATTTCGTTCTTTGAAGGAGCATTCTGTTTCCCCACAAAGAACAAGAAGAAAAAGCACTAAGAAACAATAAAACCGATACTATACGGTACCAAGCAATCTTTTTATTGACAAGGTATTGATCTCGTAAAATCATTTTCTGCAATTTGTGCTCCATAACAATCATAAAAATAAACCGCAGTTCCACATCCACCCGGACTGCCCCCTATTTCATCTTCAGCCAAAGCTTCTAAAGCTTCAATAGAAGCCAACCAGTCTTCTATCAGAAGACTTCTCCGCTCTTGTAAACATTACATTTGTAACAGTACCTAAAATCAATAGAACACCCATCACACTTAAAACAAGTTTTTTCCTCATAATAATCAAATTTAAAGTTCAACAAATATATTCAATTAACTCTTCATTTCAAACTATTTAGCATTCCCCATTATCTTTAATCGCAATGGAGACGCGGAAGAGTTACAGTATACCGTAATAGTTTTATTAAAGTGCTCCGGATGATCCGCTTTATAAGTTACAATGATATCCAAAGACTTCCCTGGTGAAACCGGTTCTTTTGAATACTCCACGGAAGTACACCCACAAGAGGTAACCACATCATCAATAACAAGCATATTCTCACCGGTATTATATAAAGTAAAAATACAATGCTGAGCCTTCTCCCAAGAAAACTCTCCAATGTCGATAAAGGAGTTAGAAACAGAGACTTC
This sequence comes from Bacteroides sp. HF-4919, assembly GCF_018860125.1. Lineage (NCBI taxonomy): Bacteria > Pseudomonadati > Bacteroidota > Bacteroidia > Bacteroidales > Bacteroidaceae > Bacteroides > Bacteroides sp. HF-4919. The sequence continues at coordinate 351,940 of NZ_JAHKNF010000002.1, forward strand.
CGTCATTTTTTTTTGCAATTTTCCCCATTCTACATTTTTCCCTGAAATAATGTTAACATATAATTCTGAAATTTTAGAACTATAAACTGGATTCCCCATCGCCAACACTTTATTGTTCTCATTCAACAAAAATGTTTGAAGCATTATTTCATGTGGAAAATGATTCAATTTATTAAGAGAGTCGTTCTCATCAATATAGACAAACTGATTAAACTTATTCCTCTGCAAAATTGAACGCAATTCTTCCACATCAGAAGGATATGCATAAAAGAGAAACCTAACAGAAAAATCTCCTAAAGAATCTATTAAAGCCATAAATAACTTCCATTCAGACAATTTCATTTTACAATTTAAGCATCCAGCAGAATCTACATACGTTAATATCGTATAATTTACACTATCATTTAAACCCATTCCCAAATGAGAGAAAGCTTCATTATCAGGGAATACAATTTCTCGACCAACCCAATCATTTACAATTTTTTCAGCCCGAAAATCAGAACATCCCATAAACAAACAAATGCCCCAAAGCATGACTGCGGCTCTATATCCCATTACTCTTAAATATTTATTTGGCCTAAATCAATATAATATAAAGCAGGATTTAAATAGGTATCCAAACCAAGGCATATAATCATATTCTTATTTCTCCAATAGGACAAACTTCTTATTTTTTTATCCAAATTTAAAACCTTATATGGCATTCCTTCCCAATCGAAAATTAAAATTTTATTAGAATAAAACACTTCATCTTTTAATTTTATCGCATCTTCTAAAGTGTTTTCGTTATAAAGGGCAAAAAGAAATTGATCATTAGTCGCTACGGAAGAAACTCCCAGTTTTGTTTCTTTTTCTAAAGCAGCACTATTCATTCCTCCTACAGTAGAAAAGACAGGAAGTGTACCAACAACAGACCTGATCAATCTGATATTTTCAAAATCCGTAAAGTCATAGACTTCAAAGACATCTCCATATACTGAAAACCACGCCATCCTCTTTTTAGCAGGAGAAACGACAGAAGGTCCTTGCAAAATTTGGGTAACAGCTTCAGGAGTTTTATTCTCAAGGTAAATGTCATTACCAAAGTCTATGAACTTATTCAAGTTAGTTCTTACAGCAAAGTGCTTAACCGTACCTGCTTTAGTAAAAAAAGCCAAACTATCATCATAGGAGATCGAACAAATTCTTTCTTCAGGCAAAATGGCATCTTTCGTTAGAATAGAAAAAGTATCCTTCAAAAGAAATGTTGAAACAGATTGCCCCATAACATCATGAACATAAAACCCTTTCTCATTATTACAATATCCCATTGTTTGCACATTAATAACTTCATTTGCACCTTGTCCTTTAGATAAGAAACGTTTAAAATAGGCTGTTTTATAATTATAACACGATAATAGAGAATTCAATTTGGGTTCAGATAAAATTATATAATCTCCAACTCCTAGAATCATGTCTGGAGCTTGTAGCGAATCCATTGGATATCCTTTTATTTCAAACAATTGTACCTCTTGATTTTCAGCAAACAAATCTAAAAATAATTGACTTTTCTCTTGCTTACAAGAAATTAGTAACAACAGCAATAATACACTCACATATTTCATAAAATTCAAATTATTAGAAATTAAAAACAAGAGGTATCCGAAAAGTTAATATTAGCCCCTCTCTCTTTCAGAAAAATCGGAAGCACGATTGACCTTAGGGATACCCCACTTTCTCACTTATTAATTCGATGTAATGGTACACGTTACTTCAGGAGCTTTTACCTCATCATGACAAGTTCCCCACAAAGCAAGACAACATGTATATGTTGTTTCAGTACCGGCTAATGCTTCAGCATTAGCTAGCACTATATTCGACATTGTCATTTCTGCTCTCTGTGACTGATATATATTGTAGCCTGCAAAAGTTGCGACTACAGCGACTATCAGGGCCGCAAAAACCTTTTTACTCATAATCTACTTTTTTATGATGTTAATTATTCTGTTGTTTGTCGTGTCTCTCTTTCGGGGAGCCACCTCCTCCGTAGAAAAAGTAAATGCTACATTTACTCATTCCAATTAATTTTTTGCTATCTTCGTACCGGGCAACCTCCTTTTTTAAAGGTTATCCGGGAGTGGACAATTCTAAGACTTTTCCCAGGACGTAGATCGTTCCACTCCCTTTCTAACCCAAGTTAATAATGCAATGAATGATTATAATGTGATAAGATTTATATAAAAGAGTCCTCACTCCCCAAGACTAAATCCTTGAACCACATATTCTACTTTGATATGGTTAATAGGACAATCTACAGATCCGTCACCTAAGCAACCTAAATTGGTAACGTGTTCACCACCGGCAAGCGCCTCTACATTTTGCAAGAATAAGGAATTTACTCTCTTAGGAGTTTTAGCGGCAGGCCAATACCCGATCAAGGCTATTAAACCAAGCCCAAAGATCAATTTCATATAGTTTTTCATGACTTCAAAGTATAAGTGTTAATAACTGGTGACAAAGGTAAAAAGAGATTTTGGATAAACCGCTATCAATTTTATTGCCATTTATTGCCATTTATGTCAAATCATTGTCAACAAGGTCGTCTATGAACAACATACGATAACGATCGCTTCCAAAACGCCTGAAACAAACACCACAACCAGCTTGCTCTAATCTCTTCCCTAATTTGTTTCCGGCAGAACAAAACATATTTATCTGAACGTTCGATTGACCCTTCCAAATAAACTTAATGATATCCTCATCAGTCACAGTATAGTCGGGAGCATCTAAAAAAAGCTTTAGAATCTGACATTGTTGGGGGGATAAAGACATTTTCTTGCCATTACAATTAAGAACTCTATTCTGGGCATCAAAAACAACTCCATGACGTAAACTATATAGTTGTCCTTCTACTTTACAAATCTGCTTTATTAGAGGTACCTTTTCTTCCGGAGATGTTTCTTTTTCAACTATTATTTCACGAATCACCTCTTTCTCAACAACGACTTCCTTTTCAACGACAACCTCATAAGGAACCTCTTTTAATTCCGGAGACCGATTTACCATTTTATAATAAAAGCAGATAAATAAAAGCGTCAATAACAAACAAATTACAATCCATCCAAAAGGTTGCCAATGATACCATAATATTGTTTTCCAACTAAAAGCTAAAAGACCGATGACCTCTATCTCACAACGATTACCTATATATGAAGTCACAACCTCCAAAGAAGTATCCCACACACCATCGTGACTGGATGAACTAACAATCCTTCCCTGAAGATTTTCCATCTGCACACGCACCGCAGACTCTGTATCAATGTGATCTTTCTTAAGCATACTCCGCCAATGTTCATTTAAAGAATCCGGCAATAAATGGGATTTCTCACATAGGATAGAGTGTATTGACCGGTTTCTCAGATTCCGAGAAATGTTCTTTTTACTTTTCAAAGAATCAACCTCGTACGCTTTTTTCCCTTCTGCTATTGTAATGCAAATTTTCAAAGGTAGAGTATCGGATGAACTCTCAGCAAACAAGTGAAATAGATTTAAATCTCTTTCTTTTCTTTCCATCTCTTCTTGAAGCATCTGTACGAATAGATTCTCCGCCTGTTTATGTATGCCCATCTTATTTCGTTGATAGAAATAGGCTCCAACCAATAGTGATAGGATTATCACTCCAATAACACACGAAAGCAATTCATTTTTTGTCATTTCGATTTATTTTACTGACAAAAATAATATTATTTCCTAACAAGAAGCTAAAAGACAGAAAAAAATTAAATAACAAATTTAGAGATATACAAAACAGTTTGTAAGCATTCTGTTCATTTCACACGCAAACAAGAACTCTTGCACGAGTCAACTAATTCCAATATTCCTCCAAAATAGATTGTATTCAGTACCGTTTCAAATTCATCACGGTTATTGCCCGAAAATAACAAAGCCTCCTCCCGCTTGTCTGTTCCACCCCTGCATAAAGAAAGATTTGAAAAACAAAAAATATACATATCAAGCAAACTCGTAACATCCTAACAAAAAAGTCAGTTTAACTGATAACAATAATAATGATAGCGCTCTTCTCCACCATCCGCTTCCTTTGTCATCAGGCAGAGTCGTTCATCATTGCTATCCACCGAGATACATATACCCCATCCATCTAATATCACTTTCTTCACAGCACGTCCTTCCCAATCAAATACATAAACTTCATTTGCTATCGGCTTATTTTTCCCAATTTGCCCACTGTAAAGTGCATAAACATAGTTTTCAGTTGCTACCCCACGAAGAAATCCTTTCGGAGAATCGGCAGAGACATCAACAGAAGACACTTCGTTAATAGATTGATTCTCAAATACTGCCGCATACGCATTCAAATGTACTACACTTTCCAGGCACGTGTCATTTACCACTTTCTGAATAGATAATAAATCGCACTCATACGCCAAGTAAGCAAAACGTTTTTTATCCGGCTTCATAATAAGATCTCCCTGGAACAACAAATAGTTTACATCCCGTTTACCGCTTGCTCTGTTTGTGGAAAAGGGAGATATTGATTTAAAATCTCTTTCTGATTGCATTTCGCTATCAGGCCACTTTCAAAAGTCCCACTCCCGTAAAATATGGAATCCGAATATGCATATACCCTATTCATTCCTAACTTAGGAGCTGAAACACAATCTATCTTTGAAAGACTGCCTTGAGCTAAACTATCAATTCGAAAAGAACTTATAGTTTGCAAAGACTGATCATACAGTACCAAAGAACGCTTGCCCATATCTACATACATTTGGGATATAGATAGAAAATCATCCGGCCCCATGCCTTTATTTCCAAAAGCAACCATCTCTTTCCCTGTATTCATATTATAAACATGCACCATCGGATTGGCAGTCCAATCTATTAGACACAGAGTGGAATCATAAGAACACATCAGATAGGGAGCTAATAGTTCCTTGTTTAAACTAACTTCTTTATCACTCTTAAGCGATTGTTCTAAAGGAAAATCATACACAGTTTTTTCTTCCCTGCCACAAGAAGAGAAAGAAAGTAAAATTACAAATAAAACGACTAAATTAAATCTCATATTATTCACATTTATTCTATAAAGTCACTATCCCACTTCAATCAGGCAAATGCTTCCACAACTCTGCCAAATCGACAGATTCTATATTACAATCCACATCTAATAGATACATCTTGGATTTGGTAAACACAAATGATCTTATTTTAAACGGAAACTTAAATTTTACAATAGGAACTCCATCTTTATTAAAAACCAGCAAATGGGTGGGGACTAAGGCTGAAGTATCATTCTCTTGATCCATTGTTATATCAGGTTTCCCTATATACGTCGCAAAAATATAATTCTGATAAACCCTGATATCACCAAAGCCCAAAAGATGTTTGTATTTATCTAATGAAATCCCATTTGCTGATTTTTGGATTATTGGAGATATATACATCCTCTCAAATACTGGTTTTATCTCTTTTTCAGATAAAATATCATAAGCAGCCATATAAGAAAAGTCATTAGAAGCATAATAAACCGTATTATCATCTATACATAAATGACCAATAAAAGGAGCGAGCTTATTATTTGCATTTTCCTCAATGTCTATCGGCACCCGTGCAAAAGTGATAAGTGTATCCAAACTTTCGTCTAACAATGTAAACAAATGTTCTTTTCCAAATAAACGGGCACCTACAAATAAACCACTTTGTAGACGACAAATCTGATAATAAAATTCTGAATTCATTTTAGGACTAACATCTTCAAGACACTTATATTGCAAACTATCATTATGATTTGATAGTAAATAAGTCATTCGCCTTGTCCTAGAGCGTTCAGAAACATAAATAGTATCATTGCAATGTCCTATATATCCAGGAGTGATACATTCTCCAAAACCATTTCCTTTTTGCAAGAAGTGTCCCAGTTCGGAAGCATTCGATTCACATAAAACCAATGCTCCAGACGAAGGATCTCCATTGAAAAGAAAGAATAATGAATCAATCATTTCAAAAGGAAATGCACCTCTAGCAATTACTTCGTCTTTATTAATCCTATTAGTTTTAATATCTATAGAATTCATTGACAGAATATTTGCTATATGCTCTTTCTTATCTGAACAAGAACAAACAAGAATTAAAATAAAAAACGATACAATTTTATTCATAATAATAAATTAGGGGATAAAATATACTAGTCAAAGCCAATATTCCTATCCCCACTTTTTATAAGAATCAGTACTTTGTTTTTTGGTCAAAATAAGTTTCTAGATAATTCCCATTTGGGGTCACTATCAAAACAGAGCAATAACGATTAGATGCACTGACACAATCCTCATCATTAATCTCAGAACCAGCTAACGCCTCTACATTGGCCATCGTCAAATCCGACATGATACTTTCTACTCTCTGTGACTGATATATATTGTAGCCTGCAAAAGTTGCGACTACAGCGACTATCAAGGACAAATAAGACAACTGGCAGCACTCGCCCTATAGAAATTTATTTCATTATATGTTCCAGTTATTTGGCATCTCCAGTTATCTTTAACTCCAAAGGAGAAGCGGAAGCATTGCAATATAGTATAATAGTTTTATTAAAGTGTTCCGGATGGTCCGCTTTATAAGTTACTTTAACTGCTAAAGACTTTCCGGGCTGAACGGGTTCTTTCGAGTATTCAACAGAAGTACATCCGCAAGATGTCTTATTATCATAAACGACCAAATTATTATCACCAATATTGTGTATCTCAAAAGTTATATGCTGCTCTCGCCTCCAATCAAAACTCCCCAAATCAACCATATCTTTCTCTATTTTTATCACAGTTCGCATATTTGAAAGAGAATCTCCATCTATTCCTCCTGAAATAAGATGGATATAGAGTTCTCTTACATCGTAATTATGAACCGGATTTCCTATCGCAATTACATGATTGTTTTTATCTAATAAAAAAGTTTGAAAATTTAGCTGTGAAGGAAACTTATTCACTTTATTAAAAGTATCTTCCGTATCCATACAAACAGGATAATCAAAACGATTTTGTTTTAACACAGACCTCATCTCGCGAACATTAGCAGGATGAAGAAAAAAAAGAACCGGTATTTGATAGCCTACTATAGAATCCGCATATTTCATAAAATCCTTCCATTTAGGCAATTGCAATTTACAACTGGAACAACCCAACGAATCGACATAGGTCACGATCTTATAATCCGAAGCAGGGATTTTAAAATCGACAGGAGTTTTTCCATATAACGTAAAACTAAGATTTGTCGGAAATAGTACCTCCTTCCCATTCCAATTTTGAACAAGTTCTTCAAGTTTTTCCTTCTCGGTCTGCTCACATGAGATTAGAAAGAGAAAGCAACCCAGTACAAATATAAGATTTTTCATTTAAAATAAAATTTGATTAAACAGGGGTTATCATCTTCTAAACGCTCTTCCAGCTTCTTATATTCCTCTGGAGGAAGCACTTTTTCATAGTTTGGAAAGTCTTCATTGAAAACAATACAAGTCAGGAAATCTTCATTAAAGGCTAAAGGATGGAGCAAAACACCTTCCGCTGTTTTCTCAAAAAAGAAACTCTTGCCGTCATCCTTTCGATAAAAAAGATTTATCCGATGCCGAAAGCCAAACGTCAACATGGTATAATAATATTTTTTATTCTGAAATTGATGCCTTAATAAATAAGGCACAGTAGAATCACGTAAATACTGCAACATTAATTTATATTCTTCAACCTTTTTATCCTCTAATAAAGTGAATCCATACTCCTTCAAATCAAGATTATCTTTTCCAAAATCCCAACGGTATGCAACCCGTAAGCTATCTGTCCTTACTTCATATACTTCATTTTGATAAGGATTGGAAAAATATACTTTATGTTCATAATTATAAAAAGGTTTAGAATTCAGAGTAGTGAGAACGGGAGGAACATGCCAAAATTCTTTCACATTCTTGGAAGACTCTTTAGAAATAACGCTGATACAATTATCATTCTCAGAGGCAGGTAGTGTCCATGTAACGAAATACTTACTCTCCAGCTCCTCTATCAATTGATAATTTGCCCTCGTTGGCAGTTCTATTTCTTTTATGAATTTTCCATCCAGAGAATACACATAAAGAGAGCCAAATGGAGATAGCATATACACTGCATTTTCTTTTTCTTTAATAACGGCATCGTATATTTCACGATACTCTCCGGGACCTTGTCCCTTTTTACCTATTTTATGCAAAAGATGCCCTTCTTCATCAAAAGAAAACACAGCCGGAACCCCTTCATCGACAATATAATATCTGTTATCTTTAATAATAACTTTCACAGGCCTTACAAGAAAGGAGCTATCATTGGTTTCCAATGGAATGACAGATATTTTAGAAAATAATTCTTCCGTTGCAACAGGGCGTTCAACCAAATCGACATGTAATACTTCACAGTCGGTTTTATCTCCAGTACTTTTACATGAAAAAAGTATAAACAAGAGAAGTGTTAACAAGATATTCTTCATAACTTTATTAGATTAGATTAACAATGCAGGAAGTTATACCAAAGTGTTTTTCATGTCTATATACGTTTTAAATACGTGCAAATATAAGCCATATTTTTCTTATACTCACCATATAGTGCGTTACAAAGCGCTACAAGACCTCAATTTCCGGCAGTTGCAACTGAAAAAGATCCCTATTGTGCTGAACAATAGAAATAGAAGGATCGATTTGAAGTACCTTAACTAAGCGGTGCTTAGCTGTCCGGAAACACTCCCGACTCCCTCCGGATAAACACTTCTCGATTTCCTTACGTGTCAATTGACAATCAGTAGCATTTAAGAAAACCAGCAAGAGAGTATAGGACTGGAGATTAAGTGAAATTATTTCCTCATTGCACTCCAGTGTCTTTTTATATACATCAAAGGTCAGTATAGGACTCAATTTATAGATCAAGGATTTTGTTCCCAACAGTTCTTTTGCCTTTTTTAGTTCCGCTATTTGCCCTTCGTACGCCTTTGACTTTTGCTCCAGATCCTTCAACAGCATGTCCTTTTCCCGAGCATCAGATTGCTCCATTTCAACCTGTTGCGCATATTGATCCCATATACTCTCTAACTCTTCTAATTTTTCTTCTTCTTTGTTTAGCTTCTCCACCAATAGTCCACACTCAGACTGTGTTTTAAACAAGTGCTTTCTCACCCTAAACAAATAGATCAAAAAAACAATCAAACACAAAGCTATACCAACAATCATTCCGAATGGAAAGAAATGATATCTACAAACCGACCACCAAGTATAAAATAAAAAACCGGAAACCTCTATTTCACATCTCTCCCCCAAATAAACAACAAACTTCAACTCTGGAGACAGGTTGACAGTTTGGCTTTTTCTATATAAGATCCTATTTTCCAAGTCTGTAGTTACTATTTCTATCGCAACTCTTGCCAGAATATGTCGTGTTTGCAGGCTATCCGCCCAGGTCTGACTCAAAGTCATGGGAGATAACTGCTTCTCGGAACAAATAACAGAGTGTAATGAACGTTCTCTCGATATCTGAGAAAGATTTTTCCGGCTCTTCGCAACATCCACTTTATACTGTCTGGATCCGGTTTCGGTCATAATCGAAATAGTTAAAGGTATCGTGTCACTTGATATCCCTGAAAAAGAATAAAATAAATCCAATTCTTCCCCTTTCTTTTTCATTTCATCTTTCAACACTTGTATAAATAGGTTTTCTGCCTTTATACGCATCAACTTCTTATTCCTTTGAAAGAAATAATAACTAACATACTGCTTATTCATGACAATGTATGTATTGTACGGATTTAGAAGAAACACAATGGCAAGTTATTGAAGTTAACACTCAAATTCCACAAGATGCAGATTAAAGTATCTTATGATTCTTAGAAAAATATTTTCTTCATACAGTCTAAGTTCATCTTGACAGCCAAGATACGCATCTTAAGGCGCAAGATGTCTATCTTGGCGCGTAAGATGTACATCTTGCGTGCTAAGATGAACTTTAATTACTGACCTGAGCAAGTTTACCTCTCGCGTTTTAGAACTTTTAGTAAAGTGATTTGCCGTTTTAAGATTGGTTTCTTAACTTCTTTCTGTTTTTTAGTAGCATCACCCCGTAGTGAATCTATTTAAGCGGAAAACCGTTTATAGACAGCTTGCTTTATTCTTGAAAATTGTAGAATACACATCAATTTAAAGATAAGCAAGACAGTTCATAAGCATTCTGTTCATTTTCCGCAATTACATAGATTAGATTGTTTTTCTCATCCACAACTATATTTACAAGACCGTGGTTAGCCTTAATTTTACTTGTTGGAAGTCCTTGCCAACTAAATACAGTAATCTCTGAAGGTAAAACTTCGCTTCCTCTATTATGCAATAATGCATAAATACTATTATTTGTTGCATATACATCTTCGAAACCAATCTGAGTCGTTTCATTGGAAACTACATACGCCGGAATTGCTCCTTCAGCAATACCATATTTAGGTTCGTAAATATAAAGCGTTTTATTCAATGACAAACGACAATTTTCGTCCAAGTCAAATAGCTCCAGGATCCCTCCCAGATAGGTCGCATTCAACATCTTCGTCCTGTCCGGTTTTAACTTGGTTTTGGTATTACTACAGAAAACCGACCATACTTCTTCTTCATTATTTGTATTTAAACAATCAGAGAAAGAATTGTATAATTGAGTAATCTTTCCATCTTTTAATAATCCAAACCGAAGATCCTTATGGTTCGCTTTTACAAGAAAATCCGAATCTTTAAGAGAAAGCATATCATAGATTATTGTGGGTACTTCAGAGTGTGGTAAGCTACCATAATTCACTTGCATAACTTCAGATTTCAATGAATCTTTTAAAAAAGAAGAGACATCATATTTCACTATTTTACGCATTGAAGAATCGTATGCATACATGTTTTTTCCATCTTCAGATAAATTGAATGCCCCCACATTTATAAAATCAGCAGGCCCCTGACCTTTTTCTCCAAATGATTTTACAGGTATCCCCTTTAGAGTAAACAGATGAAAGAAGTTATTATTAACATTATCCAACACCAGTAGCATTGAGTCTATAAGCTCTATTTGCAAAGGATACGAAAATAAAAACGTATCATTTAAAACAACCAGTTCCCGTGATATGCTATCGCTACAAATAACTTCATTTGAAAACTCAACCTTCTCTTTTGCCGGATGACACCCCAAAAGAATAATCCCTATTAAAATTAATACACTGACATTTTTATTCATAAGCATTCGATTTTAGGCGGACTAAAAGCTTTACTTAGCTTTCAGACCTAAAGGTTTCTACTTTAAAGTCCTTTAGGAGGTGGCTGATTTGCCTGTTTTAAAGGGAATAGAAATACTTCCACTCCCTTTGATAAACACGCAGCTAAAGGAACACTAAGTGTTCTTTTAATATCCTACGTTTCATGCCTCATATACAATCTCCACCTTATCGTGACTAACAGGACAATCTACAGATCCACGCCAATAACAATGGATCTGCGAAGATTCTTCGCCACTGGCCAAAGCTTCTACATTCTGCAATAAAAGAGGATCTACATTCTGAGATTTCTGCACCGGTTTTAAATACCAAACCGAAATGATAACAACCAAAAGAAAAGTTGCTTTCAAATAGCTCTTCATTTTCATAAGATATATGTTTTAATTATTCACCGCAAAGTTAAAGGCTATTACTCAATAAAACATCATATTATACATTACAATTTATTACATATTATAAAAGATTCCCTAAATTATTCCTTTTCAGGAAGTATTAATTGATATTTATCAATATCTCTTTGAAAAACAGTAATTTCAGGATCTACGCTTAACACAATACGCAAACGAGAAATAGCCACTCGCAAACGAACCATGCCTCCACTACCATCTTTCCACAAACATTCCAATAGCTCTTCGTAAGTTAAAATATAATCTGGAGCATTCAGAAAAGCATCCAAAAGTCTACAAGCCTGTGAAGTAAGAGGAATGGTTTGATCACCACAAATTAATAACTTTGCATAAGAATCAAAAGTGACCTTCGGACTCAGTATATAAAGTAATGGTTCTTTTCCGGATTCCCTTAATTCTTTAAGCTTTTGAATTTGTATCTCATACTCTTTCAGTATTTTCTCCATACTTTTTCGTTCTTCTTCATACTCTTCGCCTCTTGCTGAAAGGTCTTTAATCCGTTTTTCATATTCTCTTTGTTTTGCCTCCAACCTTTTCTGATCCTTTTCCAATTGTATACGAACCTTTCTTTCACGATCCCAGTCATTGGCTAAATGTCTTTTATCATTTCGGATTTTAGTTATATATTTCTTTACCAGATACCAGCCACAAAAAACAATGATAAGAGCGGCCGCTACACTTCCTATCACTTCAAAAGGAGTAGAATGATACTGATATACAGTCCACCATGAATAGGACCAGAAACCAATAATCTCAAGTTCACATCTATTGCCTATATAAACAGTAATTTTTTGTGTTACGGAACAAAGATCATTGCTATTTTTACATTTAAAATGGGAAATGGTATTATCCAAATGGGTTATTGACATGTGCACATCGGTTTTAGCGAAAATTTTATGTCTTTTGAGCCCTCTGTCCCAAAGTTGATGTAAAGTATCTACAGACAGACCACTCTTCATGCAGACAGCCGAATGCCAAGATCGCTCCGCCATATTTTGTGAAATATTCTTTTTACTTTTCTTTGCGTCCACGGCATAGGACTTAACTCCTTCACTTGTCGTAACACGAATTATCAGAGGAACCGTATCGACTGTTACTTTGGAAATATAAAACAGATTCAACTCTTGTTGCTTTCTGTGCAACTCTTTCTTGAGCACTTCTACTAAAAGGTCTTCCGATTCGGTGCGCATTGCCTCCACATTTTTCTGATAGAAATGAATGCTGACCAAGAATGCTTGCATTATTATACCCAAAATCCATAAAAATAATCTAGAGCGTTTCATCGTAGTTTGTTTTTGCAAACAAATGTAATACTTTACAATATTATCTCAAAATCTCACTACCAATTTCACTGATTAACAGAGGATAAACATACAATCGCCCGGTTATTGATATAAAAAATAGAACCCTAAATGTTTACCTCAAACAACAATAATCAAAAGATTATTGATTTCACGGCATTTCCCATATTAAATTCTAAAATAATTTAACGATTAGGCTAAAAAAGAAATTTTGACATAACACGTCCATTTCAACGCATTACAATTTATTACATACCATCACATTATTAAAAACCAACCCATTAACAGGTAATAAAAAGTAATACACTCTTTTTAATTAAAAGAAGCACATACAATTAACAGATAAGAAATCGAGGCTGGGTGTCAGGGTAATATTGTTTTAACAGCCTCACTCTCCCCCAACTCAATGTATAAAACAAAAAAATTGTCTAAGGAAAAGATCTCGACATTAAGCAACAGTCTAAATATCAAACATTTATAGACAACAAGACATTCATAAAAGCATCTGCAAACATAAAGGGAGCTATTCTGACATTACGATTATTCCACTATCAGAAGGTACCATAAAGTATGTAACCAGGATTTCTTTTTATCCCCGGGAGTTATTTCTACCATTTTTTATGTAACCAATCAGTATCTAAATATAAATAATAAGCGGGCAAAATCTGATAAGTGAAGCATAGATCATGAAAATAAACCTGATTACCTCACAACTATAAAATCCCCTCCATACGGCAAAGTCTAAAACAATCGTAAATATATACATTAAAATCCGTTACCAGATATTACCCATATCTTTTAAAAGATTATACCCAATCAAGCTGTACAAAAAGCCCTATAATTGCAGCACCAACGACTAATTGGGAATTCCCCCCAAAAAAGAAGTTTGAAAAAATGATGGTTTAACTATGAAAACAAAATTAATAATTATCTAAATACAGTTATGGAACCAGTTATTCTATTTTTACAGTTGATCTTATTGGACACACCATTTAATGATGTATGTCCTTGTATGCAAACCGATGTACAACTCGACCTTACAAGTCAGTACCAAACAGCTACTTTTATACCTGCTTTCTTATGGCAGATGTCATGGGTATACCCGATTGAGGGTTTGGTAATAGGGTTGTTTATTGTTCTCATGATACGTTATAGAATCATGTATAACACGAAACTCTTTTCCCACGAAAAACTGGGCATTGTTCAAAACATAGCTCATAAAACTCAAACCCCACTGACTCTGATGCATCACTTACTGGAAGAAATCGCCTCTGACAACCTTCCTGAACCTACATCTCAAAAGTTAAAGCGAGTGCTCGGCTACACCAGCCACATCATGAACAGCTACCAGAATATTGGAATATTCAGCAATATAGAGAATGAAATATATCCTGGTTCTCCCATTGAGTTTGAACTTTACACTTTCATTACCTCAATCACCAATCAATGCCAGAGTTATGCCAATACTCGCCAGATACAATTAAACGTCAGCAAAGATTTCGGCTATATCAGTTGCCGGGTAGACGAAATTACCATGACTGCAGCCTTACAATGCCTATTGAGTAAAATAATCGATGCCACACCTTGCAAAGGTTGCATTAATATGAACGTGTCTCACCTGAACAACCATTGGAGCCTCCGGATTACCAATGGACCAGAATGCAAACAGGACAATAAAAAGTTACTTTCTCTACTCTCTGCCCTTATGTTGATATACCACTGTGGGAATCTTCAAATCATAAAGAAGATAATCCGCTTACATGGTGGAAAATTAATCGGGGATTGCCATAGGCGAATTATTACTTTTCAAGTTATCGTTCCCATAAACGGTTGCTGCAATACAATCCAATGTCCGGAAGTGGAAATTCCTACCATAAAAGATGGCAAGATGGGCCGTTCTGATAAAAATAGGTCACACGTACTGTTAGTCATGTCAGACAATGAGTTGAGCAGCTACTTAAATGGAGCCCTCTCAACCCTCTTCCGGATAACTATTCTTAATAATCCGGAACGTTTATCCAATTTCTCCGGTCAGCGAACACCAGATATTATCATTATTGATGAAATAGTGAACGGTATAGGCGGAAAAGAAATTTATTCCCGGATAAAATCAAATGCCAGCATGGTTCAAACTCCCGCCATTCTCCTGATGAACTTCAATGATAATAGGAGTTATCTCACCCATATCCATTGTGGAGTAGATAAATTGGCACCACGTGCAATCAGTATTTGCAGGCTTAAAGCGGATATACAAGTACTTATAAATAAGCATAAACGTATCAAACAGCTTCTGGAAACCAATTTGCCTGCCGACCTCCCTGAGACAACTTCGAAGAGTGAAGAGAACACTCTATTTATGGATAAAGTAAATAAGCTTCTGGAAAAGAATCTCTCATCAGACAATTATACGGTCGACATGTTAAGCGCCGATATGGGAATGTGCCGTACTACATTCTATACTAAATTAAAAGAGATTACAGATAAAGCACCTGCAGAGTACATGTATTATTTTAAAATGAATAAAGCCAAAATTTTACTGGTTACACAAAAATACACCGTTACAGAAATAGCAACCTATTTAGGCTTTTGCGATGCTAAATATTTCGGAGCAAGATTCAAGAAGTTCTATAAAGTGCCACCTACGCGCTATATCAAAGAGATTTTATAATGTCTATAAGGGTTTATAACCTTCTCATGATCTCGTCACGCATACCTGGGCTCATAAGCCCGGGTACGTGGGACGATGGGCACAGGTATGCAGGACGATGGGCACAGATACGCGGGACGAGATAAAGCTCCGACCATTTTCGGCAAAGATGCCAAGGAAAGTAAAATGCTTTTAGGGGTCCAAACAGATAAGATACTAACTTTATGAGTTTATATATTAGACATTTACAACTTATTTACTTCTTAAAAACAGAGGTGGAAGATGGAAGATAAAGGTGGAAGATAAATGGCTTAAAAACGCGATCTTCCACCGCATATAATAATGATAAACAGAAGTTTATCTCTATAAGGGTGGAAGATGGAAGATCAAAATACATTTTTCGCAGGAAAGGACGGAGTTTGAAATCTACTATCAAAAACCTGAATGTTCATTCTTATTCTCATAAGAATCTACTTCCCGGTTTTTCTCACCGGAATAGTTCCATACGATTTCATCGGTATACTCCTTTCCTTTGATTGCGGCTACAGCTTTCAGAACATTTTTCCCATCAGCAAGTGCCACATTATCGAAGATGTAATGCACATCGGTATATCCTTTGCGAATACCGCCCAGTTCTTTTCCATTCAGATATACTTTAGGAGTCCCGATATTAGAATAGACAGTAACGGTAGTCATTCGTTTTTCACGATC
Source organism: Bacteroides sp. HF-4919 (assembly GCF_018860125.1). Taxonomy (NCBI): domain Bacteria; kingdom Pseudomonadati; phylum Bacteroidota; class Bacteroidia; order Bacteroidales; family Bacteroidaceae; genus Bacteroides; species Bacteroides sp. HF-4919. Next base: position 368,298 of record NZ_JAHKNF010000002.1, read on the forward strand.
GACATTACGACGTTGCGTGAGATAAAGAACCGGATTCTCACTCCAGTTGGCCTTGTACCAGAAATAAGAGTCTTTCTTTATTTTACGGTCAAAGGTAACCAGGCCTTTCATATTACGTGCGGGAACACCGCCACGTGTCCACATCGGTACGGCAAAATCAAACATATTCCAAAGATAAGAAGCGATGATATATGGATGGTCTTTGATGACACTCCACTGATATTCGTGTGTCTTAGTCTGGAATGTTTCCGGATAGAACGGCTTGCCCCAATTGAGGGCGTCACCCAAATATTCGGTTTGATGGGCCAGGTTGGCATCGGCACCATATTCAGTCAACATCAGCTTCTGATAAGGATATTCTTTTTCAAGTTGTTCTACCCAAGGCTTGATATCCTGTATCTTCTTCTCGTACCAACCGAAATAACGGTTCATACCCTGTATATCCGCATTCAAATTGACCGGATGTTCCATATGTCCATATCCATTGACCGAAACGGTATAACGATCCGGATCTTCCGTCTTAGCAAGATCATGAAGAGATTGGGTCAAGGCAGCTGTATATTCATGAGGCTGATATACTTCGTTATGAAGCCCCCATACGTAAATAGAAGGGTGATTGAAGCTTTGACGGATCAGTTCACGAAGCTGGCTTTGGGCATTTTCCGCTTCGTATCCGGTCACCCGGTTTACACAAGGTATTTCGGCCCAGATAATCAGTCCCAGTGTATCACAACGGGAGTAGAGATAATCTGACTGTTGGTAGTGGGCAAAACGGACAGTAGTAGCCCCCACATCCATTATTGTAGCCAGATCGAAGTCATGATGTTCATTCTTAAGCGCACTGCCCAGTCCCCACCAGTCCTGATGGCGGGTTACGCCATACATCGGATACTTTTCTCCATTCAGAAAAAAACCTTTCCCGGGCACAATCTCATATTTACGCACACCAAGAGGTTGCACCACCTCGTCGATTACTTTTCCATCTGCCATCAGCTTGCAGACAACCTTATAGAGATAGGGATCTTTGCGTCCGTGCCAGAGGTGCAGATCTTTCATCTTAAAAGTAGATGTATAGGTCTGTGTTCCTTGCGGAGTCAGGTCGAACGACTGGCTGTGTACACTTACTTTACGCCCATCCTGCGTATAAATAGCATTTTCAAGAGTCAAAGCAGCAGGTTGGAGCCCGGCATTATCCAATTTTACCTTCACAGTTATATCGGCTGACTTTTTTGAAACATTCTTTTGGGTAATATAAACACCCGGAGAGGCACAATCGGTAACCGTAATGTTATTCTGCTCAGTTACAATCAGCCATACGGGACGGTAAATACCACCATATACTCCGAAAAGATTCTGATTGACCGGAATTACGTCGGGACGGGCCTTATTGTCGGCTTTAACAACGATCTCGTTCTCTGTTCCGAACTGAAGGACCGTACCTATTTCACAGGCAAAAGCAGAGTAGCCCCCCTTGTGAGTGCCGACCAATTTTCCATTGACGTGTACTTCCGAACAAGCCCCTACTCCTTCGAAACGCAGAAATATACGTTTATCTTTCAAATCTTGAGGAAAAAACTGTGTTTTCCGATAGTAACCCACCCCTTCATAGAAAGAGCACGATTGAACTTGCATATCCTTGGCATTCCAGGTATGTGGAATCTCAACAGTCTCCCACTTTCCGTCCCATTGTGAAGCAGCCTGCATCGGATCGGCTGCAAAAGGACCTTTCTTAAATTGCCAGCCGGTATTGAATGCGGTAACCTGTCGTGCCATCAAGGGAAAAATACTACTGCACAGGCATAAGCATGCAATAATTAAATAAGATAGTTTTCTCATAATATTTTATTTTAATGATTGGTCACCTTTTTGCGGGTGAACGCACAGATAAGGAAATTCTACTATGTCAATGCATCCCGGTACTTGTCTGTCGTAGCGAAAGTTTCTTTAATTTGCAATTTGATTATAAAGGGTTCTCCCGGATTTTGCGAAGGCATAGCTACATTATATTCATTCCGGGTGGTCTCGACAACCTTCAGTTCCTGTCCGTCCGGTAAAGCGGCTTTCTCTATTTTTGTGCCTTTCGGAACCTTTACATCAAGGAAACCCGAATAGGGACAATTGAATACAACCATATAAATCTCTTGACCTTTACGGGTATAGTATCCCCAGTCTCGTTTATCCCATCCGGCATAGCCACAGCCATAAATACACTCACCATACTTCTTCATCCATTTACCCAAAGCTACAGCCAACTCCTTCTCTTCCGAACGGAAATCACCATCGGCCTGAGGACCGAAATTGACTACCATATTCCCTCCCATCGATACAGCATGCACAATACGGTCGATTACTTCTACCGGAGTCTTGACATAACTCAGCGACCAATCCTTATGATATCCCCACTGATTTTCGGGAAGGGTCATACAAGCTTCCCAATCCCATTTAGTCACCTGCAAGTCCTCCACCGGATCAGGAAGACGACGTTCGTACCCCGATTCATAATCTCCCATAAGACAGCCATTGCTATCGAAGTGTCTCTTGCCATAATCATCGGCACGAAGCCGGCTATTGACAGTGACTCCCGGCACAAGATTCTTCAACATCTGCTCTACATGAGCCGTCCACCAACCATTCTTCTTAATACTTGCATCCCAAGTGCCGTCGAACCAAAAGTCCTTAACCGTCGGATAGCGGGTAGCCAATTCCTTCAACTGATTATCGGTGAAAGTGAGAAAACGGCTGAAAGCAACGCTATCTTCTTTCGATGAAATCTCATAACGATAATCCGGATGGCTCCAATCCATTACCGAAAAGTAGAAATGCACGTCGATACCTTCATCATTGTAGGCTTTTACCAACTCGCCTAAGATATCTTTCTTAAATGGAGTCTGCGCTACGGTATATTCACTATACCGGCTCGGCCAGAGACAGAATCCTTCGTGATGTTTCGTTGTTATCTTGACGTATTTTACTCCCATCTCTTTGGCCATTCTCGCCCATTGGCGTGCATCAAATTTTACCGGATTCCATTGTTTCATCAGCCCCAGCCATTCAGAAGCAGGAACTTGAGCCCACGACTTGAGCCATTCGGCAGCTCCATTATATACTTTACCTTTCCATTCGCCACCGGGAATGGCATACAGTCCCCAGTGAATGAATTCTCCCAAACGATTGTCGCGAAACCGCTTCATAGCTTCGTCCTGACGCTTGCCGATGTTAGTGGCACCATATTTTAAAGGAATTTCCTTTTTAGGTTCTTGAGCTAAAACATGGATTGAAATGCAGAGTGCAATTAAAATAAATAGTTTGTTCTTCATGGTGTTCTATTTTCTAAGGTACGCACAAAGATAAAACATTGTAGCCATATAACAAACAAGGTGTAGCCATACGTTCTCAATGACTACACCTTTTATTTTATATGCAAAACTACGGATTATCCAAAAACTTCTTCACCTTTCAGCGTGGCAGAACTGGCTTCCGTAATTCTTACGTTCACAAAATCGCCTATCCGGTGAGTACCACGATCGAATACAACCACCCTGTTCTGCTCGGTACGGCCGAACAACTGATCGCGCGAACGTTTCGAAACACCTTCTACCAATACTTCATAGGTCTTTCCGATACAGCGGGTATTGGATTCAGCAGACAAACGATTCTGTAAAGCAATTATTTCATTCAGACGACGGACTTTTACCTCCTCGGGAACATTGTCTTCCAGATGTTTAGATGCATAAGTACCGGGACGCTCGGAATATTTAAACATAAATGCCGCATCATAGCCACAAGCCTCCATCAGCGAAAGTGACTCCTGATGATCTTCCTCTGTCTCAGAGTGGAAACCGGAGAATATATCCGTAGTAAGCCCGCAATCGGGAACAATACGCTTAATAGCCGATACACGATCCAGATACCATTCACGCGTATATTTACGATTCATCAACTTAAGAATGCGCGAGCTACCGCTTTGCACGGGAAGGTGAATGTGTTTACATACATTAGGCACTTGTGCAATCACCTCCAAAGTTTCATCACTCATATCTTTGGGATGCGAAGTTGTGAAACGGATACGTACATCCGGCGCCGCCTCAGCTACCACACGAAGCAACATTGGGAAGGTAACCACTTCTCCTCCCTCCTTCTCAAAACGATAAGAGTTTACATTCTGCCCCAACAAAGTAATCTCTTTGTAACCTTTTGATACCAGATCGGCCACTTCGTTCAGAATACTTTCCACATCCCGGCTGCGTTCACGACCACGGGTGTAAGGCACTATACAATAGGTGCAGAAGTTATTGCAACCACGCATGATGGATACAAATCCGGAGATATGGTTACCGCAGATACGTGAAGGAATCACATCCCGATAGGTTTCCGTAGTCGAAAGTTCTACATTCATTGCCTTCTCACCCGCTTCCACAGAAGCGATCAGTTCCGGAAGAGTCAAATAAGCATCCGGCCCCACTACAAGATCTACATGATGATGTTCAATCAAATCATCTTTCACTCGCTCGGCCATACATCCCAACACGCCTACAATCAGATGCTTCTTCTTTTTCTTCATCGAATGAAAAAACTCCAGACGATTCAGAATCTTCTGCTCGGCATTGTCACGGATAGAGCAAGTATTCATAAATACCGCATCAGCATCTTCCAGCGTTTCGGCAACCGAATAACCGGCCATTTGCATCACAGAGGCAATTACTTCACTATCGGCCACATTCATCTGGCAGCCATAAGTCTCGATAAACAACTTCTTGTTGTCATCAGCAGTTGCGGATTTAAAGTCCGCTCCCGTCAATTCGTTCATAAATTCAGAATTTAAATTTGTACCTGCAAAGATACAGCTTCATCCTCAAAAAGTTGTGAAATGAAACCAAAATAACACTTTTGCTTATCGATTCAGAGGCAAAAGGATAATTTATGTTAATAGAACAAACATTTATGGCGTAAGGATTTGGCACTATTAATTTTATTTCACACATTTGTGCAATGAAAGAAACATTAGATTTTTTCATAGTTAAGGTTTAGGTTAAAAAAATTAAGGGGAGCTGTGAAGCTGCCCTTTTTTCATGCCAAAATATTGGTATCAATCAGATTAAATGTATAACTTTGGCGGACTGTAGAAAATAAAAGTACTATGGATGATATTTTAAAAGTCCTCGTCATTATGGCTGTTTTCGCATTACCTCTTATCAGACAGATCAAAAAGAGCAAAACGGAAAGATCTGCCCAAAAACCTTTCGTACCCATTCCGGATACGGAAGAGGCCGAAGTCCTTCAAACACCGCGAAAACATCAAACATTCCGTTCCCAACCGCTCCCTCCGAAAGCGGAAGTGAAGAAAAATAAAACAATTCCTCCGAAAATGGAAACATCCCCGACAGATGATCCGGAATTTACCATTCGCTCGGCTGAAGAAGCCCGAAAAGCCATTATCTGGTCCGAAATTCTGAATAGAAAATATTGAAAGATTATTCCTAACACGAAAATAATACTATAATTATGGCATTCAAATCCATTTCTGCAGCAGAAGCTGCCAGCCTTGTAAAACATGGCTATAACATCGGCCTCAGCGGTTTTACCCCCGCAGGAACGGCCAAAGCTGTCACTTCCGAAATAGCGAAAATAGCGGAAGCGGAACATGCAAAAGGAAACCCTTTCCAGATCGGCATCTTTACCGGAGCTTCTACCGGCGACTCATGTGATGGTATATTATCACGTGTAAAGGCTATCCGTTATCGTGCCCCTTACACAACCAATCCCGATTTCCGTAAAGCAGTGAATAACGGTGAGATTGCCTATAATGACATTCACCTTTCACAAATGGCACAAGAAGTGCGCTACGGATTCATGGGAAAAGTGAATGTAGCTATCATCGAAGCTTGTGAAGTGACTCCGGATGGAAAAATCTATCTGACAGCTGCCGGTGGAATTGCACCAACCGTCTGCCGACTGGCCGATCAGATCATCATTGAGTTGAACAGTGCACATAGCAAAAATATGATGGGAATGCATGACGTGTACGAACCGCTCGACCCGCCTTACCGTCGTGAAATTCCAATCTACAAACCGAGTGACCGCGTCGGACTACCTTATATACAAGTCGACCCGAAAAAGATTGTAGGTATCGTAGAAACAAACTGGCCGGATGAAGCCCGTTCATTTGCGGCTGCCGATCCTATTACTGATAAGATTGGTCAGAATGTGGCCGACTTCCTGGCTGCCGACATGAAACGTGGCATTATTCCTTCCACATTCCTTCCGTTACAATCGGGAGTAGGTAACATCGCCAACGCAGTTTTAGGAGCCTTGGGACGCGATAAAACAATCCCTGCTTTCGAAATGTATACCGAAGTTATCCAAAACTCTGTGATCGGATTAATCCGTGAAGGTCGTGTAAAATTCGGAAGTGCCTGCTCACTGACCGTAACCAATGACTGTCTGCAAGGCATTTATGACGACATGGACTTCTTCCGTGATAAACTGATTCTCCGTCCGTCTGAAATCTCTAACAGTCCGGAAGTAGTCCGCCGTTTAGGAATCATCTCTATCAATACCGCCATTGAAGCAGATATTTATGGTAACGTAAACTCTACCCATATCGGTGGAACCAAGATGATGAACGGTATCGGCGGCTCGGGCGATTTTACACGCAATGCTTATATTTCCATCTTTACTTGTCCGTCAGTGGCTAAAGAAGGCAAAATCAGTTCCATCGTTCCGATGGTTTCTCATCTGGATCACAGTGAGCACTCCGTTAATATCGTTATTACCGAACAGGGAGTAGCCGATTTGCGTGGCAAAAGTCCGAAGGAAAGAGCACAGGCAATCATCGAAAACTGTGCACACCCGGATTACAAACAAATCTTATGGGATTATCTGAAACTGGCCGGTAATAAGTCACAGACTCCTCACGCCATTCAAGCCGCTTTGGGAATGCATGCCGAACTGGCTAAAAGCGGAGATATGAAAAACGTGAACTGGGCAGAATACGAAAAATAAACGATGAACGATGAACGATGAACCGACTGTGACTTCTACAAAGTGTTCATCGTTCATCATTTACAATTTACCAGTATTTCGCATACTTTATTTTGAAAATTCCTTGCTTTGGCTGCCGACAATACATTTTGGTTCATAATGGCAAAGGCCACCTGATGACCGTTAGCCATCTTTAGGTAACCGGCTAATGTGTTAATGGCAGTATAAGATCCCGTTTTGGCATGTACATTCTTAAATGCCGACCCTTTTTTCATACGATTCTTAAGTGTTCCATCAATACCTGCAACCGGAAGAGCTTTATAGAGCTTCCGAAAAATATCCGTTCTCGAATAAGCAAACTTCAAAAAATCAACCAACAGGGCAGGAGAGAGGTAATCGTAATTTGACAATCCACAACCATCAGCTATTTTATAATTGTCCGGATCATGCCCCAAATCTTTAATCAGCCGATGGATCTCATCGATCCCGTCTTTAGCCGAAACTTGCTTTTTGCCTGTAGCTTGTACTCCTAAACGGCAAAGTAATGCTTCCGCACTCAAGTTATCACTTTCTTTCATAATCTGGTCTACTACTTTCTGAACGGGACATTCCCAACGTGCCATGCGGGTAGAAAGGCTGTCGGGCTGAAAGCTGTCGAAAGCATACTGCTCCGAAATCTCTATCCCCCTATTGCGTAAACGCTCGGCAAAGGTATGCAGAAAGAAGTCCTGCGAAGAATACACATTCACATCACCAATTCTTCTATTCTCTACATTTCCACTGACAATAAGATTATTTTTATTCTCTAACCATCCTCTCGAAACAGAAAACTTACCGGCAGAAGGAGTACGTGTCTCAGTTTCATTGATCACAGTATAATAAGAGGACGATGGTTCAAAACTCAGGCGCGCCGAGTCACCACGTATCGTTCCCGGTACAGCCGTTACTTTCACTACACCTTTATGATACATCAATGGCGACAAATAAGGCTGAAAAGAATAGGGAGTATCATCCCATGCCCAACCGCTTCCCCAATAAAGAGAATCTTTCATCGATATATCTCCATAGATTCTCCCTTTCAATACTGAAAAAGGAAAAGTTATCACTTCCTCCACCAATGCATTCATACCTTCATCGTCAAACTCCGGGTCGAATCCGCCAATCACATAAATGTCTCCGCGGAGCGTATCATGTTCTATAGTACCTTTATACCACACTTCGGTCCGGAAAGGTTCATCTGCATCCGGCCGGGCAAGCGCGGTTATAGTAGTTAAGAGTTTCATGGTAGATGCCGGACGCGAAAGCTTGGCATCACGGTATGTATAGAGTGATTTCTTTGCAGTCAGATCATACACGGAAATACCAACTTCGGAACCTTGGGGCAATTCCTTCTTAATAAGTGAATCAATTGCGGCGAAATCTACCTGCCCCCGGATAATAATTGAAAAACAAAAAGAGAATAAAATAAATAAATTCAGTTTCTTCATAATGCTTATAAACAACGAATGACAAGTCATAAATTACGGGTTACGAGTAATTACGCCATTATACGCATGATACTTATAACCCGTAGTTTACAACTTGTAACTCTTACAATGCTTCACGGAATATTTCGGCAACAGTAGGATGGGGAAAAACAATCTTCTTCCATTCGGCCGCTTTTAGTTTCATTTCTATGGCCATACCTGCTAATGTGATAATTTCAGAAGCCGGATTGCCTAAAACATGTGCTCCCAAAATCGTATCATCATCTCCAAGCAATACTTTACATACACCGTTTACCCCTTCATTTTCGGCAACAAAACGTCCAGAATATGCCATAGGAAGCTTTACAGCACGATAAGCAATACCTTTCGCAATAAGCGACTCTTCTGTTTGCCCGACTCCGGCTATTTCAGGATTGGTATACACTACACCGGGAATAGCACGATAACTCATTGTATCTGTTTTACCGAGAATTGCATGTACGGCTACTTCCGCTTCACGAACTGCCGTATGTGCCAATAAAGAAAATCCGGTTAAATCCCCACATACATATACTCCGGGCAATGAACTTTCCATCTGCCCGTTTACTAAAATACTTCCGCGCTCTGTCCGTTGAAGATTCAGGTTCTCAAGTCCGAAACCTTTTGCTACCGGACGGCGACCTACACTCATTAGCAATTTCTCCGCAGTCACATTTCCGGCACCATCTGCATTCTCATAAGAAACTAAGACCCCCTCCTCTGATTGTGCCAACGAGACTACTTTAGTACTCAACAGAAATGTAATGCCCCGTTTGGCATAGTCAGCACGCAACAGAGCAGAAAGCTCTTTATCCATGCCTCCCAAGATCTCGTCCATCATTTCAATGACGGTCACTTTCACACCCAGACTGTTGAAGAATGATGCAAACTCCATACCAATCACTCCACCACCTACGATAGCAAGCGAAGCGGGCAATTCCTTATTGTCTAATGCTTCCCGATGTGTCCAATAATTTACCGTATCGATTCCGGAAATAGGAGGAATGAAAGTCTCGGATCCTGTGCAAAGAATTAAGTTATCACATTCATAGATTTCTTCGCCACAGCAGATTTTGTTTTTGTCCAAGATTGTTGCTTCTCCATTTATGATAGTAACATTATTAGACGTTAATTTTGATTTAACCCCCAAAACCAACTTGCGTACTACCTTCGACTTACGAGCAATGATCTTCGAAAGATCAAACGAAGCCTCAGAAACTGTTACAGCATACTTTGAGGCATGTTTAGCCCCATCATATGTCTTTGCCGAATAGAGCAATGTTTTTGTAGGTATACACCCTTCGTTTAAACAAACTCCTCCTAAATTCTGTTTCTCAAAAAGCAACACGCTTAAACCTGCTTTTCCAGCTGCTTCGGCAGCAGTGTAACCGGCAGGTCCCCCGCCGATAATAATAACCTGGTATTTCATAGCTTACTAAATTAAGTTTCTTGTTTTTTCAATCAGTTCTATAAATTCCTTTTCTTTCACCGGAAGTACAGAAGCATATTTTCCATTTCCATATTCTATCAATAAATAGTTTGTCACTGCAAAACTTCCGAATTTCATAGAATGGACTTTGCGGACTGAAGTAATTTCTGCTATGGGAATAGTTTTCTTACGGATAAACCGCCCATAGTTAAGTATCAGCAAACCGTCAGTGGTAACAGTATAAACTGTATGTATGATCTGTTCGATGATAACAATCAGAAACAACATCATCAAAGTAGCCAATATAATATTCTTACACCATAAGAAACCAAAAGCATTAATGCCCAATACAACCAGCAGAAAATACTGGTACCAGACAATGCGAGCATGAAAAATACGGTTCATTTTGTCAGATTTTTGGCGGAAAGTTAGTAAAATTATGAATTAATGGCAACGAAAAGCACAACGAAAAAACTTATTTTGTAGCTTTGCGGTGATAAACACTAAAACTTATGGTTAAAAAGTTCGATTTCCTCGTAATCGGTTCCGGTATCGCCGGAATGAGTTTTGCCCTAAAAGTGGCACATAAAGGAAAAGTTGCCCTTGTTTGCAAAAGTGGGCTGGAAGAAGCAAACACTTATTTTGCGCAAGGAGGAGTGGCCTCAGTGACCAATCTGCTGGTAGACAATTTCGAGAAACATATTGAAGACACAATGATTGCCGGTGACTGGATCAGCGACCGTACTGCTGTAGAGAAAGTCGTGCGTGAGGCTCCTGCGCAAATACAAGAACTGATCAGCTGGGGTGTAAACTTCGACAAAAATGAAAAAGGGGAGTTCGATCTACACCGGGAAGGCGGTCATTCGGAATTTCGTATTTTACACCATAAAGATAATACCGGCGCTGAAATTCAAGACAGTTTGATTCAAGCTGTACAACAACATCCCAATATTACGGTAATTGAAAATCATTTTGCCATAGAAATCCTGACACAACACCATTTAGGAGTAACTGTCACCCGCCAGACACCGGACATAAAATGCTACGGAGCTTATATACTCGATCCCCGAACAGGTAAAGTGGATACATATCTGGCCAAAGTGACACTAATGGCAACAGGTGGAGTGGGGGCTGTTTACCAGACCACTACCAATCCGCTTGTAGCGACCGGAGACGGTATCGCCATGGTATACCGGGCTAAAGGAACCGTAAAAGACATGGAGTTCGTACAATTCCATCCGACAGCTCTTTACCATCCGGGCGACCGTCCTTCTTTCCTTATTACGGAAGCAATGCGTGGATATGGCGGTGTGCTCCGCACAATGGACGGAAAAGAATTCATGCAAAAATATGATCCACGTTTATCTTTGGCACCCCGTGATATCGTGGCACGTGCCATTGACAATGAAATGAAAAATCGTGGGGACGACCATGTTTATCTGGACGTAACACACAAAGATCCTGAAGAAACCAAAAAACATTTTCCTAACATATACGAGAAATGCCTCAGCTTAGGAATCGACATTACCAAAGAATATATTCCCGTGGCACCATCCGCACACTACCTGTGTGGAGGTATTAAGGTAGACTTGAACGCCCAATCCTCTATTGAACGTCTGTACGCTGCCGGCGAATGTTCGTGTACAGGTTTGCATGGAGGCAACCGGTTAGCCTCAAACTCGTTGATAGAAGCAGTGGTTTACGCAGATGCTGCCGCCAAACATTGTTTATCGGTGATTGACCAATATTCTTATAACGAAGAGATTCCGGAATGGAATGATGAAGGTACCCGCTCACCGGAAGAAATGGTACTTATTACTCAAAGTATGAAAGAAGTAAATCAAATTATGAGCACTTATGTTGGTATTGTCCGTAGCGATCTCCGGTTGAAACGCGCTTGGGACCGCCTGGATATCCTATACGAAGAGACCGAAAGCCTGTTCAAACGCAGCGTGGCATCTAAAGAAATATGTGAACTGCGCAATATGATTAATGTGGGTTATCTGATTATGCGCATGGCTATGGAACGTAAAGAGAGCCGTGGTCTGCACTACACGGTTGACTATCCACACGCCGGTAAATAAAGAAACAGTATTATTAATGCATAGAAAAAAGGTGGAGCCATAATTAAACAGCTCCACCTTTCTCCAAAATACAGTCTGATTCTATTAATAATTTTCTTTCTTAATTTCGAAATATGCTTGTGGGTGCAGACATGCAGGACATACCTCAGGAGCTTCCTTACCTGCTTCAATATAACCACAGTTACGGCACTGCCATATAACTTCTCCTTCTTTGGCAAATACAGATGCAACTTCAATGTTCTTCACGAAAGCAAGGTATCTTTCTTCATGACCTTTTTCCGCAATAGAGATATTACGATACATAGCGGCGATCATCGGGAAACCTTCCTGCTCTGCAACATCTGCAAAATGAGGATAATCCATAGACCATTCTTCATGTTCGCCTGCTGCGGCAGCCTGCAGATTCTGAAGAGTGTTGCCGATAACACCAGCAGGATAACTTGCAGTGATTTCAACCATACCCCCTTCAAGGAACTTAAACATACGTTTTGCATGTTCTTTTTCCTGATCGGCAGTCTCTGTAAAGATAGCTGCAATCTGTTCGTAACCTTCTTTTTTAGCCACGCTTGCAAAATAAGTGTAACGCATTCTTGCCTGTGATTCACCTGCAAATGATGTCAGCAAATTCTTTTCTGTCTGAGTGCCTTTAATACTTTTAGTCATAATCTGATATATTTTAGATTGGTAATTACGTTTGTCGGTTACTTGCCTTTATTAACAACGCAAATATAAGGATTTAGTTCACAAAACCCGGAATTTTATTCATTAATAATATCTATTGCAATATAGACAAAACTGATCAAAAATAAATAAGATGTTCAAAAACATCTTATTACCATTTATTTTATGTAATTTTGCAACCTCGACTTTGCAAAACAAGGATTATAACGACATTTATCACATTATATATAAGTAAAGAAAAAAATGAAAGTGTTTGATTTCAAACCAAGGTTATTCTCAGCCTTGAAGAACTACTCTAAAGAAACGTTTATGGCCGATTTGATGGCAGGTATCATTGTAGGTATCGTAGCCTTGCCTCTGGCCATCGCATTTGGTATCGCATCAGGCGTATCACCCGAAAAGGGAATTATCACGGCTATTATTGCGGGGTTCATCATCTCGCTGCTCGGAGGAAGCAAAGTACAGATCGGAGGACCTACCGGAGCATTCATTGTCATCATTTATGGCATCATCCAGCAATACGGAGAAGCAGGATTGATTGTAGCTACCCTGATGGCCGGCATACTCCTTATCTTATTGGGAGTTTTTAAATTGGGCGCAATTATTAAATTTATTCCTTACCCGATTATTGTAGGTTTTACCAGCGGTATAGCCGTCACCATTTTCACAACACAGATTGCTGATATTTTCGGATTAAACTTTGGTGGAGAGAAAGTACCGGGAGACTTTATCGGAAAATGGATGATTTATTTCCGCCATTTCGATACAATCAATTGGTGGAACACTATTGTGAGTATTGCCAGTATCATCATTATTGCCATTACCCCCCGGTTCTCAAAGAAAATTCCGGGTTCCCTTATTGCCATCATTGTAGTAACGGCAGTAGTATATTTATTGAAAACATACGCCGGTATTGACACCATCGATACCATTGGCGACCGTTTTACAATCAAATCCGAATTACCTGACGCGACCATGCCTGCACTCAATTGGGAGGCCATCAAGGACTTGTTTCCGGTAGCTATTACCATTGCCGTTTTGGGAGCAATCGAATCGTTATTGTCAGCAACCGTAGCCGATGGTGTAACGGGCGATAAGCACGATTCAAACACCGAACTGATTGCCCAGGGAACAGCCAACCTTATCACACCGTTATTTGGTGGTATTCCTGCTACCGGAGCCATCGCCCGTACAATGACAAACATCAATAATGGCGGTAAAACACCGGTGGCCGGTATAATCCATGCTGTAGTTTTATTGCTGATCCTCCTTTTCCTGATGCCTTTGGCACAGTACATCCCAATGGCATGTCTGGCAGGAGTATTGGTTATCGTATCTTATAACATGAGCGAATGGCGCACTTTCAAGGCATTACTGAAAAATCCCAAATCGGATGTAACAGTACTGCTTATCACTTTTTTCCTCACCATCATCTTCGACCTGACTATCGCCATCGAAGTAGGCCTGGTGATTGCCTGCATCCTGTTCATGCGCCGTGTAATGGAAACTACCGAAATATCTGTCATCAAAGACGAAATAGATCCGAATGACGAACTGGACATCGCGGTGTGCGAAGAACATCTGATAATACCTGCGGGAGTGGAGGTATATGAGATTAATGGTCCGTACTTTTTCGGCATCGCAACCAAATTTGAAGAGACAATGGCACAACTGGGCGACCGTCCCAAAGTACGCGTCATACGTATGCGTAAAGTTCCATTTATCGATTCAACCGGTATTCATAACCTGACCAGCCTCTGCAAAATGTCTCAAAAAGAAAAGATCACCATTGTGCTCTCGGGAGTAAATGAAAAAGTGCACAACACGCTTGAGAAATCCGGCTTCTATGAATTACTGGGAAAACAAAACATCTGTCCGAACATTAATGTAGCACTGGACAGAGCCAAAGAAATTATGAATTTATAATCTGATACTATCTGCACACAACAGGCGGGTGGAAGTGGACGGAGGTCACTTTCATCCGCTTTCCTTATTTTTAATAATCACCAATTCTATGGATTTTGTGTTGCATTATACCTTTTTATAGGTATTGTAGACTCTTTCATGTACACATACCTTTGCGGCTCGCTAATTTTTAATATTAATTTAATGCCGTTAAATGTATGAAGCAAATGTATAGTGCCCTGCTTGTATTAGTTTTACTAATATTCCCATCGTTACTTTTTGCCACAGAATCAGAGTCCGCCGATAGAGTACCCACCATCCGTGGAGTAGTCTACGATGAAACAGATACACCATTGGCTTCGGCCACTGTCCAAATAGAAGGAACCACCATCGGAACAACAACCAATAGTGAAGGCCGTTTTATTTTGCGCAATCTGGCTCATAAAGTTTACAAGATAAATATCAGTTTTGTGGGATATGTCACTCAGACGCGTACTGTTGATCTCACTTCAAGAAGTGTAGCACAGCTCTCTTTTACACTTTTACCGGACGAGAATTTGCTATCGACTGTAGAAGTATTCGGAGAACGATATAAACAACCGAAAAAACTGGATGCCATCACCCGCATGCCATTACGCCCCAGTGAACAGATACAGAGTATTTCTGTAATCTCAGAAAAATCGATTGCCGAACAGGGAGCACTCACCGTAATCGATGTTACAAAAAATGTACCCGGAGTTACTCTTTTCGGATCGTATGGCGGAGTAAGAGAAAGTATGTCCATCCGCGGATACCGGGGAGTACCTATTTTAAAGAATGGAGTCCGGATAGATTCCGATTTCCGTACCGGATCTGCTTTATCCGAAATGCAGGGAGTAGAAAGTGTACAGGTTATTAAGGGTTCTGCAGCCGTCACACAAGGTATCGGAAACGATCTCGGAAGTGCCGGCGGAGTAATCAACGTAGTAACCAAAACACCCAAGTTCACCAATGAAGGAGAAGTATCTTTGCGTGCAGGCAGCTGGGGATTGTTCCGTCCCACATTCGACGTACAGTCCGTTCTGGATAAAAATCAGACGATCGCTTTCCGTATGAACGGTGCCTTCGAACGTTCGGATAATTATCGCCCGGTCATCCATTCCAATCGAGTATACATCAACCCTTCATTAGAATGGCGTCCGGACGACAAAACAAGCATTACCATAGAAATGGATTATCTGAATGATAACCGTACTCCTTATACCAGTTCAGTCAATCTATCGAAAGATACGGAAGAGAATCTCTACGACATGCCACACAACAAATTCCTGGGATTCAAAAACGATAATGTAAACAACAAGACGCTGACTTATGCCGCACGCATCACCCGCCAGCTGACAGATAATATCAGTGTGCGGGCAGCATACTTCGGCTCTTCATATAAAGTGGATAATACAAGTACTTCCGTAAAAACCGTAGTCAATAAAGAATATAACATGCGTAGAAGAACGATTTCACGTTCATTACGCGATGACCGCAACTCAACTTTCCAGCTTGACTTTATCGGCAGAGACATTTTCACCGGTCCTGTTAAACATACATTCCAATTGGGATTCGACTACAAAAACACCGATCTGTCGATCACCAATTATACCCCTGTCAATATAGACACTATCAACGTACTGGCCCCGAGTATCTCGAATGTGCTACCTGTTGCGGTTAAATTTGTTCCCGAGCCCCCGGTAGAATCCAATTCTTCAAGTTATGGAATAATGGCACAGGAAGTAATGACTTTTAATAAGTATATAAAGGCTATTCTGGGACTGAGGTACAGTTATATCAGCAGCCAGGACGATACAAGTGCAGGTCCCACTACCGGAGATGCCTGGAATCCGATGTTGGGCATCATGTTGACTCCTATAAAGAACATTAATTTGTTCGGTTCATATACAACCACTACCAGCCTCCTTCATGCGGCCAGACGAATGGAGAACGGAGACGAAATAGGTCCGTCGAATACCCGCCAATTTGAGGTAGGCATCAAGTCTGACTGGCTGAATAACCGCCTGCGCTTTAATCTGACATATTTCGATATCCTTACTAAAAACCTCTCTTATAGTACTTATCATCCGGGAACTACGCAACCTACCGGTTATTTTGATAAAGCGGGAAGTCTGAAAAGGAAAGGTATTGAAACCGAATTAAGCGGAAGTATACTTGAAAACCTCCAAGTAATGATGGGTTACGCTTATCTGGATGCAAAATACGAAAACAGCCCGGCCTTTAAAAATGGCTCAGCCCCGATGAATACCCCTAAACATACTGCTAACGGATGGATTCAATACCGATTTGACAAAGGAGTATTAAAAAGACTATCAGCCGGTATAGGAGTCTATTTCGTAGGTAAACGTCCTGTGAATGATTTTGCAATCAAACCGGACGGACACGGTTCCATGACCAACGAAAAGCCTTTTGACATGCCCGGTTATACTACAATAAACGCCCAGTTGGCCTATAGTATCCACAAGTTTACTGCCCGTGTATACCTGAACAATTTGTTCGACGCATTAGGATATAATTCTTACTATCGTGGAGGATACATCAACCAGATCGATCCACGTAATTTCTCAGCAATAATCTCTTACCGTTTTTAAATGAAGATAAAAAGATATTGCCGTTATATTCACTTATGGCTTTCATTACCGGCAGGAGTCCTGATCAGCATCATTTGTTTTACAGGTGCCATCCTTGTATTCAAAGAAGAGCTTCTGACAATGATGGGACATGACTCCATCCGGGAAAGTCCTCTGATGATCGTGATGAAGCTTCATCGGTGGCTTATGGATGATACCCGGACGACAGGCAAAATGATAGTAGGTATTTCTACCCTTTTTTTCATCTTTATCCTGATCAGCGGACTTACAGTATACTGGCCGCGCAAGTGGAAGAAAAGCCGGTTGATTATAGAACATCAAAAAGGCAGAAGAAGGTTAATGTTCGATTTACACTCTGTACTGGGATTATATGCAGCACTTATCTTATTAGTATGTGCACTCACCGGATTAATGTGGTCATTTCAATGGTACAGAGACATCGTAAGTTTTATCTTTGATGTGGAAGTAAAACGCGGAGCACCTATCTGGAAAATAGTACGTGCTTTACATTTTGGCACCTATGCGGGAATGTTTTCAAAGATCATCACTTTTATCGCTGCCCTGATAGGAACTTCATTACCTGTCACGGGATATTGGATGTATCTGAAAAGAAAAAAATTACTATAGCCCGCTACCGCAAATTTCACAGACTAACATAGAAATGATTATTAAATCTGTGAAATTTGCAGTGTTTTCAACACATCTTCATGGTCTGAAATAACGGTTGGGATCATAAATCCTTTCCGGATTGATCAGGATACAGGGATTTATAATAATTGATACGCTTAGTCCATGGCCTGTATTCAAAAGGAAATATCTGTTGTTTTTCTGCCCATTGATTCCACTTTTTTTCCAATGTTTTCACTCTATCCGGATAACGGGCAGATAAATCATTCTGTTCAAACGGATCTTGTAACAGGTTAAACAGTTCCCACGGCTGCTTACCATTAGCCCGAACCAACTTCCAGTCTCCGGATATAATGCCACAGGAGGTTTGATGTTCAAAAAACAAATCTCTTTTCGATAATTTTTTTCCTTTCAATGCCGGAAGAATCGTTCTACCTCCAGGAGCATCAATGGCATGATTTCGAAATTCCCGGGGATATTCAATAGAAGCCATATCCAGACAAGTGGGAAACAGATCGATAATATGTGTAAATTCGTGACGAACCGCTCCCTTTTTTCCATCAGGTTGTCCGCCTCCGTACATGATAATCAGAGGAGCACTTGTACCTCCCTGAAAACACCATTGCTTATAACTGCGAAATGGAGTATTACTCAAATCTGCACGCAACTGCGTGATCATATCGCCTTCATTGGTAGCACCGTTATCACTTAAGAATAAAAATATGGTATTATCAAATATACCTTTTTCCTTAGTGGCTTTTATTACTTCTCCGATACCATCGTCCATAATTTCAATCATGGCAGCATAAGTAGCCATTTCCGTAATCCATCGTTCCTGCTGCTGCAGAGTAAGACTATTCCATGCGGGACGTTTTCCTCCAAACTCTTTTTCAAATACCGGAAGTTCTCCTTTAGTGTCGATTAAGCCATTGCGACAGATCCGTTCGAAGCGTTGTTTACGCAATACGTCATATCCCGCTTTATACCTTTCCCGACAAGCCTCTACTCTCTCTTTTGGAGCCTGAAGGGGCAGATGAGGAGCATAGTGAGCCAAATACATGAACATAGGTTCATCAGCCGGATGTTGACGGATAAAACTAACGGCAGAATCGGTTATGGCTGTGGTATAATAATAGTCTTTCGGAAATTCCGTAATGCGCTGCAAACCCGAAAATACCGGTTTGGGAGTATAATAGCTACCGCCTCCCGAAAGACAACCGTAATATTTCTCAAATCCCCGTTCAACCGGATAGCTTCCATTAGGTTGGGTAAATGCTCCTTCAACGGTAACATGCCATTTACCGCTCATATAAGTGTGGTACCCATTTTCACTAAATACCTCTGCGATTGTAGGATACCGGTCCGATATCTGTCCTCTGTATCCCGGACGATGTTCATCCACAGCAGTCATCCAGCCCATACCCACTTCGTGTTGATATCTACCAGTCAGCAAAGCCGCCCGGCTGGGGCAACTGCGTCCCGTATTTTTAAATTGACTGAAACGTATCCCGTTTTCCGCCAGAAAATCAATATGAGGTGTGTGTACTTCTCCGCCATAACACGATAAATCAGAAAACCCCATATCATCACACATAATCAGAATTATATTGGGTTTCGCTTTATCAGGATTCGCTTTACGGTCTGTTATTTGAGCTCCCCAAGTATTCTGAATTCCGGAAGCAAACAATAAGGAACATATCAGACAATTGTTTTTCATAAATTAAGCTATTAAGATTTATCCTTTATCCATGCACTTGTAATCTCTGCCACATACACATGATGCAAACCTCCATGTGTAGTATACCATTGTTCATACACAGACGGATCCAGAAAATTTTCTTTCCGCAGCACATCGGTATACAATTTCCGGCATTCCAGACTCAACCTTCCTTGTTCAAACAGAACGTTGCCTTTCTCGGTAATCATCGGTTTCAATCCGGTCTCTTTGATCTTATCCACCTCACGTCCCGACTTAGAACCACATATTTTATGAATACTTTTATTCTCCTCCCCTAAAAAAGAAAGAGTGAAATAATCACTTTTCTCCATAAAGCCGAACGTATATCTTTCCGGGCGAATGAAAACATAAACAACCGGTTTATTCCACAGAAATCCGATACCACCCCAGTTGGCAGTCATGGTATTAAAAGCATCTTTATTACCGGCAGTTACCAGCATCCATTCTTTACTGATGGTTTCAAAGAAATTATCACTAAGTTGGCTGACAGCAATTGGTTTCATCATATCCAAATCTTTTTTATAAATGATACATTTAAGAATAATTCTCAATAAGAAGCAGATGCCGAAAGCCCCTCTTTCGTGAGAAGGGTCACAATACGATCCAACTCTTCATGAGTAGCTTTTTGCAAGTCCTGATCGGGAGTTTCCCGATCGATCGTATAAATCATCACCTGTCTCGGGGCGATATCCTTCACAACTTCCAGCCAGGGAAGTACATACTTGTCAGAAGTATTATCCACATCTTTCCCCTTATATTTTCCTTTCATAAACATAGTCTGCACGATACAATTACCTTTAAAAGCTTTTAAAAGTCCGACTGTTCCATTCAGATCGTATCGTCCGTTCGGACGATCTACAGTCCGAATATACTCTTCATCCACCGTGTCCAACTTCAAAATATTATTATCCACCCTATTCAATGCATCGAATACAGCCGGACGGTTGATAAAAGTAGCATTACTGAGCACACTCACCTTTGCATCCGGAAAGTAAGCATCACGCAAAGCAAGTGTATCCTTGATAATCTCCGGAAAGTGAGGATGAGCAGTCGGCTCACCGTTTCCGGCGAAAGTCAGTACATCGGGAGCAGGTCCGTTACTTTTCATCTCTTTCAATTTATCTTCCAGAGCCATACGGACTTCTTCGCGGGTCGGTAATGAAGATTTAGGACGATGTTCGCCATTGTAACCACATTCACAATAAATGCAATCGAAAGAACATACTTTTCCGTCGGAAGGAAGTAAATTTATTCCAAGTGAGACCCCTAACCGGCGTGAATGAACCGGTCCGAATATGGGAGAAGGAAAAATAATAGTCATACTTAATTCTGTTTAATCTTAGAAACTGTTTTGAATTTCTACAAAATTACTAAAACTTTAGACGCAGCTGCATTTGTATATCCGTTTTTTTATTTCCCCTGATCAGGTCGTTGCCGGAACCTATTTCATCACGATCAAAATACGTAGTTTGTCCGAGCTTGGCAATTGCTGTCCAATGCTTGTTCATATCATAGCGAAAATGAATAGCCAGTCGAATACCTTCTCCCTGAAAAGAGGGAGTATAAAAAGAATACAGCAACCCTTTCTCGTAGATATAAATACGTGAATCATAATCGTCTGTATGGAAATAACTACCTTGCAATTCTGTTGTCAGAGGCAACCGGGAAAGTTTCCATCCGGCCTTTTGCGTCAGTTGATAACCTTTCCCCGCCGTTTTCCCGGATGAATGAAAATGGTTATAATCTACCGTTGTCCGGAAAGATAACGAAGAACAGGGTAAATAGTTCAAACGATAACGCAGCCGGTGATGATAGGTAGGCAGAATCACCTTTCCCTTCGTAGCGGTCACATCACGCTCTTTCCGTTTATAACGGTAATTCACATACATATCAACCGTTTTCGACGGAACGTAATCTGCCTGAAAGAACAGATCCACTCCTTTCGAAGCCTTACTTATCCGGTACCTCCACCAGGGAAAAGAAAACAGATCGGCAGAAATGAAAAACGTCCAGCGATTGAAAGGATTTACAGAAGCAGCTAAATACCATCCGTTTTCATTCTGAACACTACTTCCTTCACTAAATGAATGAGCAAACATAGCCCAATAATCATGTGAATAATAACGGTGAACCAACATCAACCGTATATCTTGTAAAGGAGAATAAAGTACCTGATTCATAAAAGCCATACCACTGATCCCCAAAGCAGCTTCTCCTTGTATAGAAAAACGATGAAAACGATATTTATAATCCATACCCAGATTATAAAAAGAACGACCATGCAGATTGTATTTTGAATAGTCTTTAAGTTCCGGTTCATAAGACCTGTTAAAACAGTAGTAAACACCGGTTATACCCAGTTGATAACTATTCCCGGTATAGCTGATATTTCCTCCGCCCATCTGCATAACCAATTGATTCATTTTATCAGCTTCCTTTTTGCTTCGATGTAAACCTGTTTTATAAATCGAGGTAATTTCACCGTCTTTTATCACTCCATCCAACGAACGATGTGAATAAAACATAGAAAGTGTCCATTGTTTCCATTTTAAAGCTATGGCACTCCCACGGAAATAATTATATTCATCGGTAGAAGCATGTCTGCGTATCCCTGTATTTCTGAAAGTGAAAGACGAAGAATAAACTGTTTTTCCAAACATAGAACCTTGTCCGAATACCAGTCCCTGACCGAAATTCAACCGATAGTTTCCTACAATTCCCGTTTTCAGTATTCCTATATCATGAAGGAGTAGATAGAAAGAGTAGTAATCGTATCCCTGCTTATTATGTAAAGCTCCGAAAGGTTCGCCGCTATCTTTCTCGGCAACTATGCCTGCATAAACTTTTTCCCGATAGTGAAATCCGTATTTCACCGAGTTATAAACAGCAGGACCCAGGTAATTTTTCTCATATCCCTTACGCCTATACAAAGGCACATCCATACGAGTCACCACTTCATGTTTTCCATATTTTAAAATCTGCTTTAACGTAACAGACTCTTTCTTATCAACAGGCTCTACACAGACAAAAGGAAGCAGATATTGAATAGTCTGCCGATCCAACTCCTCCACTAACTGAAGTTCATAGACAGTCTGCATCGATCCGTGAATATAAATGTACGCAAGTAAATTCTCAATCTGAACATCATTAAGAAAAGGAAACCGCTGTAGCTGCTCTTTGGTGGCAGAGTTTATATTAACAGGGTTGTTAACAAGATCGGTTAATTCCTCCAATTCATTCTCCCAATTACGTGTATCTCCTTCTTCATCGGATATAGACAAGTTTTCCATCACCTCTTCCCAAGGATAATCCGAACGATTCTGAGCATGGCAAGTAGAAGTTATCAACATTATATTAACAAGTAGGAATATACCCAATATAGATATGCTTTCGTTCATATCGAGTGTGATTATTGTGTTTTAAATAGCAAACGAATTGTCGAAGATAATTTAAATAGGTTAATGCTGCAAGGAAAATCATTAATATAAATTTAATCCTTTATTTTTGCAAAATGAATATGAGGCTTACCATAGGACTTTTGGTGTTATCTATCGTCGTATTGTTTTCTTCCGAATCACTGGCACAGGAAAAAACAAATCTCGGTGGATACCTGGTACCTATGTGTGTGTATAATGGTGATACAATCCCGGCTTTCCAGATTCCGACCATTCATATATTCAAGCCTTTAAAATTCAGAAACAGAAAAGAGCAGATGGAATATTATAAACTGGTGAGAAACGTGAAGAAAGTGTATCCCATTGCCAGAGAAATTAACCGCACCATCATTGAAACTTACGAATACTTACAGACCCTGCCCAACGAAAAAGCCCGCCAACGTCATATCAAACGGGTAGAAAAAGGACTGAAGGAGCAATATACTCCACGAATGAAAAAGCTCTCTTTTGCACAAGGCAAACTGTTGATAAAGCTGATAGACCGGCAAAGCCATCAAAGTTCTTATGAACTGGTAAAAGCATTTATGGGACCTTTTAAAGCAGGATTCTATCAGACATTTGCCGCTCTTTTCGGAGCCAGTTTGAAAAAACAATATGACCCCGAAGGAGAAGATAAGTTAACCGAACGAGTGATACTGTTGGTAGAAAGCGGACAATTGTAATGTATCCTTCCAGATTCATTTCCTATACTTTGAGTAATAGGTTATTCTCAAATTCATATTATCTTATAAGTGTGTTATGGCAGTGACTTCTGATACATGCTCCTGGATATTCTTCGTTAATCTTGTATCTGTGAAGGATGCTGCTTTTATCTTCCACTCAATCTGAACAATGCGACTTACATTCATCTTGTCCATTTTTATTTCTCCACGACTGGGTTTATAAAGCCGAATCTTTTATTTCCCGGTATTTATAAGGAGAATTAGCAGTGTATTAAAATATATATTCTCTAATCTTTTCCGGAAGAATTGTTGTATTGCCAATAGAAAGTAATTCATCCTCATTTTCCAACTGACGAATTTCGTTGATGCGTAAGAAACTAATTTTAACATATTGTGCTGATACCACTAAATTAATAAATTGCACAAACGGACCATTGAGCATGCCAATAATAAATTCTGTAGAAATCATACATAAATTCGTTATAAAAACAGTACTTAAATTCTACTCAAAACAGTTCTCTCTTACCAATACTTGTCAATCTATTAGGAAAAATCTGCTATCTATTCTTCATTTTAGAATAATGAATCTAAATTGATTTATAAATTTTCTATCCGCTTGTGTATCTCCTTTATTTTTTCCTGTCTTTGTTTTATTTTCATTATAAGCCTATCAGAAGCTTTCTCAAAAGAGATTTCTTTTTCATCCATATGGATACAATCCGTACTTTTTATGAAAAACACGCCTTTAAATCTTTGATATAAGTTAAATGGATAAAATTCTTGTGGGATATGGTGACTCCCCTGAAGTCGAGACAGTGTTAATTCATTAAAATCGACAGTTAAGGGGGTGTAAAAAACATTGTCATTAATAAAACTTAAAAAATATTCCATACTGTTTTCAGGAGACCTACTCAACCAATTATCTTTCCTGTTATAATCTTCATCATATGCCATGGCTTCTCCACTCCCTATCAGAAATAGCAAAGGAGAGTAACTTTCACCATACGCTTTGCGCATATACCTCCCGAAAGGAATACAAGGTACGGCAGGATAACTCGAAATAGGATTAATATGTCCCGCATGCCCGTAGATTACCGTTTTTACGTTTTCGTCTTTGGCGAACTTGTCAATTAAGAATCTTGCATTTACGAACATAATGGAATCCCGCCGTATGAATCTTTCTATTCCGCCATCTCCGGCTTGCTTTGAAACCCTCAGAATATGCAAGATACATTCTATTTCTTCAGCAGTAAGAAGTTTTTTTATCTTATCTCGATGAATATCAAGAAAGTTTATCGCACAGTTACGATCTTTTTTCATTAACAGCAGGGATAATTGATCAACTTCCGGAATCTGCGATTTTTGGTTCAGCCCGGTAATAAAATCAAAAATATCCATAGCGGAACTTTGAGTAGAAGAAAGAAGTGAATTGTAATCCATGCCATATAATTTAACTTTAGAATCTTTCGTTTTACCAGAATTAAAGCTCCGCAACCTTTTTAAAAAATTAATTGTAGCATGGTTGATAACCAAGGAAGAATCAAGTTCATAATTGTCATCTTGTATAAACCTATTGTAGGCAAATGATTGTTCGAGGGGCATTTCCTGCAGTACTAATTTGCAATTTAACCTTTCCACTGCCTGGATAATCAATTGATACGCTAAATTTTTTATACCGTCATTCCCGTGGACTGACTCCCCTAAGCCGATAATCTTTTTATCATTGATTTCATTTATTTGCTCCAATCCTATTTTTCTATCAACATTTATACCTGTATAATTAATTTTTTTATCTACTATCAATGGAGAAAGGGTTCGAACAGGAAATTCGTCAATAGGCTTACCGTCAATCAGTATGTCCAATCGAGAGAAAGCAATATAAGCATCCTTATCAATTTCTCCTTCCACATTAATTCGTACGTTTAACATCTCCGCATTAGTCAAATTAATGTTTTGGGTAACCAAGCTTAATATACTGTCAGGCCTGAATCTTAAGGTGTCAGAAAAAAGAATGTTTTCCTGTTTACCTATCGCATCCAAGATGATAGAGACAAGTTTTATATTATCACCTTTACCTTCAAATCCGATTACAGCTTCTTTTATGTTATTATTGGGAAGCAAAATTCTCTGTTCGTACTCTGATCTTAACCGCTTAGAAAAAGGAAATCCTTTAAAATATTTCTTAGCGAACAAATTTCGATTTGAATCTTGTATATAAGTAGGGATAGTATAATTACTATATGCCCCATTCTCCCGCCACGGATAAACCACCGCAGAATCAGACCGCATAGCAAAATGTAAATCATATATATTCGTATATGTTTGTTTCCCTAATTTAGCAGTACATGATACGGCGTAGAATATAAATACAAAGAAAAACAGCGTATGAGTTTTTGTTGTTGAATTCATGTTTAAAATATTAATACTTAGTTTCCTATGGCTTCCCGTCCTTTCGCCAAACTATCTCTCAGTTCTTATCACTATTGACATCCCTGATTTCATTATTAGCGGAAATGGTAGTTATAGCATTCCATGTGTCAATCTCTACACCATTGATACCCCAGCCTTATACCTACACCAAAACCACCTTGATTTTCTGTCGTACAGTAGTATCCAAATTAGTATTATTTGAATTGTTCTCTACGTAGGAATAGCTTCATTGACCGGTTGTTGCAATAATCGCAGTGACCTGTTAAAATTGATAGGATTAAAATTTAGCCAAGTCTACTTCAACTTTTTAAATAAATCCCACATCACAATTCCTGCTGTTACCGATACATTCAATGAATGTTTTGTGCCATATTGGGGAATCTCAATGCAACCATCCGAATGGTCAATAACCTCCTGCTGCACTCCTTTTACTTCATTTCCCATAACTACAGCATATTTCTTCGAACGGTCCAGTGTTAACTCATCCAACATGATACTCCCTTCCGCCTGTTCGACAGAGTATACCACATATCCTTCACTCCGGAGGTTATCAACCGTTTCAACTGCGTTATTAACATACTTCCAATCCACTGTAAACTCGGCGCCCAAAGCTGTCTTATGCATCTCGGGATGGGGAGGAGTAGCCGTAATTCCACACAGATAAATACATTCAATCCGGAAAGCATCTGCCGTACGAAACACAGAACCGATATTATGCAAACTCCGTATATCGTCCAACACTACAACTAAAGGCAATTTATCAGCTTCTTTAAACTCTTCTATACTTATCCGGTTCAGCTCGGTTATTTTCAATTTTCGCATGATGATGTCGTTTCTGTTAGTATGTTGCAAAAGTAATTCTTTTCTTGTTAACATAGGTGTTGATAACGGTTTAAAACCTGTCAAAAGAATCAGCATATATTTTGAAAACTAATTCTTGCATTATTCAAATGAAGGTATAAGAGCAACGGGATATGAACAATACAAAAAAGTTAGCTTCAACTTTCCAAGCATACTTCAACAGATTTTTCAGTACTAATTAGCCTGTTTATATCCATAAAGTTTTTAACTTTGCACTTTATCAACAAGGTGTTAATGAAGTTAGCAATATAGCTTATTATCAATAAATAGACACGTTCATAAACTGATTATAAACTTAGATAAGTAACTAATAACTTATCCGGCAAGAAAAAGCCGGTTTATTTGCTAACACTATTAACAGGCTATAATCACTAACAAAGGATTTCTTTTTAAAAGAAGAGAAAAAATAAGAATATAATGAATCGAGAAGAATGGGTGAATAAGGGATTCGTTGACGAACCCGTAGACAAAAGCATTGATCTGAAAGCAGCCATCAATGAACTGAAAAAAGAAAAGAATGCGGTAATCTTGGGACACTATTACCAGAAAGGCGAAATACAAGATATTGCCGACTACATTGGAGACAGTTTGGCTTTGGCTCAAATTGCAGCCAAAACCGATGCGGATATTCTTGTGATGTGTGGCGTTCATTTCATGGGAGAAACCGCAAAGGTGCTTTGTCCGGACAAGAAGGTACTGGTGCCCGACTTGAATGCAGGATGTTCGTTGGCAGACAGCTGTCCGGCGGACAAGTTTGCTGAGTTTGTGAAAGCACATCCGGGATATACGGTGATTTCGTATGTGAATACAACGGCAGCTGTGAAAGCGGTGACAGATGTAGTAGTGACTTCGACCAATGCAAAACAGATCGTTGAAAGTTTCCCGAGGGATGAAAAGATTATTTTCGGCCCGGATCGTAACTTGGGGAATTATATCAATTCGATTACAGGACGTGAAATGCTGTTGTGGGACGGAGCTTGCCATGTGCATGAACAGTTTTCGGTGGAGAAGATTGTAGAACTGAAAGCA
This sequence comes from Bacteroides sp. HF-4919, assembly GCF_018860125.1. Taxonomy (NCBI): domain Bacteria; kingdom Pseudomonadati; phylum Bacteroidota; class Bacteroidia; order Bacteroidales; family Bacteroidaceae; genus Bacteroides; species Bacteroides sp. HF-4919. Next base: position 396,318 of record NZ_JAHKNF010000002.1, read on the forward strand.
CAATATCCCGATGCGGTAGTATTGGCGCATCCCGAATGTAAGAGTGTGGTATTAAAGTTGGCCGATATGGTGGGTTCTACGGCGGCTTTATTAAAATATGCAGTAAACAGTGACAAGCAACGGCTCATTGTGGCCACGGAGGCAGGTATCTTACACGAGATGCAGAAAAAGTGCCCTCAAAAAACATTCATTCCGGCTCCTCCTAACGATAGTACCTGTGGATGCAATGAATGTAACTTCATGCGGCTGAACACGCTGGAAAAGCTCTATAATTGCCTTAAATACGAATTCCCGGAAGTGACTGTTGACCCGGAAGTTGCCAGAGAGGCGGTAAAGCCGATTAAACGGATGCTGGAGATTTCAGCTAAGTTAGGCTTATAAACAGGTTGTGAATAATAAGTTAACTTTCCGGTTAATATTGAATGTATTTATCATATAAAAGAATCGTATTATACTTATATATAAAGGTATAATACGATTTTTTGTTATTAACAAGATCGGTTGAAATACCTGTTAATAATAAGTGTATAGTGTTTAAACAGGAAAGATCCATTGAATAGCGGTTACTCTTTAGGAAAAAGAGGGATAAATTGGATAAAGGACCAGAGAAAAAGGATAGAGTCCGGAAGAATAAAGTAAAGAGTATAGAGTAACAACATGGGGATGTTTTGCTGAATAAGATCCCCATGTTATGATATAAAACATCCGGATGTTCTAATGCAGAACATCCGGATGTTTTTGTAATGTAAGCTTAGTGTTTCAGGATGAATGAAGTATTGAAATGATTTTTATTCAGCTTCGCTATGTATTTTGCATGTACCCATTCATCTCCTGATGTTTGATGTCATACTTGGTCACATTAGTAGCGGGTGGGGAAGTGCCGTCTGCCGACATCGGTAAGTATAAAAAAATCCTTCGGTTTGAAATTATATTCAGCCGAAGGATTCATTTTATTTATTTCGTTTTATCGATCAGATCGAACGAAGAAATTCACATAGTTTGTTCACAGCCAAAGCACGATGACTGATTTGATTTTTAATTTCATTACCTAATTCGGCAAAGGTCCGGTCGTATCCTTCAGGAACGAATATCGGATCGTATCCGAATCCGGAATCACCTCTTTTTTCTTTGATTATTTCGCCTTTTATGATTCCTTCGAAGAGATACTCCTTTTCATCCAGAATGAGCGAAATAGCCGTACGGAATTGTGCTCTACGGTTGTCTTTTCCTTCCAGTTCGTGGAGGAGTTTCAACATGTTGGCTTCCGCATTGTGTCCTTCTCCACCGGCATAACGGGCCGAATAGACACCCGGAGCACCTCCCAGTGATTCAACTTCCAGTCCCGTGTCATCGGCAAAGCAGTTTAATCCGTAGTTCCGGTAAATAAAAGATGATTTGAGGTATGCATTGCCTTCAAGAGTCTCTGCTGTCTCCGGAATATCTGTATGACAATTGATGTCATTCAGGCTGAGTAGTTCGACTTTATCTCCTAAGATAGCAGATACTTCTTCCAGCTTATGTGCATTATTGGTTGCGAAAACAAGTTTACGTTTCATTGTATGCAGTTTATTTTATTTTCAGGCGGTCGAATCCTTCACCATATACACCGATTACCGAACTCTGCGAAATAAAAGCATTCGGATCGATATCTTTCACTAAACGGAAAATATCGAGTGACTGACGTTTGTAGGCAAGTACAACTAATACTTTTACATTATTCTGGCTGTACCAGCCCAATCCGTCAAGTACGGTCACTCCCCGATGGGTTTCTTTCGTAATGCGGTCGGCAATCTTGGCATAATCTTTCGAAAAGATAAAGAATTGTACCGATTGACGGGCGCTGTTGACTACATAGTCCAGAACGAAGCCGATGATAAACAAGGTAACGAAACCGAATATCACTCTGCGCCAGTCGTTAAAAATGAAATAGCATGAACTGATGATGATGATATCACAAAACATGATCATTCGTCCGAGAGTAACATCCTTGTATTTATTAACAATGGCTGCAATGATATCGGTACCACCCGTGCTGCCGTTATTATTAAATACCACCCCTAATCCGAGACCACACATGATGGCTCCGATGATGCAAGCCATAAAGTCCTGCCCTTCTCCTACCAACTGAAGCGGAGCTCCTTTATCGTCCACAATGATCAGTTGGAAGAACCATAGGAAGAAAGTAAGCATAAAGATGGCATATGTCGTCTTTATACTGAATTTCGGACCAAGTATCTTAATGGCAAATGTCATCAGCACAGCATTGATAATGAAATAAGACCATTGGATAGGAAAGCCTGTTGCATAATAGATGATGGCACCGATACCGGTTGTTCCACCTGTAGTAATCTGATAAGGAATAAGAAAGGCTGTCCAGCCTAACGCATAACTTATCAGTCCGAGAGTGATAAAGATATAATCTCTCAACTCTCGCATTACATCGGATTTTGTGGGTTTGCTTATCATTTTGTGTGTAGGTATTAAATAACAACGTTAACAATCTTCTTCGGAACTACAATAACTTTTTTCGGTGTTTTACCTTCTGTCCATTTCAACGAGCGTTCGTCAGCAAGTACGGTGGCTTGAATTACATCGCTGGCGGCATCTGCAGGAAACTCCATATTGAAACGGGCTTTGCCATTGAAAGAAATCGTGTAATTAACCGTATCTTCTACCAGGTATTGTTCATTAAATGCCGGCCATTGTGCATCACATACGGAAGTGGTGTTTCCTAATGTATTCCATAATTCTTCGCAAACATGGGGAGCGAAGGGAGCGAGGACCACAACGAGCTGCTCCAATATTTCTTTTTTGCTGCATTTCAAACTTGAGAGTTCGTTGACACAGATCATGAAAGCACTTACCGAAGTATTGTAGGAGAACTGTTCAATATCACCGGTTACTTTCTTAATGAGCTTATGAAGTGCCTTTAGTTCGTCTTTGGTAGCCGGTTCGTCTTTTACCAGATACTCGCCGTTTCTGTCATAGAATAGCGACCAGAATTTTTTTATGAAACGATGTACGCCATCTATTCCGTTCGTGTCCCAGGGTTTGGATTGTTCAACCGGTCCGAGGAACATTTCGTACATACGAAGTGTATCGGCGCCATATTTCTCGACAATCATATCCGGATTAACTACATTGAACATAGATTTACTCATCTTTTCAACAGCCCATCCACAGATATATTTACCGTCTTCCAGGATGAATTCGGCAGTTTCGTATTCGGGTCTCCATGCTTTGAAAGCTTCCAGATCGAGAATATCGTTAGATACAATATTTACGTCGACATGAATAGGAGTTACCTCATATTGATCTTTCAGGTTCAGAGATACGAAAGTATTGGTGTCTTTGATACGATAAACAAAGTTGCTTCGTCCCTGTATCATTCCTTGATTGACCAGTTTCTGGAAAGGTTCTTCAGCTACAGATATGCCTAAATCATGCAGGAATTTATTCCAGAAACGTGAGTAAATCAAGTGTCCGGTAGCATGTTCCGTACCGCCCACATACAGGTCTACATTTCTCCAGTATTGATCTACGGCAGGAGCAACGAGTGCTTCGTGATTACGCGGATCCATATAACGCAAATAATAGGCAGAAGAACCTGCAAAGCCTGGCATTGTATTCAGTTCCAATGGGAAAATGGTTACATTGTCGATTTTGTCATTGTCTGTCACACACTTGTTGACAGTATCCCATGCCCATTTGGTAGCATGTCCCAATGGGGGCTCACCTGTTTCTGTAGGAAGGAATTTAGCTACTTCCGGCAACTCTAACGGGAGACAACTTTCATCGATCATGTAAGGCATTCCGTCTTTATAGTAAACCGGGAATGGTTCGCCCCAATAACGCTGACGCGAGAAAATGGCGTCACGTAAACGGAAATTTACTTTTACACGTCCCAATCCGGTTTCTTTGATGTATTCTTTGGTTTTAGCAATGGCTTCTTTTACAGTTAAGCCATTCAGTACGAGGCCCCCTTCAGGAGTTTCCGGACGTGGAGAGTTCATCATAATACCCTCTTTGGCGTCGAAGCTTTCTTCACTGACGTCGCAACCTTCAATCAACGGGCGAATTTCCAGATTGAAATGTTTGGCAAAAGCATAGTCACGGCTGTCGTGTGCAGGTACAGCCATGATGGCACCAGTACCGTAACCTGCCAGTACATAATCACTGATCCATACCGGTATAGGTTCATTGGTTAATGGATTAATGGCATAACTTCCGGAGAATACGCCACTAACACTACGATCGGCGATGCGTTCGCGTTCGGTACGTTTTTTGGTACGTTCCAGATAAGCGTCTACTTCTGCCTTTTGTGCAGGGGTCGTTAATTGGGATACCAATTCACTTTCCGGGGCAAGCACCATGAAAGTAACTCCGAATACAGTGTCGGCACGAGTCGTAAAGATGGTAAATTCAAGATCGGAATCTTTCACTTTGAAATTCATTTCAGCACCTTCACTACGTCCAATCCAGTTACGTTGGGTTTCTTTCAGTGAGTCAGTCCATTCTACGGTTTCAAGTCCGTCAAGTAAACGCTGCGCATAAGCAGATACACGCAGACACCACTGGCGCATCACTTTTTGAATGACCGGATAACCGCCTCTTTCAGAAACACCGTCAACCACTTCGTCATTGGCAAGTACGGTACCCAAAGCCGGACACCAGTTTACCATCGTATTGCCTAAATAGGCTATACGGTAGTTCATTAAAATTTCCTGTTGTTCTTTTTCACTCTTAGCTTTCCATTCGTCGGCTGTGAAATTCATTTCTTCACCACAGGCTATATTCATGTTTTTCGTTCCATTGGCTTCGAAGGCTTCGATCAACTCTTCGATGGGACGTGCCTGTTTTTCATCATTACAGTAATAGCTGTTGAACATTTTTATAAATGCCCATTGAGTCCAGTGATAATATTCGGGATCACAAGTATGTATTTCACGGTTCCAGTCGAATGAAAATCCTATCTTATCCAACTGTTCACGATAACGGTTGATGTTATTGATGGTAGTAATTGCAGGGTGTTGTCCGGTCTGGATAGCATATTGTTCGGCTGGCAGTCCGTAAGCATCATAACCCATCGGATTCAGGACATTAAATCCTTGCAGGCGTTTATAACGTGCATAGATGTCCGAAGCAATATATCCGAGCGGATGGCCTACGTGCAGTCCGGCTCCCGAAGGGTAAGGGAACATATTGAGTACATAGAATTTTTGTTTGGATGCATCTTCATTTACTTGGTAGGTATGGTGGTCTACCCATATTTTCTGCCATTTCTTTTCGATCTCCCTGAAATTATATTCCATAGCGATAACCTTTTGTTTATAGTGATTTATAATATATACTTTAATATGAGGGAGCAAATTTACATGATTATTTTCAGATAACCACGAAGATAGCTAAAAAACAAAATAGGTATGAAAGGGAAGGATCAGAAAATAAAAATCTTATATTTGTTGATAATTTAAATTTTAGTGTTTATATTTGTAATCATCGATTAGACATATGATTACTCAAAAGATAAAAATGATGACATTCATTCAATAGGTTTGAGCACGAAGATGTGCTGAAAGGATAACGATCGGGATATAATCTTTATGGAATATATCCCGATTTTTTTATTTTTCGGCCAATATGATCACTGGATTCTCATCATTTTCTTGTATTTCATACGAGATCAGATATTTTCCGTCATCAGACATGGATTCAGGTATGAATGAGTGTTTTTTGGTATGGCGAATGAATATTGCGGATAGGGGAGTCGGATATTACCGGATTTCTTTTCTTTTAGATCATAGTAGAGCAGATAATTTTGTTTATTGGCTGTTGCCGAAAAGAAGAGTTTATTATCCCATTTTCCGATAAGAGTCAATATCGCCGCATTATCAAAAACACTTTTTCTGGGATCTGTCAGTGTGTATCGTGCATCTTCCGCTACTTTATATTTTCCTAATTCAATATGCCATTGCGAGACGGGTTGATATTGATTATCAATGGAAAAAATAATCTCTCTTTGAAGAAAGTGTGACCATCTGTGTGGAATGAATTACATTCATTTGGAAGGGAAATTATTGGAATCTGTGGAGTAAGGACATAAAAAAAGGAGCAACGCCTTGCTCCAACCTTTGTTAACCTTAAATCTAATACTATGAAAAACACATTGCAAATGTACGGCTTTCCACGAAAACTGCAAATAATTCTGGTGAAAAACGGTATATTATAATATATTTTAATGGAATTAATAAAGTTATTAATAAATATACCTCCTTTTGAAAGGTTTATTTAGAAATTGGTGTAACCGATTTTATTGGCGGGATAATTGGTAAGGTTAGTAAATATACATCTTTTTAGGTATGGTAAAACTATCTGTTAAGGTAGGTAGATTAGTAGGAAACCCTTATCTTTGCCTTGTTATTTATGAACTTAAAAAAGAAGACTATCCGTGAGCAATGATATTGAATTAACCCCGATGATGAAACAATTCCTTGACCTGAAGGCTAAGCATCCGGATGCAGTGATGCTGTTCCGGTGTGGGGACTTCTATGAAACTTATTCTACCGATGCGATTATTGCGGCTGAAATATTAGGAATTACTCTCACGAAACGCGCCAATGGGAAAGGAAAAACCATTGAAATGGCAGGTTTTCCTCATCATGCATTAGATACTTATTTGCCGAAGCTGATCCGTGCCGGTAAGCGGGTGGCTATATGTGATCAGCTTGAAGATCCCAAAACAACGAAAAAGTTGGTGAAGCGTGGCATTACGGAGTTGGTCACTCCCGGTGTTTCTATCAATGATAACGTTTTAAATTATAAAGAAAACAACTTTCTGGCTGCTGTTCATTTCGGAAAATCCGCTTGTGGAATAGCATTTCTGGATATTTCTACCGGAGAGTTTTTGACAGCAGAAGGACCTTTTGACTATGTAGATAAGCTGCTGAATAATTTTGCCCCAAAAGAGGTTCTTTTTGAACGTGGAAAACGTGGAATGTTCGAAGGAAACTTTGGAAGTAAATTTTTTACTTTTGAACTGGATGACTGGGTATTTACCGAATCCAGTTCCCGGGAGAAGTTACTGAAACATTTTGAGACGAAAAATCTGAAAGGATTTGGAGTTGAGCATCTTAAAAACGGTATTGTTGCTTCCGGAGCTATTCTGCAATATCTGGACATGACGGAGCATACTCAGGTGGGGCATATCACTTCATTAGCCCGTATCGAAGAGGACAAGTATGTACGTCTTGATAAATTTACAGTGCGCAGCCTGGAGTTGATCGGTAGCATGAATGATGGTGGAAGTAGCCTTCTCAATGTAATCGATAAAACTATCAGCCCTATGGGAGCGCGTCTGCTGAAGCGTTGGATGGTATTTCCGTTAAAAGACGAGAAGCCTATTAACGATCGATTAAATGTAGTAGAATACTTTTTTCGTAAACCGGATTTCAGGGAGTTGATCGAAGACGAGTTGCATCGGATTGGAGATTTGGAACGTATCATTTCGAAAGTGGCCGTCGGGCGGGTTTCTCCACGTGAGGTAGTACAGTTAAAAGTTGCTTTACAAGCAATTGAACCTATTAAAGAGGCTTGCCGGCAAGCTGATAACCCCAGTTTGAATCGTATTGGAGAGCAGTTGAATCTTTGTATTTCTATTCGCGACCGCATTGAGAAGGAAATTAATAATGATCCTCCTTTGTTGATAAATAAGGGAGGAGTCATTAAAGACGGAGTGAATCCGGAACTGGATGAATTACGTCAGATAGCTTACTCGGGTAAAGATTATTTGCTTCAGATACAGCAGCGTGAAAGCGAACTGACAGGAATACCAAGTTTGAAGATTGCCTATAACAGTGTTTTCGGATACTATATTGAAGTGCGGAATGTACATAAAGATAAAGTGCCGCAAGAGTGGATACGCAAGCAGACATTGGTAAATGCAGAGCGCTACATTACTCAGGAATTGAAAGAATATGAAGAAAAGATCCTGGGTGCAGAAGATAAGATATTGGTATTGGAGACCCGCTTGTATACAGAATTGGTGCAAGCGCTGAGTGAGTTTATTCCTGCCATTCAGATCAATGCTAACCAAATAGCACGCATTGACTGTTTGCTGTCATTTGCCAATGTAGCTAAAGAGAATAATTATATCCGTCCGGTTATTGAAGACAGCGATGTGCTGGATATTCGTCAAGGGCGTCATCCGGTAATTGAAAAGCAATTGCCGATTGGAGAGAAATATATAGCTAATGATGTAATGCTGGATAATGCAACGCAGCAGATTATCATTATTACGGGGCCGAATATGGCCGGTAAGTCGGCTCTATTAAGGCAAACTGCATTGATCACCCTGCTTGCACAGATTGGTTCATTCGTTCCGGCCGAGAGTGCTCATATCGGATTGGTGGATAAGATATTCACACGTGTCGGTGCCAGTGACAATATCTCTGTAGGAGAATCTACTTTTATGGTCGAGATGAATGAAGCATCTGATATTTTGAATAATGTATCTTCCCGGAGTCTCGTTTTGTTTGATGAATTGGGACGTGGTACTTCTACTTATGACGGAATATCTATAGCTTGGGCCATTGTGGAGTATATTCATGAGCACCCGAAGGCAAAAGCACGTACACTTTTTGCTACCCACTACCATGAACTGAACGAGATGGAGAAATCCTTTAAGCGCATAAAGAATTATAATGTATCGGTTAAGGAAGTGGATAACAAAGTTATTTTTCTCCGGAAACTTGAAAGGGGTGGAAGTGAGCACTCTTTCGGTATCCATGTGGCCAAGATGGCCGGTATGCCTAAAAGTATAGTGAAACGTGCCAATGAAATTCTGAAGCAGCTCGAATCTGACAACCGCCAGCAGGGAATTTCAGGTAAACCGCTGGCAGAAGTCAGTGAGAATCGTGGAGGTATGCAGTTGAGTTTCTTTCAGCTTGATGACCCGGTCTTATGTCAGATCCGGGATGAGATACTTAATCTGGATGTGAATAATCTGACTCCGATTGAAGCATTAAACAAACTGAACGATATCAAAAAGATAGTCAGGGGCAAATAATTATTTAAGAAATTCTTCCACCTTTTTATAAAATAGAGATAAGTGGTGTCCGTCAATAAACCCATGATGAATGGTCATAGCGATGGGCATCACTAATACACCACCTCTTATGACGGCTTTACCTGCATTCATCAACGGGTAATTACTACCGTGACGATGTTCCTGCGTACAGGTCAGTGAGGTAAAATATAAATCGGGAGTGGCGCTGAGCAGCACTACATCCAGTAGATCATTACCTCCTGTCTTTTCTGCTTCATAAGGGTCTTTATCCGGATTTATTCTGTTAATGATGGCTTTGGCTTCTGTATGGAAAGTTTTAAAATCAGGATGCCAGGGAAGTCGTACAGTAAAAAAACGTCCGTTATCTGCCACTTTAATGGGAGTCAGCATATCCACTGTATCGAAATAGACTACCTGTCCTTCAGAATCGATGCGGAACCGGAATTCTTTAATTTCATTGACAGCACGCAACACGGCATAAAGATAGTGCAGGAAGAAGGATTCTCCGGCAGCTTTGGCACGGGTTTTGGCACCCGAACATTCTACTTCTGAAGTAATAGAAATAGTAGGATTCTGGAAACCAAGGAAAAACTCGTAATTTTCTTTTCTTTCCCAGGTTTTAATATCAATAATATGTTTCATTTTGCACTCTTTTTCTTTCCATAGAAAAACATAAAGTAAACGCCGATGATTACGAACGGAATACTTAACCATTGTCCCATATTCAGTGCCATACCATTTTCAAAGTCCACCTGATTTTCTTTCAGGAATTCAACGAAGAAACGGAAGGTAAAGATGGCTGTCAGGCAAAGTCCGAAGAAGAATCCCCGGTGTAGTTTCTTGCTGTAGTTCTTATAAAGGAACATCATAATCAGGAATAAGATAAAATAGGCTATTGCTTCGTAAAGCTGTGCCGGATGGCGGGGTTGCATGTCTACCCGTTCGAAAACGAATGCCCAGGATACATCTGTTACCTTACCGATAATTTCAGAGTTCATTAAGTTGGCAAGGCGAATGAAACAAGCTGTGATAGGAGTGGCTACTGCAATCATGTCTACCACATCCATATAATTAATCTTTGTTTTACGGCAGTAAAGCCAAAGGGCAATAATCAGTCCGAGCGTACCTCCGTGGCTGGCCAGTCCTTCATATCCCGTGAACTTCCATCCGCCTCCGGGAAGAAATTTGACCGGAAGTATCATTTCCCAGAAATGATTCAGGTAATATGCCGGATCGTAGAACAGGCAATGTCCTAATCGTGCTCCGATGAGGATGCCGAAGAAACAATAAAAGAAAAGCGGTTCGAACTTCTTTTCGTCTATCTTCTTATCACGGTACTGATAGTGGACTACCACATAAGCAAAGAATATTCCGATAGCCCACAGTAGTCCGTAATAACGGATTGAGATGCCGAAAAGATTGAATAATTCCGGATTCGGATTCCAATTGATAGATAAAAGAAGGTTGTTCATAATTATTTCTTTATAGTTTGATGAATTTTTTAGCAACTTCCCGATAGGTAGGTACATCAATGTCCTGTTCTTCAGCTGCTGTTATCATATCGAAAAGCAGACCCTGTACCTCTGATTCGTGTCCGCGTGCTATGTCTTTTTGCATGGATGCCGTGCTCTCAGGAGCCAGTTTATCGATAACTTTCAGATTGTATGTGACTATATCTTCTTTAAATTCGATTCCAAGTTTCTTTCCCAGGGCTGCACTTTCGGTAGAGAGTCCAATGAAAGTATCGCGTACCTTACCCGGTTTCTGCACTTCTCCCATCGGAACATTATAATAGGCTCCGGTGACTGCCATAGCCGAGATGAAAGACCATTTAATGAAGGTATCACGATTAATATCGGGAGAGATTTCAACTTTAATGCCGCTTTCCTGTAAGTCTCTCTGTACGGCTTCCATCATTCCCACAGGAACGACGGTTCCGCGGTGTGCACCATATACCAGACGGAAAATAGTTCCCATCTGAGTGATTTCGCCCGGTCCGGAAACAAACCCTACGATGTAGATACATCCGTCCAGTACAGTGATTCCCGGTACCAGACGTTGTATGCGCGGCCCGGTACCGTATACGTTTAATATAGGAATTACAATTGTATTTTCATGGGAAGCCCGTTTGATAAGTTCTGTGATGGAGTCTACGGAATATCCTTTAACACATACAAATATCACGTCAGCTTTTCCGTTATATTCTTCTGCCGTGCAAGCGTCCATCCGTAATGTATGTTCACCTTTTAAGTCCGATTTCAGTTTAAGTCCGTCCTGTTGTATCGCTTGCAGATGTGCTCCGCGGGCAATGCAGGTAACGTTTTTACCGGCAAGTGACAGAAAGCCGGCGATACTTCCGCCTACGCCTCCGGTTCCTGCGATAAGATAACGAAGTCTGTTAGTACTTTCCATGTTCATGATATTTTCTTGTGTTGCTTGTTAGGCATAATATACGGGCGCAAAGATAATGATTTGCTTGAAGATAGTGTTAGAAAGCGGGGAGTTTTCGTTTTGAGGGGAGGAGAAAAAAAGAGCTGACCATTTGATCAGCTCCTCAGTCTATAATTGAAAATAGATGTCTTATACATTGAAACGGAAGTGCATGATGTCTCCATCCTGTACTACGTATTCTTTTCCTTCTACGCCCAACTTTCCGGCTTCTTTAACAGCAGCCTCCGAGCCATATTGCAAGAAGTCTTCATATTTGATTACTTCTGCGCGGATAAATCCTTTCTCAAAATCGGTATGGATTACTCCGGCGCACTGTGGGGCTTTCCAACCTTTTTCGTAAGTCCAGGCACGTACTTCCTGTACGCCGGCAGTGAAATAAGTTTCAAGGTTCAGCAGTTTGTAGGCCGATTTAATAAGGCGTGCTACGCCCGATTCTTCCAAACCGATCTCGGCGAGGAACATTTGGCGGTCTTCGTAAGTTTCCAGTTCGGCGATGTCAGCCTCTGTTTTTCCGGCTACCACGAGGATTTCGGCATCTTCGTCCTTAACGGCTTCACGTACCATGTCCACATATTTGTTTCCGTTGACTGCACTCGCTTCGTCTACATTGCAAACATACATTACAGGTTTGCTGGTAAGCAGAAACAATTCTTTTGCTATTTTTTGTTCGTCTTTCGTTTCAAAAGTTACTGTACGTGCCGATTTACCCTGTTCCAGCGCATCCTTGAATTGCACAAGTACGTCATAAGCTTGCTTGGCAGCTTTATCTCCTCCGGTCTGAGCTTGTTTTTGTACTTTTTGGATACGGCTCTCGATGGTTTCCAGGTCTTTTAGCTGCAACTCGTAATCGATGATTTCTTTATCCCGTACCGGATTCACACTTCCGTCCACATGAGTTACATTATCGTCGTCAAAGCAACGGAGTACATGGATGATGGCATCAGTTTCACGAATGTTAGCCAGAAATTTGTTTCCCAGTCCTTCGCCCTTACTGGCACCTTTCACAAGTCCGGCGATATCTACGATTTCTACCGTTGTAGGAACAATACGGTTGGGATGTACCAATTCGGCCAGTTTATTTAAACGCTCGTCGGGTACAGTGATTACACCCACGTTCGGTTCGATCGTACAAAAAGGGAAGTTTGCCGCCTGTGCTTTCGCGTTGGACAAACAATTGAAAAGTGTTGACTTACCTACGTTGGGTAGTCCGACAATACCACATTGCAATGCCATAATATTATAATCTTTTTTATATTATCAATCAGTTGTGTATTTCTATCAAATGGAAGAGTAACCCTATAAAGTTGAAAAAGAGCAATTACTCTAATAATATTCCGTTTTGGGGTGCAAAGATAATCAATTTTAGGCTAATGCAGTCATCTGCTTTCCCTTTTTGTCCAAAATGGGATTGCCTTTTACTACCTGGATCACAGACAATGAGAGAGAATTTGTGTCACTGTGCCGTTCTGAAAGAAATTTCATAGGGTTTTATGCCATCTCCTTCCGGAGTGCGGAAAGAAAGCCCTAAAAGAGTGATTCCATACTCTTTTCCGGGTAACAATTCTACTCCGATAATCACAGTACGGTTGTCATTGGCGTAGTTGACGTTTAAAATCTTGGGCATTGCATCCATTCCGAGGTGACCATAATTGATAGAGTATCCGCGGCCCACCAAAGGACGGTCGAAGTGGATAGTAATAGTTTTGATGTCGCTCCGAACGGTTGTATCGCCGTTGGTAAATTCGTCGATCGAAACTACTTTGGGACGGATAGAATCATAGTTTGCGGTATATTGGGCAAAGCCTGTGTAAGCTTCTGTCAGCCGTGGCATATAGTTGTTGAGAGTCGGGTATGTCGTGCGGTCAGAGGCATACTTCTCGAGTTCATCGACCAGCTTGCTTATCCAGACAAAGCCACGTGTTTTTTGTATGACGGTTTCTTTGGTGATTTCGACAGCCGGGAAGTTATGGTCTTTCATGTATTTTATGACTGCCGCACGTACCATTGCTTCAGTGAGGACAATAGACCATTGTCCATAGGCTTGGTGCGCCATTTGTTCGCCAACCGCAGCATAAATCTGTTCGCCGCTTGTGCGGAACATTTCCGGATCGAAGCTTACGAACGAATGGTTGAATTCGTGGATTAAAATTGGTAAGATTAATTCAGATGGATAAACAACCATTCCTACGGAATCGGTAACCCATGCTCCCATGATTGAAAATACATTATGTACGTTTTCCTTGTCAGTGACACTCGGTCCATAATTTCCCGAACCGTTGCCCATTGAAAGTATAATGTGAAACCGGTCGTTGGACTTCTGCCCATAGAAGTCATTATACCATTGGATATCTATGTTTTTGTAAATAGGCATAAAACGATTTACAGCCTCTTTATATAAGTTTTCGTTTGAGTGATAAAAGGCATCGAAACGACTGTCTTTGACAAACTTCTTTAGCAGTTTGATGAATGGCCCTACTTGATTCCTATTCCAACGAGAGTCCAGTGAACCATAATCTTCGGGCAGATTGAACTGGTCGTCGAGATTGACGGCCATACTCATCACTGCATCGTATGAAACACCGTCAGTCTTGACCAACGAGCGTACGAATAGTATAAGTTCGTGGTTTTTATATGGAGAAAAATGCGATTCGATGCGGTCTGTGTAGAGTTTGAAATCGTTTTTGCTATACTCCGGATTACCCGTTAAACGGAAAACAATGCTAAGTAGTTCGACTCTCTTATCTACTGTCGGCCGGATGAGCATACTGTCAGTTTGTGCCTTTACCTGTTGTGCTGCACAGATTAGCAGCGTAAACATAATGAGGGTGATCTTTCTCATATTGAAATAAGTGTTTGGAGGTTATGATATTGACAAAGGTAATTAAATAGGAATTAATACAGCCACTTCTCTATACTTTTTTGATATTGAGTGCATAAAGGAAGCTATTATTTTTTCAAACAGTGTCGTTATTGTATTATATTTGCCCAAGTAATTCACAAACACTTAATAGCATGAAAAAGTATTTATCATTTATTCTCCTGTTCGTTGCCTTCACCTTACAGGCACAGGAGACGTACAAAACAGTAAAAGACATTTCGTATATTTCTGCGGGGGAAACGGATGGTTACCGTAAGGAACGCTGTAAACTTGATGTCTATTATCCGGTTGGGAAAAAAGACTTTCCAACGATTGTCTGGTTTCATGGCGGAGGATTGGAAGGGGGAGGAAAACACATTCCTGAGATGTTTATGAATCAAGGATTTGCAGTAGTCGCTGTCAATTACAGGCTTAGTCCTAAAGCTAAAAACCCTGCTTATACCGATGATGCAGCCGCTGCCGTTGCCTGGACCTGTAAACATATAGAAGAATATGGAGGTAGTCCCAAACGTGTTTTTGTTACCGGACATTCGGCCGGAGGTTATTTGACTTTAATGGTCGGATTAGATAAATCATATCTTCGGAAATATGGAGTAGATGCTGACAGCATAGCTGCGTATCTTCCTATCAGCGGGCAGACTGTTACACATTTCACCATACGTAAAGAACGCGCGCTGCCCGAAGGTATTCCGGTGATAGACCGGTATGCGCCTTGCAACAAAGCCCGTAAGAATACACCTCCTTTTATATTGATTACCGGTGACCGGAATTTGGAAATGGCAGACCGTTACGAAGAAAATGCTTTGCTGGCTTCAGTACTGAAGAATATTGGTAATCAGAAAGTATCACTTTACGAATTGCAGGGCTTTGATCACGGGCAGGTATATACTCCGGGTTGTTGTCTGGTGGCGAATTATATTCGTCGTTTTACTGTGTCCGGAATGTAACCGGCGGTTCGTTTGGATTCTTTAGAAAGATATTTCTCCCTCATTCGTAGTACGAATTTACCATACTTATGGTATTGAGAATGAACCAAATCTGCACTACTTTTGTCCTATTACTAATAAACAGATATTTAATAATAGATAGATATGGGAAAGATAGCAAAGAAGCTGACAGATTTAGTCGGTAACACTCCGTTACTGGAGTTGAGTAATTATAACGCAAGTAAAGGGCTCAAAGCACGTGTAGTGGCAAAGCTGGAATATTTCAATCCGGCCGGAAGTGTGAAAGACCGTATTTCTCTGGCCATGATTGAAGATGCCGAAGTGAAGGGGACGTTGAGGCCAGGATCTGTTATTATAGAGCCAACCAGTGGAAATACCGGAGTCGGTTTGGCATTTGTGGCTGCTGCCAAAGGATATAAGCTGATATTGACCATGCCCGACACGATGAGTATGGAACGCAGGAACCTGTTGAAGGCGTTGGGAGCGGAGCTTGTACTTACTCCGGGAGCAAACGGGATGAAAGGAGCCATTGCCAAGGCTGAGGAACTGCAAGCGGCTACTCCCGGATCTGTCATTCTGCAACAGTTCGAAAATCCGGCTAACCCTGCGGTTCATGTACGTACTACCGGACAGGAGATCTGGAGAGATACCGATGGAAAGGTGGACATCTTTGTGGCCGGAGTAGGAACGGGAGGTACCGTAAGTGGAGTAGGGTCTGCTTTGAAGGAGCATAATCCTACTGTACGAATTGTGGCTGTAGAGCCTACCGATTCACCGGTATTGTCGGGTGGTGCTCCCGGTCCGCACAAGATACAGGGTATTGGAGCAGGATTTATACCCAAAACCTATAATGCTGCTGTGGTAGACGAGATTAAACAGGTAGGAAACGATGATGCTATCCGTACCAGTCGTGAATTGGCGGCTAAAGAGGGGCTTTTGGTCGGAATCTCTTCCGGGGCGGCAGTATATGCAGCTACCGAGTTAGCCAGACTTCCGGAGAATGAGGGAAAATTGATTGTTGTATTATTGCCGGATACAGGCGAACGCTATCTGTCGACAATCTTATATGCGTTCGAGGAGTATCCGCTCTGATGCATTGTTCACCACAGATTACACAGATTTGCACAGATTAATGATTCGTCTTACTAACTATCGGATCAAAATTCTGAGTGAATCCGTGTAATCTGTGGTGAATTTATTTCGTATGCGGCACCGCATACTCTTTTGCCGTAACGTTTTCAATCGGTATCTCCCAGATTTTTACATTTCTCACTGCCGGATCTGAGTATACAAATTCCCGGCTGCTATAATGCCGCATCAATATATTGAGCGCTTCACGTTTTTCTTCCAGGTCTTCGATAAAGTTTACGCGTCCTCTGCAAATCACA
Organism: Bacteroides sp. HF-4919; assembly: GCF_018860125.1. NCBI lineage: Bacteria > Pseudomonadati > Bacteroidota > Bacteroidia > Bacteroidales > Bacteroidaceae > Bacteroides > Bacteroides sp. HF-4919. The sequence goes on from NZ_JAHKNF010000002.1 coordinate 413,046, forward strand.
CTTTTGGCCCGCATCCGATAACTGCATGCCACCTTGGGGTGCTGGAATACCAATTCGTGGTCTACACTGAAAGTGATGCAGACACGGTTATTTTTTGCCAGCATATCGATGCTGCTGCCTGTGGGGCCGGAATGCAGATAGATCACTCCATCCTGATAGCCGAAGTTCATGGGGATCACATAAGGGTTGCCTTCCAGGTCGGTGATACCGACAAAGCAAATATCGCAACGGGAGATAATTTCTTCTACCTGCTCTTTGTTTTCAATGATTACTGTCTTCATAACTATATTCTCTTGATAGGAATACAAAGATGGAAATTTATTTTAATAACTTTGCCTTCCGGGAATATAGAAATACGGTTTTTGAAATGAATTAACCCTGATAGTTATGAAGAAACACATTTTTACCACTCTTTTTTGTTTACTGGAAGCCTGCCTGTTGTTCGGCGGAAATAATCTTTCGCTTTGGTACCGGCAGCCTGCTGCCAACTGGAATGAAGCTCTTCCTTTGGGAAATGGATATCTGGGTGCGATGGTATTCGGAGATGCCGGGAGAGAACATTTGCAACTGAATGAAAGCACACTATATAGCGGTGAACCTTTTTCCGGTGTTGGCGTACCTTCTATCGGAAGTGTATACAATGAAGTGCTTGCCTTGTTGAACCATGGCGATTATGCGGGTGCCCACCGATTGATAACCCGGAACTGGCAAGGCAGGCTTTCGCAGAGCTATCAACCTCTGGCCGACCTTTTTCTAAGCTTTGATGTTCAGGGAAAGGTGGAAAACTATGTGCGTGAATTGAATCTGCAAGATGCCGTACATACTATTCGCTATCAGGCAGAAGGCATCCGCTATACCCGTGAATACTTTATATCCAATCCGGACCGGGTAATGGTGATTCGTATCTCTGCTTCACGTCGGTCGCCCGTAAATGTAGCGGTGAGCTATACATCGGAGCATCCGACAGCGAAAGTGGATGGTACGGGTGAAGAGTTGATTCTTTCGGGACAGGCTCCGGGTTGTGTAGAGCGGCGGACGCTGGACTTCCTCGAAAAGAACAGATTGACAGATCGCCATCCGGAACTTTTCGATAGTCACGGACGCCGAAAGACCGACAAACAAGTGCTGTATGCCGATGAGGTTGGCGGCAAAGGGATGTTTTTCCAAAGCCGGGTGAAGGTACTGAAAGGAAATGCCACCTTGCAAGACAATCAGTTGAAAGTGAGCGGAGAGGGTGAAATAATTCTTTTGGTTGCTGCTGCCACCAGCTATAATGGCTTTGATAGAAGTCCTTCACAGGACGGCAGTGATTATCAGGCCAAGTTGGATACGATTCTTTCCGTTGCCGGGCAGCTGCCTTATGAAGATCTGAAGAAACGTCACTTGGCGGACTATCAACGGCTGTTCGGTCGTGTGGCGTTGACTTTGAAATCGGAGAAAGACTATTCTGGTCTGCCTACCGACCGCCGTATTATCGGATTCAGGGACAATCCGGACAATGCTCTGGCAGCACTTTTGTTTCAGTATGGGCGTTACCTGCTGATAGCATCTTCACGTGAAGGCGGACAACCCGCCAATCTGCAAGGTATATGGAATAAGGATGTGGTTCCGGCATGGAGCAGCAGTTATACCATTAATATCAATACTGAGATGAATTACTGGCCGGCCGAAACCACCGGACTGCCTGAGTGCAGTGAACCGCTTTTCCGACTGATTCGGGAACTTGCGGTCAATGGTTCCGTTACAGCTGCAAAGATGTATAACCTTCCCGGCTGGACTTCCCATCATATCACCTCTATCTGGCGTGAGTCGGGACCGGCAGACGGTGAACCTACCTGGTTTATGTGGAATATGAGTGCCGGCTGGCTTTGCCGGCATTTGTGGGATCATTACCTGTTTTCGGAGGATAAGAAGTTTCTCCGTGAGACCGCCTATCCGCTGATGCGCGATGCCGCACGGTTTTATAACGCCTGGCTGGTGGAAAAAGACGGGATGTGGCAAACTCCGTTGGGAGTTTCACCCGAGAATCAGTTTCTGACTCCGGAAAAGAAAACTTCGGCCGTAGCTCCGGCTCCGGCGATGGATATGGCCATTATTCGTGAACTCTTCAGCAATACGGCCGAAGCAGCTGCGATTTTAGCTGCCGATTCTATTCTTCCTCCTGCCGATACTCTCTTGCTGCACGTAATGGGAGCAAAGCAACTGGTGCCTTACCGTATCGGAAAGCGGGGGCAGATTATGGAGTGGAGTGAAGACTTTGATGAAGTAGAACCGCACCACCGCCATTTGTCACACTTGTATGGATTCCATCCGGGATGTGAAATAACACCGGGCAAGACACCCGAACTTGTCAGTGCAGTCCGCCGTACGCTCGAATTGCGTGGAGATGAAGCTACGGGCTGGAGTATGGGATGGAAGATCAACATGTGGGCCCGTATGCACGATGGAAATCACGCTTACCGTATTATACGGAATTTATTCACCCCCACCGACTTCGGGCCGGAAGTAAATCGGCATGGGGGATTATATAAGAATTTGTTCGATGCACATCCCCCTTTCCAGATCGACGGTAACTTTGGGTATACTGCCGGTGTGGCGGAAATGTTGTTGCAGAGCCATGACGGTGTGATAGACGTTCTGCCGGCATTACCCGATGTATGGGCAGAAGGAAAGGTTACGGGGCTGCGTGCCCGCGGTGGTTTCATTATAGATATTACATGGAGTAAATCAGGTAAAACTGTGGTAAAGGTATTTTCCGAACAGGGAAATGCCTGCCGTTTGAAGATCGGGCGGAAGGTGAAGGAAGTTGTAATTCCGGCAGGTCAGAGTCAGGTCTTTACGGTTAAGCGGTAGTCCGGCATGGGGCAATGACCGGCTGTCTCTAAAGCGGCGTCATTTCTCTTTTTCACCTTTCAGCAAGAACGTTGATGGATGCTTGGGATAATAATGTTTCCTCTTTTCCGGGATCGGCCGGAAGATAAAAGTCCGTCTTTCCGACTTTCATCTTCCGACAGACCGGGTCTACTTGTTTTTTTACTTTCTGATTTCCGGTCGGATGGGGATGTACCGGTGCTTATAGTAAGTGCCTGTGCCTGCTCGATGATGATTCGTTTCCTTGATATAGTTGTTTTCAATCCTCCACTTCAAACTGTTTATATAAATCTTTCAGTTCACGGAGGGTTTTCCGGTAATTCCGTCCTAAAGAACGGTCTATGATCAGCAGGTAAATGGCTATGCCGAGTGGGACAACTACGACGTTCAATATACCGGGAGTTATATTCATTGCCATCAGATAGAACACATAGAAGCCTATTGCCGAGAGAAAGGAACACGTATATACGATCCAACCATATTTGGTATTGAATTTGACGTCTTTCTCAACTTCTTTTATCCGGTATTCCAACCATTCCTTTACAGCCATGCCGTTGGTGTATTTCCGCATTCTGTAAGCGGAACGTTCCCAAAGGAAATAGGAAACGGACAATACGGCCAAAGCGGCTATATCCACGTACGCTCTTTCCATGCTTTGCTCTCTTATAAACAGCATTACAATAAGGTAAACAACCACGGCGACCACAACGAGTCGGAAGACGGTTCCGGGATACACTGTCTTGATTGATTTTCTCGCGGATTTGATTACCATCTCGTTCAGTTTCTCTTCGGGATACGGTTTGATATTCTTTTCCACTCCCGCTTTCCAGGTTTCTTTAATGTCATGTGCTTCCATGATGCTTTACTTTTTAAATTGTTTTTGTAATCGGCTTTTCAGCCTGTGAATCTTTACGCCGACGGCGGAGCTGCTCATTCCCACTATTTCTGCTATTTCTTCATAACTATAGTCTTCCATATAAAGCAGCATGATGGACTTGTCTATTTCATTCAGCTTTTGAAGGGCATTGACAAGTCTTTGCCAGTTTTCGTCCTGTTCCTGCTGTTCCCAAGGGTCAACGGTCTCTCCCTCCGGCGGCGAGTCATGAAACTCGATGCGACTATCCTTTCTTATTTTCGAAATAGAGGTATTGATTGCTACCCTATAGATCCACGATGCGGGTTTCTCCTTGTTCTGCAATGCCGGGAAAGATCGCCAGAGCTGATAGACGGTTTCCTGAAAGTTGTCCTCTCTGTCCGCTTCCGATCTGAAATATACCCGGTTTACCTTGTGGATAATCCCCTGATAGGCAGTCAACATCTTCAGAAATTCATTTTTGTTCGACTTCATTTGTTTTAATCTTTACTTTATAGTCGGGCGAACGATGTTATTATTACAAGATTGCTTTATTATAAAAGAATAAGAGAGAAAAGAGTATAAAAAGATTAGGTAAGAAAAGCAATAGACAATAAAACAAGAGGCTGAACTCAAAAATAAAATTTTGAGACAGCCTCTTTATCGGTCATTTACCAAAAGCGAATCATTGTACCTGATCCAAAGGTATCTTATAGTAATAAGTTTGATCTGCGCCATTTTCCTCCCGGAGGGCTTTCACATAAAGAGTGGTGTTATCCTTCCAGCAAACGGTTTGCGGGAATATCTTGTCCGACCATAAGCCGAACATGAATTTGAATTCGCCGCCTGAGACCTGAAATACCTTTATAATTCCGGCTCTTTCGCCTTCAAGCTCGGTGCATGCATCCACACAATAACAATTCTGATTCAAAGAGAACAAAGCTTGGGTGCGGAGACCGTATTCTTCCCCGTTCGCTTTAGAGACGTATGAAATTCCTTCCCACTCAAGGCCTTCGTATTCGAATACATAACAATTCATTTCTGCAAGATATCCTTTGTATAGGTATTTGCGATACGCATCGGATTGTTCATAGCAATCGGATAACACTTTTGTGTGCCCATTTTCCAGTGAAACAGAATAGCTCCCTTGATCAGTGGGTAACTGAACCGTGCTGTCCGGCTGTATGTTCTTATAGTTAGCCGATGCCGCTAAAAATTCAGCTTCGTCAATGGGAATGACCCAACGGTCTAAATGATCTTCTTCAGTGCCATATTCAAAGTCCTCGTGCTAATAGGTTATTTCCGGGATCGAGCCATGATCCGATTCCTCTGATGTATTAACCGGCTCCTTCTCCAGCAATATCTTTTGATTGTAAACCCATCCGGCAACCGGAATGACCGGGCTTTGCACATAATATTTTCCCTGTTCGCAGGTAATCAGGGCAACCGTATCGCCCTCGTTTCTAAAAGGTACGGTAGTAGTCTCTTCAATCTTTCTTTTGTAGAGTAACAACAACTGATCTTTGCTTTCCCGGATCGAGCATTCACACACGAAAAACGTCTGAAAGCCCTCTGCTGTAAAAGAAACCATCGAATCCTGAATTTCAAAATCATAACCGACTCCGATGTTGCTGGCATCTTCTTGAATGGTTTCTCCTGAGAGGATATATAAAGAATAGCTCCCAATCCAATGCTGACTGATGGCGTGTTCTGATTGTTCGGTTTCGTTGCCGGGTGATTGAGTCTTCGGAGTGGACGAACGTTTCCCAAAATTTATACAACCGGATAGTAGTATAATGCACAATGTTATTAAGATCCACTTTCTATTCATAAAAACAAATGTGTTTATTCATATTCCTATCTATAAATGTAAAACCGCCTTCCATACTGGTTCCGGCAGAATTACTCTTTCCGCATATCGTTTTCGTAACGGCCTGCTTCGCGGACGGTTCCGTCCTCGTTCAGATATTTAAAAGGGCCATGCTGTTTGTTGGCTTTGTAGGTGAATTCCGACTTTAGCTGGCCGTTGCTATAATAATATTCGCGGCTAATGCCTTCCAACTTGCCATTCAGGTAATTTTTGGAGCTTTCGGGCTTTCCATCAGTGAAATAGCGAATCTCTTCTCCTGTCTTTTCCCCTGCCCGGTAGGTAGTCGAACGTTCGGGGATGCCCGTATCACGGCGATATTCGATCCAGATTCCGTCTTTTTTGCCTTCCTTGTAAGTACCTTTTTTACGGAGATTTCCATTCTTTAGCGTTTCAGAATATTCGCCCGTCAGCAATCCGTTTTTATAGCTGCTGCGACGGGTGAAATCAATACTACCGGACAGATGCTCCACCCAATTTCCATCGGGCTTGCCATCTTTATAATAAGTATCGCGCACGAGGCTTCCTTCCTCATTGTATTTGCGGTCGCATCCGTCCTGGTCTCCCATTTTATAGCAGACCTCCGTTTCGACTTTTCCATTTTGATAGTATGACTTACAGACACCGTGCAACTTTCCTTCCACGAACGTTCCTTCGCCCTGCAGGGTTTTGCCGTCGCCATAATATGTTTTACGATAGCCTTCTCTCCATCCATCCTTGTATGTGCTTTCCTCCGCAAGAACATTCCTCTTGAAATGGCGATACAGCCCGTCGTACATGCCATTCTTGAAAGAAGCCAGGATATATTCCGAATGATAGCCGTCGATGATGCGGTATTCGCCCTGTAACGGTGTTTTTTCCTCGTTCAGTTCCCGGAACAGCAACCGTCCGTCACCATAGTTAATGACGGACACTTCGTTTACTTGAAATACCTTTTCCTGAGCAACACTTGTGAATACCCATGCTCCGAGTAAGAGTAAAAGAATAACTTTTTTCATTGATTTCTTAGTTTATTTTGTGATAATAAATAATTGGAATATCTGCATTCTGCCTTTATCTGCCGTAGCAGATGAAAGTACGTTCGATATCCGGTTTCCTGATCGGTTTTTGTACTGTCAATCTTTACAAAGATTTTTTATTGGGAATAAATGCGCTTAGTATCTCTATATCTTTGGGACGGACCAGTACGTCTAATTTTATTATTTCTGCGGATTCCTTGTTCCTGAACTCAAGTTCCATAAATCTTTTCTCTAATCTTTTCATTGAAGTATCCATTCTTCTTGAAAGATAAACATGTCCATTACCGCTATCGGCAATATAGCTCTTATTGATAAAAGCTGTGTAGCCAGATGTAAATGCTATCCATAGTAAGAAACCCTTGCCGTTGGAGAAGTCAGTTGAGTCGCTGGCGTTTAACGTCATTGTATGTATAATTTCTTGCCTGGTGGACTCTTGAACTTTCTTTATAAGTTCAGGTTCTATTATTTTCCAGTTCTTATTATTCTTGATTGCTCTGATAATTACAAAGAAGATGCTGAGTAATGCGATGATTACAAATAGTATTGCTATGATCAGTTTTATTCCAAGCATGTTTGTGATGTTCTTTTTATTGAGTTGTTTTACTCCGTATTCCAACTTTGTTTAGTTGGCGGCAAATATACTGTTTTAATTCCGATGACCGAATGAAAATTGGTTTTATTGTTGAAATGCTAAATGATGAAGCGGCGATGAGCAGAGTTGATAAGCGGGTACGAATGTATATGGTAAAAAGAAGAACTGTCGCATTTACACTTAAATCAAAGAATTGCACGGCACCTTGGATACATTGTCGGAATGGATTTTATATATTAGAATTTGTCGGATGATCCGATTGCTGCGTTTTGTCTGTGTTTCATTTCAAAAAGTAAGTAAATGGCTGTTTCCGCTTACATATACTTTCTCTTTTATCGGACTGATAGGGAGCACAGGAACACAAAAACAGATTTTTGGACTCCAACAGCCGGACTTTGGAGATCGGAAACCCGGGCTTTTCGGGTTGAAGCCCCTTGCTTTTCTCGAAAAGAAGTAAGCATTTTCCGAAAATGCTTACTTCTTTCGGGTGAAATGCTTATTTCTTTTGAAGAAAAACAAAGGTCTTTTGTTTCACATCTTCTTTTACCGGTGTTTCGGAGCGGCGTGAATCCATATATTTCTCTGGTTGCTTCCGAATGGCGAGCGCTTAGGAAAAGATAAAATGATTCCTTATATCCTTTATTTCTTTTTCTTTGTCCGGCTTCTATGTACTTATACTTTCGCTTTTGTCCAACTTTCCCTATCTGGATAATAAAAAGAAAATCGCCGATCCGTGTGGAAGGCGATTTTTCTTTGCGGACGTACTCTTGCCGGAAATAAGGCAATCTGAGCGGGTCCCGATTATCATTTTGACAAAGTGTTACTCTATCAGTGCGAAGTCCAGTTGTTTCTTCTCCAGATTGGCCCGTGCCACTTTGATGGTGATCGCGTCTCCCAGGCTGTAGATACGGTTCTTGCGACGACCGCGCAGGCAGTAGTTCTTTTCGTCGAACTCGTAATAATCATCGTCCAGATCGCGGATAGGTATCATGCCCTCACATTTGTTTTCGTTTAGTTCTACGTAAAGTCCCCATTCCGTTACGCCGGAGATCACTCCGTCATAAGTCTGTCCCAGATGTTCGCTCATGAACTCCACCTGTTTGTATTTGATGGAAGCGCGTTCGGCGTTGGCTGCAATCTGTTCCATGTTCGAACTGTGGTCGCACAGATCCTCGTACTTCGTTTCCGATACGCTGCGTCCGCCATCCATATATTTGGTTACCAACCGGTGCACCATCATGTCCGGAAAACGCCGGATAGGAGAGGTGAAGTGGGTGTAATAGTCGAAAGCCAGTCCGTAGTGTCCGATGTTGTGCGTAGAGTAGCGCGCTTTCTGCATGGCACGGATAGATACGGTTTCAATCAGGTTTTCTTCTTTCTTTCCTTGTATGTCGTCCAGCAGGTGATTGATCGATTTAGAGACATCCGTCTTGGTTCCGCTTGTGCGGAGTCTGTAACCGAAACGGGCGATGAACTGTGCGAGGTTGTCCAGCTTTTCCGGATCAGGAAGGTCGTGGATACGGTAAGGCAGCACTTTGGCCTTCTTTCCTTTGGGTACCTTGCCTATTTTCTCTGCTACGGTGCGGTTGGCAAGCAGCATAAACTCTTCTACCAGTTTATTGGCATCTTTTGACTCCTTAAAGTAAACGCTGATGGGTTTTCCTTTTTCATCGATTTCGAATTTCACTTCGTAACGGTCGAAGTTGATGGCTCCTGCCGCAAAACGCTTTTCACGCAGAGCCTTGGCTATGGTGTCGAGCATCAGTATCTCGTCCTTGAAGTCACCCTCTTTGGTTTCGATGATCTGTTGCGCCTCTTCGTAAGTGAAGCGGCGGTCCGATTCGATGACCGTGTGTACAATGCGCGAGTCTCTCACTTCTCCTTTTTCCGTGATATCGAATATGGCAGAGAAAGCAAGTTTCTCTTCGTTGGGGCGAAGCGAGCAGATGAAGTTGCAGAGCCGTTCGGGCAACATCGGTATGGTGCGGTCTACCAGATAAACGGAAGTTGCACGCTTTTCGGCTTCTTTGTCGATAATGCTTCCCTCTTTGACATAATGCGTCACATCGGCAATGTGTACGCCGACTTCCCAAAGTCCGTCCTTCAATGGGCGGATGGAAAGAGCGTCGTCAAAGTCTTTGGCGTCTTTCGGGTCGATGGTGAAAGTGGTTACTTTTCGGAAGTCTTCGCGGCGGGCTATCTCTTCGGCGGAAATCTCTGCGGGAATCTTATCTGCGGCTTTTTCTACCGACTGCGGATAGACGTATGGCAATCCGAATTCGGCCAGGATAGCGTGCATCTCAGTCGTATTGTCACCGGCTTTGCCAAGAATGTCGAGCACTTGTCCGATCGGGTTTTTAGCTTTGTCCGGCCACTCTGTGACCTTTACCACTGCCTTGTCGCCGGTCTTTCCGCCCTTCAGTTTATCTTTAGGGATAAAGATGTCGTTGGCAAGCGTACGGTTTTCCGTGACGAGGAAGGCATATGATTTCTCCACTTCCAGTGTGCCGACAAATGTATCGTTGGCGCGTTCCAGTATCTCGATCACTTCTCCCTCGGCCTCGCGTCCGCGACGTTTGGCATAAAAGGCGATGCGCACCTTATCGTTATTCATCGCATGAGCGGAGTTACGCTCGGCGACAAAAATCGGGTCTCCGCCTCCTTCGGGGATAAACGAGTTCTTCCCGTTGCTTTTACGTTGGAAAGTTCCGGTCATTTCAACACCGTGATTGTTTAGTTTATATTTGTTTTTATCTACTTCGGTAATGTAGTCATCGGCCAGGAGATCGGACAGGATATCCATGCAGAGCATTTTTAGCGGATGAGTGGTTAACTTCAGTTCCGAGAAAATATATTTCAGGCTGATAACCTCGTCTTGTTTGGCATGGAAGAAATCGAGAACCACCTTTGACAGTTCTTTCTTCTTCATTCTTTTGCCGGCTTTTTTTTCTTTCTTTTTAGCCATAATCGGTTCGTTTTATATCAATCAGTACAAAGTAAGCGATTAAATATTAATAATTCAAGATTTTCATGTACATTTGCCCCTCACATTATGAATAATCTAACAAATGGAAAGTGAAAAGTCTTCCAGGGAGAAGGGAATTTATAAAGTAACGATCGTGGGAAGTATCGTGAACTTCCTTTTGCTCGTTTTTAAATTCTTTGCCGGAATTGCCGGGCATAGTGCGGCTATGCTGGCCGATGCTGTCCATTCACTATCCGACTTCATCACCGATATTGTTGTCATTGTCTTTGTCCGTATCGCCGGGAAGCCCGAAGATAAGGGGCACGATTATGGGCACGGCAAATATGAAACATTGGCTACGGCCATCATCGGGTTGTTACTTTTGTGTGTCGGCTTCGGTATCTTTTGGAATGGTGCCTCTTCCATTTATACTTTTTTGCAGGGCGGACAGTTGGAGTCTCCCGGTGTAGTGGCATTGGTGGCGGCATTGGTGTCGATTGTGTCAAAAGAGATACTGTATCAGTATACCGTGATTCAGGGCAAGAAGTTAAATTCTCAGGCCGTGGTAGCCAATGCCTGGCATCACCGGAGTGATGCGTTATCATCCATCGGAACGGCTATCGGTATTGGAGGGGCCATTTTGCTGGGAGATCATTGGCGGGTACTCGATCCGATTGCCGCAGTGGTAGTCAGTTTCTTTATTATGAAGGTATCTGTGCAGTTGCTGATTCCTTGTGTGGACGAACTGCTTGAAAAGTCCTTGCCGGACGATGTCGAGAAAGAGATTGAGCAGACCGTACTCTCTTTTCCGGGAGTGAGTCAGCCCCACCATTTGCGTACCCGCAGGATCGGCAGTTATTATGCCATCGAAATTCATGTCCGCATGGATGGGAAGATAACTCTGGAAGAGGCGCATGGCACGGCTACTGCTATCGAAAATAAACTAAAAGAGATGTTTGGGAAAGGAACCCATGTAGGCATTCATGTGGAACCAACGAAATAATTATCATTTGATCTGAATTTTATGGAGAGTATTCTAATTACCGGAGCAAGCGGATTTATCGGCAGTTTCATTGTTCAGGAAGCTTTGAAACGCAGGTTTGGTGTCTGGGCGGGGATCCGTGCATCCAGCAGTAAGAAATACCTGAAAGAACGCAAGATTCACTTCCTTGAGTTGGACTTTGCACACCCCAATGAGTTGCGGGCACAACTGTCCGGCCATAAAGGTACGTACAATAAATTCGATTATATCGTCCATTGTGCCGGCGTGACCAAGTGTGCGGACAAGAACGACTTCGACCGTGTCAACTATCTGCAGACCAAATATTTTGTCGATACGTTGCGCGAGCTTAATATGATTCCCAAGCAGTTTATCTATATCAGTACTCTGAGTGTATTCGGTCCGATACGTGAAAAGGATTATACTCCCATCCGTGAAGAAGATACTCCGGCTCCGAATACGGCTTACGGATTAAGTAAGCTGAAAGCGGAACTTTATATCCAGAGCCTGCCCGGTTTTCCGTATGTCATTTACCGTCCGACGGGAGTGTACGGACCTCGTGAGGCAGACTATTTCCTGATGGCGAAGTCCATCCGGCAGCATACGGATTTCTCCGTGGGATATAAACGGCAGGATTTGACATTTGTGTATGTGAAAGATATTGTACAGGCTATTTTTCTGGGAATTGAGAAGGAAGTATCCCGGCGTGCTTACTTTCTGGCTGACGGGAAGGTATATAAAAGCCGTGCTTTCTCCGATCTGATTCAAAAAGAATTGGGGAGTCCGTTTGTTATTCACATCAAATGTCCGTTAATTGTGCTAAAAGTCGTATCTTTGCTCGCCGAATTTATAGCGACCCGTTCGGGAAAGAGCAGCACACTGAATTCGGACAAATATAAAATAATGAAACAAAGAAATTGGCAATGCGACATAACTCCGGCTGTGAAAGAACTGGGATATGCTCCTGAATACGATTTGGAAAAGGGAGTGAAGGAAACGATTGCCTGGTATAAGAACGAAGGATGGCTTTAGATTTATTTAAACGTGTAGAAAGCCGTAAGGGCTTGTTTGCTGTTGAGAAGATAACATTGATATATAATCTGTTAACTTCTATCTTGATTTTATTCATGTTTCAACGGATGGACCATCCGCTCCACATGTTGTGGGACAGGGCAGTGATTGCAGCAATGACTTTTTTGCTGATGTATCTCTACCGGTTGGCTCCATGTAAGTTTTCCGCTTTTGTGCGTATCGCTATCCAGATGAGCCTTTTGTCATACTGGTATCCGGATACCTTTGAGTTCAACCGTGTCTTCCCCAACCTGGATCATCTTTTTGCTACGGCCGAACAGTGGATGTTCGGAGGGCAACCTGCCGTATGGTTTTGCCACGCGTTTCCGCAAATGTGGGTGAGTGAACCCTTCAATATGGGGTACTTCGCATATTATCCTATGATTCTGGTTGTGACGTTGTTCTATTTCATCTATCGGTTCGATCTGTTTGAGAAGATGTCGTTTGTACTGGTCACCTGCTTTTTCATCTACTACCTTATTTATATATTCGTTCCGGTTGCCGGTCCTCAGTTCTATTTCCCTGCCATTGGCATGGATTCTGTCTCACAAGGTGTCTTTCCTGCCATTGGCGATTATTTCAATCACAATCAGGAGTTGCTTCCGGGTCCCGGCTATCAGCATGGATTCTTTTATAGCCTGGTAGAGGGTTCGCAACAAGTGGGAGAACGTCCTACGGCGGCTTTTCCCAGTTCGCATGTCGGTGTTTCGACTATTCTGATGATTATGGCTTGGCGTGGCAGCAAGAAACTTTTTGCCTGCCTGTTGCCGCTCTATCTGTTGCTTTGCGGAGCTACTGTCTATATTCAGGCACATTATCTGATTGATGCGATTGCGGGCTTTATCTCTGCTTTCGTGCTGTATGTGCTGGTGACAAAGATGTTCAAGAAATGGTTTGCAGTGCCGATGTTTAAGTGATGGGGTGAAGTCCATCGAATATCCGGAAAAGCTCTTCTACCGACTCTGTTCGCAGCATGGCGATGCGTGTTTCCCGGAAGTTGGGTATTCCTTTGAATAAAGGAGTTGCTGCCAGATGGCGGCGGATATGGATAATCCCTCTGCGCTCGTCCAGGCGGGCTACACTGTTCAGCACCTCTTCACGCAATACATTCAGATACCACTCAAAGGATTCCTGCGGCAATTCTTCTCCGGTTTCAAGATAATGCTTCACTTCGCGGAATATCCATGGGCGGCCGATGCTGCCACGTCCTATCATGATAGCGTCTACTCCATACCGCTCAAAACACTCCTTGGCACCGGTAGCCGAAGTTACGTCGCCATTTCCTATGATCGGTATATGCATACGCGGGTTGTTCTTTACTTCCCCTATCAGGGTCCAGTCCGCTTCGCCCGTATACATCTGTGCCCGGGTACGTCCGTGAATGGCCAATGCCGCAATACCGCAATCCTGTAATTGTTCGGCCAGGTCGACAATGATTTTATGGTCCGCATCCCATCCCAGACGGGTCTTTACAGTAACGGGTATTTTGACTGCATCTACTACGGCACGGGTTATTTCAAGCATCTTCGGGATATTCTGCAACATACCGGCGCCTGCTCCTTTTCCGGCAACTTTCTTTACCGGACAGCCGAAGTTGATGTCTAATATATCCGGTTGTGCTTCTTCTACAATCCGTGCTGCGCCAACCATGGCTTCCGTATCTTTACCGTATATCTGAATGGCGACGGGACGTTCTTCGTCGCAGATGGTCAGTTTTTGAGTTGTTTTGTTGACGGAACGTATCAAAGCATCACTCGAGACGAACTCTGTGTATACCATATCGGCTCCGAACTTTTTGCACATCAGGCGGAAAGCGAGATCGGTGACATCCTCCATCGGAGCCAAAAATACAGGGCGTTCACCCAGGTCTATGTGGCCTATTTTCATCTTTTTACGATTTTCTATTCATTATTTGGCTGCAAAAGTACGGAAAAAACCCCTACCTTTGCACTCCATTCATTTATTTAACTGGATAGAAATTATGAAGAAAAGACTATTTTCCATTGCTCTGTGCCTGACTTTTATCTTGTCTGCCACTTCCGTTTCGGCTCAGGATGCTGCTTATAAAGAGGCGTTAAGCAAGATGCTCGAGGCCTCGGGCGCTATGACTACTGTGAAATCGATGGTTCCGCAGATGATCGGGATGATGAAACATACTTATTCGAACGTTCCGGATGAATTCTGGAAAACTTTTGAAGAGCAGTTGTCCGAAAAGGCAAACACACAGTTTATGGATATATATGTATCTATTTATTACAGGTATCTGACGATAAACGACCTGAAGAAGATTACCCAGTTCTATGAATCTCCTGTGGGAAAGAAGCTGGCCGAGTCCACTCCGGTGATGACTGCCGAGGCCATGGAAGCGGGTCAGCAGATCGGAATGGGGATTGCCCAGGAGATAGTGGCAAACCTGAAAGAAAAAGGATATATTCAGTAGTTGCGGACTCGTAACTTATAATTGGTAACTATGTATAAGATAAGTGACTTTGAAATAATGGCTCCGGTTGGCTCACGCGAATCGCTCGCGGCAGCCATCCAGGCGGGAGCTGATTCTATTTATTTTGGTATTGAGAATCTGAACATGCGTGCACGTTCGGCCAATACATTCACCATTGAGGACTTGCGCGAGATAGCCCGGACCTGTGACGAACATGGAATGAAGAGTTATCTGACGGTGAATACCATCATATATGACAAGGATGTTGAACTGATGCGTACCATTGTCGACGCGGCCAAGGAAGCGGGTATTTCGGCTGTGATTGCCGCCGATGTGGCGGTGATGAGCTATGCCAACAAGATTGGTCAGGAAGTGCATCTGTCTACGCAATTGAATATCTCGAATGCAGAAGCCTTGAAGTTTTACGCGCAATTTGCCGATGTAGTGGTGTTGGCGCGCGAACTGAATCTGGAACAGGTAGCGGAGATCTATCGTCAGATTCAGGAAGAACATATCTGTGGACCGGGCGGAGAGCTGATCCGTATCGAAATGTTTTGCCACGGAGCGCTTTGTATGGCTGTTTCGGGCAAGTGCTATCTGTCTTTGCATGAAATGAATCATTCTGCCAACCGGGGAGCCTGCATGCAGATCTGCCGTCGTTCTTACACTGTCCGTGATAAGGATACCGATGTGGAACTTGAGGTTGACAACCAGTACATCATGTCGCCCAAAGATTTAAAGACCATTCATTTCATGAATAAAATGATGGATGCCGGGGTGCGTGTATTCAAAATCGAAGGCCGTGCCCGCGGGCCCGAATATGTACGTACTGTTGTCGAGTGTTATAAGCAGGCTATTCAGGCCTGTCTGGATGGTACGTTTACCGACGAGAAGATTGCGGCGTGGGATGAACGCTTGAAAACGGTATTCAACCGGGGCTTTTGGGACGGTTACTATCTGGGACAGCGTCTGGGAGAATGGACTAAGAATTACGGATCGGCGGCAACCGAACGTAAGATCTATGTGGGGAAAGGTATTAAATACTTCTCCAACATTGGTGTAGCCGAATTCCTGGTGGAAGCGGCTGAAGTGAGTGTAGGCGATAAGCTGTTGATTACCGGCCCTACTACCGGAGCTGTGTTTGCTACGCTCGATGAGGCCCGTGTGGAGCTGAAACCGGTAGAAACCGTGAAGAAGGGAGAGCACTTCTCTATGAAGCTGGATAAGATACGTCCGAGTGACAAACTGTATAAATTGGTTTCGACCGAAGAACTGAAAAAATTTAAAGGACTGGAATAAAGATGGAAAAGTATATCTATGAACTTACTTTAAAGGTACGTGACTACGAGTGCGACCTGCAAGGCATTGTGAATAACGCTAATTATCAACATTATCTGGAACATACCCGTCATGAGTTTCTTTCATCGGTAGGCGTAAGTTTTGCAAAACTGCACGAAGAGGGCGTGGATCCGGTGGTAGCCCGCATTAATATGGCCTTCAAAACCCCATTAAAGAGTGGTGATGAATTCGTTTCCAAATTGTATATGAAGAAAGAAGGTATCAAATATGTGTTCTATCAGGACATCTTCCGGAAAAGCGATAATAAGGTTGTCGTTAAATCGACGGTGGAAACGGTATGTGTGGTAAACGGACGTTTGAGCGATAGTGAATTATTCGACCGGATTTTTGCGCCTTACCTGCAATGAGCACCGATGAAGAACGGATATGCAGTATTGCACTGACGCAAATACCGGGCGTTGGGCATATAGGTGCCAAACGTCTGGTAGACGGTATGGGGAGTGCTGCCGATGTATTCCGTTACCGGACTGAATTGCCCGATCGCTTACCCGGAGTGAATCAGGCAGTTGTCGCAGCATTGGATTCTCCACAGGCATTGAAGCGTGCCGAACAGGAATATGAGTTTGTACGGGATAACCGTATCTCTTGCCTTACGATGGCAGATGAGGGCTATCCTTCCAGACTGCGTGAATGCGATGATGCTCCCGTCGTATTATTCTTTAAAGGAAAAGCAGATCTCAATGCTTTCCACATTATTAATATGGTCGGGACCCGTAATGCAACGGATTACGGGAAACAAATTTGCGTCAGTTTCCTGCAGGATTTGCAGGCGTTATGTCCGGATGTACTTGTTGTCAGCGGATTGGCTTATGGGGTCGATATCAATGCCCACCGGGCAGCACTGGCTGTTGAACTTCCTACTGTGGGGGTATTGGCTCATGGGCTGGACCGTATTTACCCTTCGTTACATCGTAAAACAGCCATTGATATGCTCCGGCAGGGTGGACTGTTAACTGAATTTCTTTCCGGAACAAATCCGGATAAACATAACTTCATCAGTCGGAACCGTATTGTTGCCGGTATCAGCGATGCCACTATTGTGGTGGAGTCTGCCGCTAAAGGCGGTTCTCTGATTACGGCGGATATTGCCGGAAGTTATCATCGCGACTGTTTTGCTTTCCCGGGGCGGGTCACTGATGAATATTCGAAAGGGTGCAATCAGTTGATACGGGACAATAAGGCTGTTTTATTGGAGTCTGCGGCGGATTTTGTGAAGGCAATGGGGTGGGATACCGGTTCACATACTATTAAACCGACAACCGTACAGCGGAATCTTTTCCCTGATTTATCTGCCGAAGAACTGAAGATTGTAGATATTCTCGGACGGCTGGGAGATTTGCAGATCAATGCGTTGATGGTGCAGGCTGATATTCCTATCAATAAGATCAGTGTCATTCTGTTTGAGCTGGAAATGAAAGGAGTAATCCGGGCCTTGGCGGGAGGAGTCTATCAGTTGCTTAAATAAAGGGGCAAAAAAAAGGAGTCACGCCTGACTCCAACCTTTTGTTAACCTTAAATCTAATACTATGAAAAAAATCACAATACAAATGTAATTCTCTTCGGATGATTCTCCAAATATTTCCCTGAATATTGTCTCTCTTTTGAATTCCTTCACGGTTTTTCACGGATATGCCTTTATAATGTCTCTTCTTCCTGTTTATTTAGCAGTCTTTAGGGAAGGATAAACCCCGTCAAACTTGCAAAATCGTTCCAATCGTTTCACACAACAAACCAGGCCCTTTATTTAGTTAGATTAAGTGTATTTCGTTTAATTTCAAAGCTCTATATTTGCTTTATACAAATAGAGCAACTATGGAGAATCGCATCTATATATTCATCTTTTGGGGGATCCTTTTCTTTTTGCCGGGTGAAGGTTTTGCGATGATGACGATGACGGATGCCATAAGGAAAGAAGGGTTCGATTTTCAAAAAATAGACTGGTCTGTTTTGTACGAGAAGATTGCTGCAGATTCACAGGTGCCCGATCAGAGAGATGTACTGATGTTATTGGATTACCATCGTGATGATCCTGTAAGATGTGAGTCTTTATTGCGTCGGCTTAACGGAGGAAAAGCTTACCATTACATTGCGAACCGGATATTACCGGAACTGTCGGTACCGCAAAGAAAACGGCTTCCGGCAATGACGGTAAAAGAAGCAAAGCCGGTATATGGAGTGGAAACAGCTAAACCGCTTCCCGGTAAACTTGCCGGAGGAGAGCCTGTCATGGTAAATAGGGAAAAATCAGTAATGGAATCGGAGAAGGTGCGGCGGCAAACGGTATTGGCCGTGAAGAACAATCTGCTTTATGACTTGGCATTGGCACCCAATATAGAAGTGGAAATACCATTAGGTAAGCGTTGGTCTTTGAATACTGAATACAAATGTCCCTGGTGGCTGAACAGCAGAGAAGAGTTCTGCTATCAGCTGCTTTCGGGAGGGGTGGAAGGACGTTGCTGGTTAGGAAATCGCCGGAAACACGGCAGGCTGACAGGACATTTTCTGGGATGTTATGCAGAAGGAGGTATTTACGACTTCCAGTTTAAGGGAGATGGTTATCAGGGAAAGTATTATGCAGCCTCGGGGTTTACGTATGGATATGCGAAACAGGTAGCCCGCCATCTTTCGTTTGAGTTTAGTGTGGGAGTGGGATACTTGACAACAGAATACCGTAAGTATACTCCTTACGAAGGCTCGTTAGTCTGGACAAATAGCGGACGTTACAATTTTATCGGGCCTACCAAAGCCAAGGTATCATTGGTCTGGCTTATAACGGCAAGGAGATAGAGATGGATGAAAGATATAGGACAGTTGCTTTTTGTGCTTTTCTGCCCGTTGTTGCTGATGACGGGATGCAGCCGGCGGGAACTGCTGGATGATTATCCGGTTAGTGGAGTACGGATCGCACTAAACTGGGAAGGAGTGACAGAGAAACTACCGGAGGGAATGCAGGTTATCTTTTATCCGAAAGATGAAAGAGGTAAAAAGAAGAGTGCATATTTGTCGGTAACCGGTGGAGAGGTACCGGTACCTCCCGGACATTACTCGGTTGTGGTTTACAATTACGATACAGAAACGGTCTTGATTCGTGGAGAAGAATCTTATGAAACCATTCAGGCTTACACCAATCTCTGTAAGTTTGGGGTTGCCGGAACAGAAAAGATGGTTTGGGGGCCGGATCCGCTTTATGTGATAAACATAGATGATCTGGATGTACGAAATAGTGAGGAGACATTGACGCTGGAGTTGAAACCAAGGCTGGTAGTCAGAACTTACTCCTTTAGCATCAAGGCACAGGGGTTGAGTAATGTTTCTACTGTGATAGGGAGTGTCGGTGGGATGGCAGACCATTATTTTTTAGGAAAAGGTTATGCCATGTGTGATGCCTGTCCGATTAATATTGATCTGAACGTGAAAGCCGGAAAGATAGAAGGGGTATTTACCACTTTTGGGCTACCCGAAGTTGTTCTTAGCCGTGCCGAGACCGAACTTCCGGTGATGATGAACCTGATGATTATTAAGGTGGACAAGTCGGTGCAGGAAGTGAAGATTAATATAACGGAAGCCGTACAAGAACCTACCGGCGGTGGTGAAGGAGGAGAAGGAGATGAAACGAAACCGCCGACATTGGTTAAAGTTGAAATAGAAGACGAAATAAAAGTAGACGATGTGGAGGTACCTCCGGGTGGAGGTGGCGGCATTGGCGGTGATGTAGGAGACTGGGACGACGAAACAAATGTGGAGTTGCCCGTTGGATAAGAAAAAAGGAATACATACAGATAAAACATTAATAACTTAAAAAAACATACTATTATGAAGAAGATTTTATTCGCAGCAGTTGCTGCAATGGCAATTACGGGTTGCTCACAGAATGAAGAGATTGAAAAGGCTGCACAGCCGGTGGAAATCGGATTCAATACGGCGGTAAGTAAAACAACAAGAGCTACGACTTTAGTGAACGCAGATTTTACAAAGTTTACGACGTATGCCTATTCTACTACTGGGGCATTTGCTGATGCTACAGCTGTCAATGCGCTGATACCTGGAGCTGATTTTGAATTAAAAGAAAGCACATGGAGCAGTGGTGGCTCTGTATTCTATTGGCCGGCAACAGATCAAGTAAGTTTCTTTGCTTTTTCACCTAACACTACGGCACAGCTTTCTTGGGGGGCAGCTTCTGCTAACAAAGCGCCTACACTGACCTATACAGTGAAAGATGCCGTGAAAGACCAGGAAGATTTGGTGGTAGCAGAAGCGATGAATAAGCAAAAAGCTATAAGCGGTACCACAGAAGCGGTTGCTTTAAATTTTAAACACGCGTTGACGAAGATTGGCTTTAAAATAAAAGGAGAGGGAAGTGGTATTACTTACACTTTAAATAAAGTGGTTATTAAAGCTAAAAACAAAGGTGTGTATACTTATGGAGCTACTTCTACTACTGAGACAACATTAGGTACATGGGCTATTCCTGACGATGTTACTACTACCACAAGCTATACCATTGAACCTGCTACTGCACTTTCTATTGTAGGAGCAGATGGCGGTGGCACTGCGAACGAGACTTTGGTTGGAGCAGATTACACTGCCATGCTTATTCCTCAAGCTTTAACTGACGTTACATTCGAAATCTACTACAAAGCTGAAGCTGGTGGCGCAATGTTGCTCGATAAAACAACTACTCCGGAGGAAATTACATTTACCGAAGGAAACTGGACTGCTGGACAAAGTATTGCTTACATATTGACGTTAAAAGGCGCTGAGAAGATGGCTATTACCGGTTCAGTTGCTGATAGCTGGGATTTCACCGATACTCCTAAGTAGTATTCGTAAGCCGTTATTTATAAAAATAGCTCTGAGAGAAACCTCAGGGCTATTTTTAGGTTCATCCGAAGGATGCGTCTTGCCGACGCTTATCCTACGGGAGGGGATCCGTTACTTTGCATGCCGGCTTCATTTACGTACCGAGGTAAATGCCTTTACATGCCGAGGTAAATGCTTTTACATGCCGGGGTAAATACCTTTACATTGAAAAGAAAATTATGGTAAATATAATCTTCTGATTATCAATCCTATTGAGAAAGATATCCTGTTGCGTATTTGTCGGATGAACCTATTTTTATGCCATTTTCTTCTTTCTTAATTGTTTTTTCAAAAAAATCTCCTACATTTGTCGGCAACATAAACAAAACACAACGCGCTATGTCCGACTCCTTCTGTGGAGATAAGATGAACTGTCAGATATGTCCCAAGGCTGTTGATAATGCCATTATGCATGCTTCTCATCCGAGAGGTTTTCATCGTCCTGCCCAGAAGTGTGAAGAGAACCTGATGATTTTCCTCTTAAAAGGGGAGATATTAGTCAATAGTCAGGAATATGCCGGAACGATGTTACGTGCCGGAGAGTTTATTCTTCAAGCCATCGGATCGAAGTTGGAAGTATTGGCTATGACAGATGTAGAGTGTGTGTGTTACAGTTTTAACCAGCCGGAGCTTTTTTGTGAACAACGCTATAACTACATTATGAATGAAATTCCGGCACCGTTGATTTACTCACCTCTCAAAATTATCCCGGAGTTGCAATATTTTCTTGAAGGATCGAAAAACTATTTGAGTGAAAATAAAATTTGTCGGGAGCTGTTATCACTCAAACGGAAAGAACTTGCTTTTATTCTGGGGTATTATTATTCGGACTATGACCTGTCTTCATTGGTTCATCCGCTCTCACAATATACCAATAGCTTTCAGTATTTTGTTCTGCAAAACTATATGAGGGTGAAAACCGTAGAGGAACTGGCCCACATGGGAGGATATAGCGTGACTACATTCCGTCGCATTTTTAATACCATCTTTCACGAACCGGTCTACGAATGGATGCTGAAACGCCGTAAGGAGGGGATTATGTATGATCTTAAGTATACCGATGCCACCATTTCGGAGATTTGTTACAAATATGGTTTTGAGTCTTTGCCTCATTTCTCCAATTTTTGTAAGAAGTCGTTCGGTGCTTCGCCCCGGGCTATTCGAAAATCCAGCGGTAAGGAGTAGCTTTTAATGTTCGGGTGCTTCACTTCCCCTGACCGGCTTCATTATCTGGTATCGTAGACATCGTAAGAAATAATACTTTTCATATAAAAAAATTCCCCGCCGATGCCGGCGGGGAATTTTCCTACTTATTAATCAAATGCTAAGTTTTGCTTAGTCTTTCAGTTTTGCGATGATGAAATCGCGGTTCAAGCGGGCAATGTTGCTGATGGAGATGTTCTTCGGGCATTCTGCTTCACAAGCACGTGTGTTTGTACAGTTACCGAATCCCAGTTCATCCATTTTAGAAAGCATTGCTTTTGCACGGCGGGCAGCTTCTACTTTACCTTGTGGAAGCAGGTTCAGTTGGCTAACCTTGGCTGATACGAATAACATGGCAGAACCATTTTTACAAGCAGCTACACAAGCACCACAACCGATACATGCGGCAGCGTCCATGGCTTCGTCAGCGATGTCCTTAGAGATAAGAATGGCATTGGCATCCTGAGGAGCACCTGTGTTTACGCTTACGTAACCACCGGCCTGCATGATCTTGTCATAGGCCGTACGGTCAACCATCAAGTCGCGGATTACCGGGAAACCGGCAGAACGCCACGGCTCAACAGTGATAGTATCTCCGTCTTTGAAACGACGCATATACATCTGGCAGGTAGTAGCACCTGTTGCAGGTCCGTGTGGGTGTCCGTTGATGTAAAGAGAACACATACCGCAGATGCCTTCGCGGCAGTCGTGGTCAAATACGATAGGTTCGCCACCATCATTGATGATCTGTTCGTTCAGAATATCCAGCATCTCGAGGAATGAAGTATCGCCCGGGATATCTTTCATTTGGTATGTTTCAAAAGCACCTTTCGCTTTAGGGCTTTTCTGACGCCATACTTTCAGCGTGAATGATATATTTTTATCCATTTTTGTTTTCCTTTAATTGATTAACCGAATTATGACTTGTAGTTACGAGTCTGAACTTTCACGAATTGATAGTTCAAGTCTTCTTTGATCAATTCCGGTTCTGAATCTTCACCGGTGTATTTCCAGCATGCTACGTAAGAGAAGTTCTTATCGTCGCGCAATGCTTCGCCTTCCGGAGTCTGATATTCTGTACGGAAGTGTCCACCGCAAGATTCTTCACGGTTCAGACCGTCACGAGCCATCAACATACCTACTTCAATGAAGTCGATCAGGCGGAGGGCTTTTTCAAGTTCTACGTTCAGTTCGTTTACTTCACCCGGGATGCGAACGTTGGTCCAGAAGTCTTTTTTCACTTCCTGAATACCTGTCAGAGCTTTCTGCAGAGATTCTTTAGTACGAGCCATACCTACGAAGTCCCACATAATGTGACCCAGTTTCTTGTGGATTGAGTCAACAGAATGTTTTCCGTTTACAGCTTTAATCTTCTGGATTTTATCTTTCACTTCTTTCTCTGCTGCCGCAAATTCGGGCAGGTCTGTAGAGAAACGTGGTACCTGAATCTGGTCGGCCAGATAGTTCTGGATAGTATAAGGCAATACGAAATATCCGTCAGCCAGACCTTGCATCAATGCAGATGCACCCAGACGGTTGGCACCGTGGTCAGAGAAGTTAGCTTCACCAATAGCGAACAGGCCCGGGATAGAGGTCATCAATTCATAGTCAACCCAGATACCACCCATTGTATAGTGGATAGCAGGGAATATCATCATCGGAGTCTTGTACGGGTTCTCGTCAGTGATCTCTTCGTACATGTCGAAGAGGTTACCATAACGGGCGCGAACTACATCTTCACCCAGACGATCGATGGCATATTTGAAATCAAGGAATACGGCCAAACCGGTGTTGTTGACACCAAAACCTGCGTCACAACGTTCTTTGGCAGCACGTGAAGCTACGTCACGGGGAACAAGGTTACCAAATGCGGGGTAACGGCGTTCTAGATAGAAGTCACGGTCTTCATCAGGAATTTCAGTCGGCTTTTTAGTTCCTGCCTGCAATGCTTTGGCATCTTCAATCTTCTTTGGAACCCAGATACGACCGTCGTTACGAAGTGACTCTGACATCAATGTCAGCTTAGACTGCTTGTCACCGTGTACCGGGATACAGGTCGGGTGAATTTGGGCAAAACAAGGATTAGCAAAGTAAGCACCTTTTTTGTAGCATTGGATGGCAACAGAACCGTTGGAACCCATAGCGTTTGTAGAAAGGAAGAAAGCGTTTCCGTAACCACCTGTGCCGATAACTACAGCATGAGCGGCGAAACGTTCGATTTCACCGGTTACGAGGTTGCGGGCAATGATACCGCGTGCACGTCCTTCGATAACGACGAGGTCGAGCATTTCGTAACGAGTGTAAAGTTTAACAGTACCTTTTTGTACCTGACGGCTCAATGCTGAATAAGCGCCCAGCAATAGCTGCTGTCCGGTCTGGCCACGGGCGTAGAACGTACGGGATACCTGTGCACCACCGAATGAACGGTTATCGAGTGTGCCACCGTAATCGCGTGCGAAAGGTACACCTTGAGCTACACATTGGTCGATGATAGCGTTTGATACCTCGGCCAGACGGTAAACGTTGGCTTCACGTGCGCGGTAGTCACCACCTTTGATTGTATCGTAGAAAAGACGGTAAACCGAGTCACCATCATTCTGGTAATTTTTAGCTGCGTTGATACCACCCTGTGCTGCGATGGAGTGAGCACGACGGGGTGAATCCTGAATACAGAAATTGAATACTCTGAAACCCATTTCGCCCAGAGAAGCGGCGGCAGATGCCCCGGCAAGTCCGGTACCTACAACGATGATGTCAAGGCGACGTTTGTTGGCAGGGTTAACAAGTTTTTGATGAGCTTTATAGTTACTCCATTTTTCGGCGAGCTGGCCTTCAGGAATTTTTGAATCTATCTTAGTCATAATGCTATTTACAATTTAATCATTTACAATTTACAATTTAGCAAGCACCGCATGCCAACGATTTAACGAAGAATACGACTACTACCAGAGCAAAGCATACAACAACGATGGTTGAATAGATGTTGGAGATGCATTTCCAGCGGTTGATCCAAATCTTGTTGTTCCAGCCCAGAGATTGCATAGAGCTCCAGAAACCATGAGTCAGGTGGAACCAAAGGGCGCCCAGCCAAACGAGGTACAGCACTACGTATACGGGGTTAGAAAAAGTGTTCATGATGTGATAAACACCATCGGCAGCATAAGTTGTGTCTGCTACTCCTCCCATGTTGTGTATCAATTCCGGTAACTGCATTTTAGCCCAGAAATTAAAGAGGTGAAGGCCCAAACCTAAGATAACGATGATACCCAGCACCAGCATGTTCTGTGATGCCCATTCTACGGTTTTGGGTTTGTCAACTACGGCGTAACGTTCGCTACCACGTGCTGCGCGATTCTGGATTGTCAGCCAGAAAGCGTAGATAATGTGAATCACGAAGAGGGCAGCCAGGCCCAGCGTAGCTACCAACGCATACCAGTTTGCTCCCAGGAACTCACAAACCAGGTTGTAACCCTCAGCCGAGATGATCGCAACAAGGTTCATCGCCATGTGAAACGTTAGAAACAGGACAAGGGCGATACCGGTAACGCTCATCACCACTTTCCTTCCTACAGATGAATTACTTAACCACATAAATGATTGATTTTAAATTATTTAATTGTTAGAACTATAATTTCTGTTTTACGAGCCTTCTTTCTCATTGTGCAAAAGTACACGAAATACATTGATTAACCAAAGAATTAAAGAAATAATTCTTTAATCTGAAGTGCCTGGAGAGAACAGGATAAATAGGGCCGGTAAAATAGTAACTGATTGACTGAAAGCACTCCATGAGGAAACCTGGCAAAGGATTGTCGGTTGTGTTTATAAGTGATTTATTGTGAATCTGTTAGAAGAGTAAATTATTTGTTCTTAAGAAGTTAACCTTGATCTGTATAAAAAGAAGTTGTTTAGTGCATATTCGAACTGTTCTTTTCTTAATTTTGCATCCCAGAGAAGGAATGATCAAAAGAAACAGGCAATACCAGATTTATGATAAACACACTCACCTCTTTGCGACTTATATTTGCTTTAATGGTTTTTGGAGCACATTGTTATGTAATAGACGACTTTTTCGATCTTCATTTTTTTAAAGAAGGTTTTGTCGGTGTTAGTTTCTTTTTCGTACTAAGCGGTTTTATTATAGCATACAATTATCAAAAGAAACTAAGTGAAAGCAAAATGACCAAACGATCTTTCTGGGTAGCGCGCATAGCCCGTATTTATCCTTTGCATGTCCTGACTTTATTGATTGCTGCCGCTTTAGGAGGCTATGTAATTGCATCGGGATTTACGGATTGGAGCAAGCATTTTTTGGCTTCACTCACATTAACAAATGCCTATATACCTAAAGCTGATTACTTTTTTTCATTTAACAGTCCTTCGTGGAGCTTATGTTGCGAGCAGCTTTTTTACTTCTGTTTTCCATTTCTGGTGCCGATGGCAAAAAACTATAAGGGTTTGTTCTGTGTTTTCTTAATCTCCGCGATATTGGTTATTGTCGGTATGTATTTTACTCCGGAAAGTGATATAAAAGGATATTGGTACGTTAATCCGATTGCTCGATTTCCGGATTTTATAGTCGGCATGTTGTTGTTTCAACTGTACGACCGTTTGAAAAATAAAAACATCACATCTTTCCAAGGAAGTATTATTGAAATAATATCGATCGTCTTATTTTTGGTATTCTATCTATATGCTGCTGAAGTTCCAAAAGTATATCGGTATTCCTGTTACTATTGGCTGCCGATCGCGTTCATCCTGATCAGTTTCTCTCTGCAAAAGGGTTGGGTCTCACGTCTTTTGTCCAATCGTATTTTAGTGATTGGGGGAGAGATTAGCTTTAGCTTTTACCTGATTCATCTTTTTGTTTTGTTATCTTATGCGGAGTGGCAGAAAGAAAATAACTTTCATATAGTCTGGTACGTTTCCATTCCGATTCTATTTTGTGTCATCGTCTCGTTAAGCCTGCTCTCTTACTATTATTTTGAGAAGCCGATGAATAGGCGAATTAGAGCACTGTTAAATAAATAATTCGTGGAATAAGGGTTCTTCTCCAAATTTGGTGGTAAGTTTTCTTTTACTCATGGAATCTAATTCCGTTTTCGGAAGTGTAAGCTCTCGTTTATAGTTGACAAAAAAGCAAGTATCCCGGCTTTCCCCCGAAGAGTCCATCCATGAGGTGAAGAAGCGAATTTTAGAATAAACCATCTGAAAATCAATATCTTTAAAAAGTAAGATTTCTATCCTCAAAAGCTTTGTTTTAACACAGAGTTAAAGCTTGTTCTTTGGATGTGAATAACAAGTTCTTTAAATGCAAAAGCCTTATTATTTGCGCATAAGAACCTGACGAACTGCAAAAGGCGTTAACAATGTTAATTGAAGAAAGGTATAAGGATGAAGATACCGGTCCGGACGGCGCAAATTCACTTCTGAAACTTGAGTTATCTTATTCAGCCGGTGTCTGGTTTTTCTTATTAAAGCAAGCAAAAAGGACAATTATCAACTTGAAAATAAAGAAATAAAGAATTTACCACCAAATTTGAAGAAGAACCGGAATAACTCACCAATAAAAGCTTCATCAAGGAAGTGGATGTTTATAAAGTTTTGTGGTAATGGTTATCGTCCTGGTATATAATGGAGGGTATTGGAACAGAAGGTCTGCTTACTATGGATGCCAAATAGCGGACCGTTTCTCTTTTGCCAGGCAAAGGGCGGTTTCTATTCTGTTTTTAGAGTAGTAATTTTTTCACCTTTGGCTGCACGTGTACGAAGGGCACGCGGGGAGTCTCCAAAAGAAGCTTTGCAGAAATGTGCAAAATGTGATAAGGAATCGAAACCATAACGATTGCTGATTTCAGTGATGCGTTGTTTGGTGTGCTGGAGATCTTCCAGGATACCTTCTCTTTTCTTGCTCAGAATCCATTCGTATACCGGCACTCCATACATATTCTTAAATAAGCGGCGGAAGGTAGTAGTTGTATAGCCTCCCAAGTGTGCGAACTCTTCCACGTTTTTCACTTTTTCGTAATTTTGCATGACGAAATATTGGAAACTTTCTGTGTAACTGCTGATGGGATAAAAGAATCTACTTAATTGGGGTGACGGGTAATAGCAGGTAATCAGATACATAAGTTCCTGACATTTGAGATCGATAAACGCACCGCAAGGAATCTGTTCACTCAGGTAATCACAAATATCTTTCATGAAATTGGTAATACGTTGGGTCATTACCAAAGGCGTATAAGTTAAGGGTGATTCTGATTGTTGCAGGATTTCCTGATAATGTTGCTCACAGATCAAAGGTGGTTCGTTGAACCAGTACACTACATAATTTACATCTGTCAGTGCCAGTAATTCTAATTTGGAGCCGATGGACTGGAGGATGAATTGTCCTTCGCGTAATGCTGTGCCGGGATACTCTTCACTATTGACCAGTAACTCTCCTTGTAGTATAAACAGGATACAATTTTGTATGCATTTGTCGGCCGGAAAATGTTGCCCTTTTGGAAACGTCCGGTGAACAAGTATGCCTTCTGTAGCTTTGGGACATTGCGCACAATCTGTCTGTCTATTACATTGAGTTTCTCTGGTCATGAATTAAAGTTAGGTGTCAGGGTAAATAATACTTGGGGAACAAAGATAGGTTTTTTTTGCGAAAACTCTGTCTTTTTAATCTATCTTTGCTGCAAAATAGTAAATTAGTAGAAAAATGAAGAAATTTGTGCTTATTTGTTTTTGTGTGCTTTCTTCGATGGGAGGGTATGCTCAGAACTGGGATATCAATACGTTACATAAAATAAACAGTCTTGATGGTAAGTTTGCGAGGAATTATAGCAAGGCTTTTTCTAAATCGGCACCTTATATCGCAGTAGGTGTTCCGGTGGCGATGGCTGTATATGCAGGGATTGATAAAGATAAAGAGTTATTGAAGGATGCTATTTATATTGGGACGAGTGTAGCCGAGGCAGTTGTAATTACATATGGTATGAAATATGCTTTTGACCGTGAGCGGCCATATGACCGTTATCCGGATCGGGTGAATGCGCGCAGCCATGAATCGAGTCCTTCGTTTCCTTCCGGGCATACGGCAGCCGCCTTTTCGTTGGCTACTTCTTTGAGTATCCGTTATCCTAAGTGGTATGTGATAGCTCCATCAGCCTTTTGGGCATGTTCTGTGGGCTTTTCAAGAATGAACGAAGGTGTGCATTACCCGTCGGATGTAGCGGCAGGAGCTGTGATAGGTGCCGGTTGCGCAGTAGCCAATATTTATGTGAATCGCTGGCTCAATAAATGGTTGTTCGGTGAGAAAAAGCAGGTTACTATAAATTATTAACATAAACGGTGAATGATGGACACTCTGCCAAAAGCGTAGACTGATCATCATTCACCGTTCATAACTCTCCGTTAGAGAATCATTATTTCAATATCTTCTCGTATTCTTTGTCATTTAAGATTTCCAGTGCCCGCTCCACGCTCTTATTGGTAGCATTCATTACTTGAAAGTATTCATTCATATCCCATAAGTCACGGGCTATCAGAGCTTTTAATTGGGCCTTAATCAGTGGTAAAGCCTTGTTGTACTGCTCTTCGTTGAACTCTATCTTTTCTTTGTCGGCAGCCTCTCTCAGGAAATTCAATATCTGGTCGTCTATTTCAAACTTCTCATTGAATTTCTCAAAGGTCTTATATTTATCCAATAAAGCCTTGCGGTTATTTTCAATAAAGTTCATAGTCGTTTTGATTACTACCCCTTTGGCTACCAGGTTACGATGGTAATCAGTATACAGAGTCGTGTCAACCGGAACAAAATAATCAGGCATGATACCTCCGCCGCCATAGACGGTGCGTCCCAGCTTTTTAGTCTGGCATTTTAGTGAGTCCGGGAAGTGGATACTGTCTGCACTTACCATTTCGCCGTGATTGTAACGGTCGATAAGGTCCTGATTGTATTTATCGATACTGCTTTCGCTGCTCTTTCCTTTTCCCGGCTTCTCGTTGATGTTGCTATCATAAGGTTTCTGTATGCAACGCCCTGCAGGAGTATAATAGCGGGCTATGGTCAGGCGGATCATGGAGCCGTCGGGCAGGTCGATCGGGCGTTGAACCAATCCTTTTCCGAAAGAACGGCGTCCTACTACAACACCCCGGTCCCAATCCTGAATGGCTCCTGTTACAATTTCGCTTGCCGAGGCCGAATATTCATCTACCAATACCACCAAGCGTCCGTTACGGAAGCTTCCGTTACCTTTGGCAAAGAACTCACTGCGTTGCGCAGAACGTCCTTCCGTGTAAACAATCAGTTCTTTTTGTCCCAAAAACTCATTTGCCAGGTCGATGGCAGCGTTCAGGTAACCTCCTCCATTGCCTTGCAGGTCTAAAATCAAGTCTTTCATTCCTTTCTTCTGTAACTCTTTCAGGGCTTTCAGAAACTCTTCTGCAGTGGTTGCTCCGAAACGGTTGATACGGATGTATCCCGTTTTGGGTTGGATCATATAAGCAGCGTCCAGACTGAGGATGGGGATTTTATCCCTTTTTACGTTGAATAAAAGTGGTTCTTTCACACCTCTTCGGATAATGGTCAGATTTACTTTCGAGTCTTTGGGGCCCCGCAGACGTCCCATGATTTCCTCTGTGCTCATTTTGACTCCTGCGATGGCAGTATCGTTAACTGCGATGATGCGGTCTCCTGCCAGAATACCCACTTTTTCGGAAGGGCCATTGCTCACCGGTTGTACAATGAGTAGCGTATCTTCAATCATCTGGAATTGTACCCCTATTCCTTCAAAGTTACCTTGGAGAGGTTCGTTCATTTTCTTAACCTCTTCGGCATCCGAATAGGTGGAATGAGGATCGAGTTGTGCCAGCATTTCGATAATGGCCGATTCAACGAGTTTGTTTTCATTGACCGTATCTACATATAAATTAGAGATGGCGAACTCTGCCAGTTGCAATTTTCGCATGGCAGGTGAGCCGAAGTTTTGTGCCTGTAATCCTAAAACGGAACACAAGCCGATAAGCAGGTATATTATTTTTTTCATGATCACATGGATTTATTACATTTCCATCCCTTCGGGAATAAACATACTGATATCTTTATTATAGCCCAGCAGTTCGCGTACAATGGTAGAACTGACACAAGTGAGTTCCGGTTCGGTAAACAGCAGAATGGTTTCGATTCCTGCCAGTTTCCGATTGATATCGGCAATGGTTTCTTCGTATTCGAAATCTTTCACGGTACGGATGCCACGGACGATAAATCGGGCATCTACCTGACGGGCAAAATCAATAGTCAGGCAATCGTAAGATTCAACCCTGATCCGGGGTTCGTCTTTATAAAACTTACGAATCATTTCCACACGTTTCTCTATCGGAAAATACGTATTTTTATTTTCGTTGATACCGATACCGATGACAACTTCATCCATAAATGTCAGGGTTCGTTGTACAACAGAATAGTGTCCGATAGTAAACGGGTCGAACGTTCCCGGAAAGATGGCTCTTCTCATGTCTATGCGATATCTTCTTCTATAACCAGATTGTCAATAATAAAGTTTTGCCGTTCCATTGTATTCTTACCCATGTAGAATTCAAGCAGTTCTTTTACCGTGTCTGTTTTGCGCAGTGACACTTGTTCAAGACGCATGTCTTTACCGATAAAGTGTTTGAATTCGTCGGGCGAGATTTCTCCCAGACCTTTAAACCGGGTGATTTCCGGATTCGGGCTAAGTTCTTTGATGGCATTCACCCGCTCTTCTTCGGTATAGCAATAGAGTGTTTTCTTTTTGTTGCGTACGCGGAAAAGAGGGGTCTGAAGGATGTATACATGTCCTTTCTTGATCAGATCGGGGAAGAACTGGAGGAAGAAAGTGATCAGCAGCAAGCGGATGTGCATACCGTCCACATCGGCATCGGTCGCTACAATCACTTTATTATAACGCAATCCCTCTATGCCGTCTTCTATGTTCAATGCGGCCTGCAGCAGATTGAATTCTTCGTTTTCGTAAACCACTTTCTTGGTCAGGCCGAAAGAATTGAGTGGTTTACCACGGAGGCTGAATACAGCTTGTGTGTTTACATCCCGGCTTTTGGTGATGGAACCGCTTGCCGAGTCACCCTCGGTGATGAAGATGCACGATTCCTCTTCCAGCCCTTTGCCTTTCACATCGTTCAGGTGGATACGGCAATCACGCAGTTTCCGGTTGTGCAGATTGGCTTTCTTAGCACGTTCACGTGCCAGTTTCGTAACTCCGGCAATAGCCTTGCGTTCTTTTTCCGAATCCTGTATCTTTTGTAACATGATTTCGGCTACATCTGCATGCTTGTGGAGGAAATTGTCTACCTCTTGTTTTACAAAGTCGCCAACGAACTTGTTTACAGTAACGCCACCCGGCGACATGTTGGTAGAGCCGAGTTTAATTTTAGTCTGACTCTCGAACATGGGTTCTTCCACATTGACAGCAATGGCGGCTACCAATCCGTTACGGATGTCGGTATAGTCCTGGTTCTTATTATAGAATTCCTTGATAGTGCGGGCAATGTGTTCTTTGAACGCACTTTGATGGGTACCTCCCTGAGTGGTGTGCTGTCCATTGACGAATGAATAGTACTCTTCGCCATATTGTCCTGTATGGGTAAAAGCGATTTCGATATCCTCTCCCTTGAGGTGGACGATGGGGTAGAGTCCGGTAGCTGTCATATTATCATTCAGCAAATCGACCAGACCGTTACGCGAAAGAATCCGCTGCCCGTTATAGATAATGGCCAACCCGGTGTTCAGGTAGGTATAATTGCGGAGCATCGTCTCGATAAATTCGGGACGGAAAGTATAATTCAGAAATAAAGTATTATCGGGTTCGAAGAAGATGTAAGTACCGTTTTCTTCCTCGGTATCCTCGGTGTGATCTGTTATCAACTCACCTTTGGTAAAGGTGGCGCAGCGCACTTTACCATCCCGGTAACTACGTACTTCGAAGTTTGAGCTCAAGGCATTGACAGCTTTCACGCCGACACCGTTCAGTCCGACACTCTTCTTGAATGCTTTGCTGTCATACTTACCACCGGTGTTCAGCACACTGACTGCTTCTACCAGTTTTCCCTGTGGGATACCACGGCCGTAGTCGCGTACGCTGACACGAAGATTCTCTTCAATTCTGATTTCAATCTTCTTGCCGGATTGCATTTTGAACTCGTCGATACTGTTGTCAATAACTTCTTTCAGAAGGACATAAATTCCGTCTTCGGGATGCGAACCGTCGCCCAGCTTACCGATGTACATACCCGGACGGGTGCGCACATGTTCCATGTCGCTCAGGTGGCGGATGTTGTCGTCTGTATATTCTACAGGGTTGTTGTCTACAGGTATCAGTTCGTTCTCTTCCATTGTTTTTAGTCTATCTTCTTAGTAAACGCACGACGTCGTTTATGTTGTTCGGTTTTAAAGTATTCCCATTGTGCCTGAACTTTTCCGTTCATTTCCAGTTCGGGGTTGCTTTCTGCAAAGATAAAACCTAATTTTTGATAAACCGGAATTAAATCGGAAAATAACAAAGCGTTAACACCTTTGTTCTGGTACTCCGGTTTTACGGCTACAAGCAGCAAGTCAAGCATTTTGGCCCGTCGTTTCATAAATAATGCCTTCAGCAGATAATACCATCCGAGGGGGAGTAATCGTCCGTGTGATTTCTGCAATGCTTCTGAAAGTGAAGGCATTGAAATTCCTACGGCGATCAGTTTGTCTTCCGCATCGGTAATCAGGGTCACCATCCGCAGGTCGACAATCGGGAGATACATTTTTACGTATTGGTCAATCTGGCGTTGGGAGAGGGGAGAGTAGCCATACAGCGGGCTGTAAGCTTCGTTCATCAATTCGAAGATGGCTTGTCCGTAATCGGCTGCGATCTTTCTGGATGAAGTGTATTTCTTTACCTTGAGGTTATATTTACGTTGGATAAGATCGGATATGCGCTGATGTTTTTCGGGAATGGCATCGGGAATGAAGATTTTATATTCCACCCAATCGGCGTCTTTGTCGAATCCCAGTTTCTCCATATGTTGCGGATAGTAGGGATAGTTATAGATCGTGGCCATGGTGCTGAGTTGGTCGAACCCTTCGATCAGCATGCCTTCTGCGTCGAAATCGGTAAATCCGAGGGGACCCTGAATATTTTCCATTCCTTTGGACTTGCCCCATTCTTCTACGGTTTGCAAGAGTTTCGAAGATACTTCGAGGTCGTCGATGAAATCGATCCAACCGAAACGGACATCTTTCTTGTTCCAGGTGGCATTGGCACGGTGGTTGATGATACCTGCGATGCGCCCTACGATTTTCCCGTCTTTATAAGCCAGAAAGTATTCGGCTTCACAAAATTCGAAAGCCGCGTTTTTCTTCTTATTGAATGTGTTCAGCATGTCGTCGTAGAGGTCAGGTACGGAATAGGGATTCTCTTTGTATAATTCGTAATTAAAACGAATGAATTTCTTAAGTTCTCTTTTCGTCGATACCTTTTTAATTGTAATGGCCATAACTTGTATTTATGATGAGGCAGCAAAGATACGTGATAATCTTTAAATTACCACGTACAGAAACTAAAAACTGTGTGCCTCAATGTTTTCAGATCTGATAGATAAGATAGGTTGTATAGGCTATATAGCACAAGACCAGAATGCTTCCTTCGATCCGTGTGATGGTGCGTTTGGCGAAGAATAATCCGAAAAACCAGAGCAGGATGCCTGATCCGACCAACGTGAAAAGATCGAAATTATTGATGCCTGCCAACTGTAAGGGGGTGATGGAGGCACTGCACCCCAACACAAAGAAGATATTGAACAGATTGCTGCCTATGACGTTGCCGATGGCTATTTCGGGATTCTTTTTCAAGGCAGCCACAATGGAGGTAGCCAGTTCGGGCAGGGAAGTGCCTCCGGCTACGAGTGTGAGTCCGATAACGGATTCGCTGACACCCAGATTACGGGCGATGTTACTTGCTCCTTCTACAAACCACTGTCCTCCGAAGATAAGTCCGCCTAATCCGCCCAGAATAAAAAGTACGGATTTCCACATCGGGAGACTTTTGATTTCTTCTTCCGGTGGCTGGGCGTCGTTCGTATTACGAGAAGCTATGGCAAATGTGTAGCCCAGAAAGATAGTGAAGAAGCAGAGCAGAATCAATCCGTCTGAAATACTTAATGTATTACGGGGAGCTTTGTCCAGAAAGACATCGTTGGCACATATCAGCAGAACAATGGAAGAAAGAATACACAAGGGAATTTCTTTTCTCAAGGTGTTCCGGGTGATTACAATGGGAGCGAAGAGGGCTGTGCAACCCACGATCATCAGGGTATTGAAAATGTTGCTTCCCACAACGTTGCCGACAGCGATGTCCGCACTGCCTTTCAAGGCGGATGATACACTTACCGTCAGTTCCGGTGCCGATGTCCCGAAAGCTACAATGGTCAGTCCGATCACAATGGAAGGAATATGGAAACGTTTGGCTACGGACGCAGCTCCATCCGTCAGGCAGTTGGCGCCCACTAAAATAAGGAGTAATCCTCCGATAAGTAGTAATATATCCATGTTGATACCTTAAATTACTGATTCGGGTGCAAATATAGTGATTTCACTCTATGCTATGTCAAAAACAATCTGTATGTTTGGCACGTTTATCCATTTTAGTGACAATGACTATATGAGTTTTTGATATGAAGAAGAACAGATTATTCAGCCTTTTGTTGTTTCTGTTAGTGGCCAACAGTATGTTTGCCCAGTTAGGGAAAGCGGTCCGGGAGATACTGACCGGCGACAGTGCCGTTACCCATACCACGGTCCGGAATGATTCGGATTCCATACGGATGGCAAATATGAAAAGGGAGTTGGAAGAGGCACGTCTGAATGAAGCCAATATGCGTATGGAAATGGAGCAGTTGAGGTTGAAGGCCTTTGCTGCCGATTCTGTGAAGCTGGCACAGCAGAAAGCACGCATCGACTCGCTCCGTCAGTTCACTCCGGGCGTACCGGTGGTGGTTGAGGGTGATACGTTGTTTTATCTCTACACCAAACGTGGAGGATATACTCCGTTGCAGAGGGCTGAAATGATTGACGCGGCCATTACCCAATTGGGTAGACGGTTTACGCTGCATCCCGATTCGGTATATATAGAGAGCAGTGATATAGTGTCCGATTTGATGTATGGCAATAAGGTCATTGCTTCGTTTACCGACCAGGACGGGTTGTGGGAAGGACGTTCCCGTGAGCAACTGGCGGCAGATAAGCGTATCGTGGTGGTGAAGAAGCTGAAGGAACTGAAAGAGGAACACAGCTTCTGGCAATTGGGTAAACGGATTCTCTATTTCGTTTTAGTATTGGTGGGGCAATATCTCTTGTTCCGGCTTACTACCTGGCTTTTCCGTAAGCTGAAAGTACGTATCCAGAAGCTGAAGGACACAAAGTTGAAACCCATTTCCATTCAGGACTATGAACTGCTGGACACACAACGGCAGGTTAATTTGCTGATCTTCCTTTCCAACCTGTTGCGTTACGTGCTGGTGTTTCTCCAGTTGTTGATTACTGTTCCGCTTCTATTTGTTATTTTTCCGCAGACCAAGGGGTTGGCCGACACGATCTTTTCGTATATCTGGAATCCGGTGAAGGATATTTTGGTAGGCATCGTCGATTATATTCCCAATCTGTTCACCATCTTTATTATCTGGTATGCTATTAAATATCTGGTGCGTTTTGTCCACTATCTGTCCCGTGAGATTGAAGCCGGGCGGCTTAAGTTCGGCGGTTTTTATCCCGACTGGGCAATGCCTACTTTCCATATTATCCGCTTTTTGCTTTATGCATTTATGATTGCGATGATTTATCCTTATTTGCCGGGATCCAGAAGCGGGGTGTTTCAGGGAATATCGGTCTTCGTCGGATTGATCGTTTCGTTGGGGTCCAGTACGGTGATTGGTAATATCATTGCGGGACTCGTCATTACCTATATGCGTCCTTTCAAGTTAGGGGACCGCATCCAGCTGAATGATACTACCGGAAACGTGATAGAGAAAACACCTTTGGTGACCAGGATCAGGACACCGAAGAATGAAGTGGTGACAATCCCCAACTCGTTTATCATGTCGTCTCATACGGTGAACTATAGCTCTTCGGCGCGCGAATACGGATTGATTATTCACTCTGAGGTGACCATTGGTTACGATGCTCCCTGGCGTCAGGTGCACCAGTTGCTGATAGAAGCCGCCTTGAATACTCCCGGAGTGATTGATGATCCTCGTCCGTTTGTACTTGAAACGTCATTAAGCGACTGGTATCCGGTTTATCAGATCAATGCTTATATTCGCGAGGCGGATAAGCTGGCGCAAATTTATTCGGATCTGCATCAGAACATTCAGGATCGTTTTAATGAAGCGGGCGTCGAAATCATGTCACCTCACTATATGGCTATGCGTGACGGCAACGAGTCTACCATTCCGAAAGATGATCTGAGACCTAAAACCGATAAACAGTAGTAAGCGGATGAGTCAAAAACTCACACCACGGAGGATCCCAAACGGTTAAGTTGCCGGTTAATTAAGAATAAATACTTTATGGCACACTCTATGTCTTTTATCGTAAGAAATAAGTTTTCGTCCTGTTTTTTTGCTTTCTCAAACGATTGTTCCTATCTTTACGGAAATTAAAAAGAAGAATCCCGCCCGCTTGGTCAGTATCTGGATAGATCCTCTAAAAAAAGGCAGAAATCAAGATAAGTAAAAATCAAGACATAACACCATTAGAAACCGCTATCCGTAGCGGTTTTCTTTTTATACAAAATCTGGAAATTTGAAAATCGTCGTCCAGAGGGCGATATACCGTCGTCACGATCTCAACAAAACATCGTCTCGATGACAAAAAATCGTCGTCGTGATCTCAATTTTTCGGAGGGTAAACGCCCTTAAATCGATTTTGGTAATTATAGAATACGTTTTATAGGTTGTTGATTTGTTTTTGAATGTTGACAAATAGAACCTCTCAGAGAGTTGGTTCTCCGATTCATTGCAGAGTGAAGAAGCAGGAGTACTACAGAGCTTTCAGGTTCTGATTTACTATAGAGGATATAGAGACTGATTCTATCTTATATATTCCTAAAGATTAAAACTCAGTGTCAGTTTGCGTAATTGGCTCCTGTGTCCCATAAAACAGAGCCGGCTCTTTCGTCGCGAAGAAGCCGGCTCTTTGAAAGTTGTGTATTTTTCAAGAGAGAGTGATTTATTTCTTTCGGGTCACTGTATAGAGTATATTCCCTTTTTTATCGATCATACGTAAGTTCAATTCCTTTTTATCGGCAGAACATACAGAAAAGCCCGGTTCGGGACTACAGAATTGAGTACCTTCAACCGGTTTCACCTTACGCGCCAGCGATCCGGCAGAGTTTACGATATAGTCGGTATCACTGCCCGGTACACGGATATGCTGGAAGTTGTGAATGTGTCCGCAGATGTACATATCTACCTTATGCTTCCTCAAGATAGGGTCGAGCCGTTTTTGCAAATCACCGCGTTCACTCTGGTCTTTCGGTGTTTCGGCATAGATAGGATGATGGCCGGCAACGATTACCCAGTCCTCTTTGGCTGCAGTCAGCACAGAATCCAGCCAAGCCAGTTGTCCGTTCATATCCTGCCGGCAGGCATCGGGATAAGTTTCGGTTTCGTTGCGGTATTTGTCGATCAGGGGAGCGGTATCTATCCAGACAATGCGGATGGTGGCACTTTTTTCTTCAAACGTCTTGGTGTAATAACGTGCAGGCATGGTCCAGCGGCGGCTCACCCGGCTGTAGTCCAGTACAGCCTGGGTATTACCCCGGTATTCGTGGTTTCCCAACACAGGATACCAGTCGATCATCAGCTCCGGATGACTGTAGATCAGCTCAAAGTTGGTCATCCAAAGCGGGTCGTCCACGCTGCGTACTCCTTCGAAGTGATGGACGTCTCCGGGAGCCAGTACAAATTCAGGGCCTATTTCCTCGCCCATAGTTCCCATTAATTCGGCGATTGGTTTCTGGTCGTAGTAGCCGTTACGTCCCAGATCGTTGGCAATATAGAAGTTAAACTTCTTGTCGAATATAGAGTAGTCCCTGATCTGGGCTGAGGCTATCGCCCCGATGAAGATAAATAGAAGTGTCAGTAAGTTCTTTAATTTCATAAATATGGTTTTTTATATTGATTATTAATGAATTGAATACGTTTTTTCATCAGTGATGCGAGAAGACGGTTTTAATCTCAGACCCACGGTGCACCGTTTTTTAATCAGCGGTGCACCGTTGATTCAACCTCCTCTGATAGCCGGTTAGAAGTTGATCTTAAACCCGGCATTAATCTTTACGCCATAATATTCCGCCTGCATCGTACGGTCTTTTGTCCCCTGATAATAGCGGAGCGGCTGATTCAGCAGGTTGTTTGCTTCGGCATAGAGGGTGTAGTGTTTTGCAAAAGTGTAACTGGCGTTTACGTCCAGATAGCTCACACGGTCATAATAGCGGTCGTGAAAGGCGTCTTCACCCATCTCGTCAATAAAGGCGGAGGCAAAGTTATAACTCAGGCGGAGATTCAGCCCGCTTTTCTCAAAATAAAGTGATGCGTTGGCGGTATGCTTCGGAGAGCCCGGCAGGCTCAGGTCCTTTTCGTTCTCGCGTCCTTCGAAGTTGAAGTCTTCTACACGGGAGTGAGTGAAAGTATACGTGCCATAGAAGCCGACACATTTCAGGGCAGGAGCGATAAATCCGAAATCACGCTGGTAAGAGAGTTCCATACCTATCAGATTGGCATTGCCTGCATTCTTGGGTTGGATAAAGCGGTTGTATAGGTTGCCGTTGTATTCGTAGTTCGTAGCCACCTGGTTGACAATGAAGTCGTCTATCTTCTTGTAGAATACTCCTGCGCTGACCAGGCCGATACTCTTGAAGTAATAATCCGCGCTCAGGTCGAAGTTATAAGAAAGAGTCGGTTTCAAGCCGGGATTACCCACTGTCACTTCGTTATCCGAACGTTTAATGTTGACGCTGGGCACCAGGGCGGAATACTTCGGGCGCGACAGCGTCTGGGTAAACGAACCGCGTACCTTGAATTCTTCATTTATGCTCCACTTCATAAGGAGTGACGGAAGGAAGTTGATATAACTGTTTGTTTCTCGGGCAGTCTTTGAGGTTTGGTCTGTTTCGTCGTCATACGTCCGTCCGGTATAGCTGAGGCTGGTATTCTCAATGCGTAGTCCTGTCATCAGCTCCACGTTGTCGGTGAGTTTCTGGTCGAAGCGGATGTATCCCGAGCTTACAGTCTCGCGTGCTTCGAAGTTGCCTGCCAGTTCTTCCTGTACCTGTTCTTTGTCAAATAAGGAAGGATTGTTCAGATCCAGTGAGCCTGCATATTCTTTGCTGGCATAAACACCTGCCTTGTATTTGTTACTCGGCATGAAGTTTTTGTTAGTTTGATCTACCGTATTTTGCAGGCTGTGGGTCATAAATGCATCTTCATCTTTCGGGGTATATTCATAGAAATCCACCTCCTTGTCTTTGGTTTTGCGCACTACTTTGGCTCCAAACTTCAGTTTGTTTCCGTTTTGGAACGGAAGCTTGAAGTTCATAGAGAATTTCAGATCTTCTTCTTTGATGTCTTGTTGTTGTTCGGTAAGTTCTTTCAGGCCGGAATCCTTGTTCAGCGTCATCGTAGAGCCGGGCTTCGGAGTAGCCAATGGTTCGCGTTCGTTACTCAGATCCATATCGAATTGTTGCTTCTTGAGCTGAAAGTCGATGTAACGCTCGTTCGGACGCTCCTCGGTTGCTTGGGCATAACTGGCGTTCCAGTCCATAGATAGCGGTCCGAACAGATGCTCCCCGCCCAATGTGAAGTCCATTGTGCGCTGGCGTTCCAGACGGGCATTCCGATTGTCGGGTGTGCCGGCTTTAGTCTGTACGCGTACGGTTGCTTTGCCTTCTTCGTCCAGATCTTTAAGAGTAGTGCGGTACCGGTTTTCCCAGTCGTTCCGGTTATTGAAAATACCTTTGAACATCAGTTTATGGTTTTCGTTGATGTCCCAATCCAGGGCTGCCGAATAGCTCTGGCGTTCGCGGGTCACATAATACTGGCGTATCTGATAGTCATTGATGTATACATTGCCTTTATCGTCTTTCTCCCAGAGGAATTCCGTATCGTACGAACCCGAAGGGGCATTTTGATACGAAGCCGATAGCATGACCCCCAGTTTATCATTAAAGAAGCGGTCGCCATAAGTCAATCCCAGGTTCAGCTGTGCCTTTTCGCTGATCCAGTTGTAGCCGGAACCGGCTGTGGCTGTCAGCGTACGTTTATAAGGAGAGTTCTTGGTGACCAGATTGATCGATCCTCCGATGGCGTCGCCATCCATGTCCGAGGTTACCACTTTGCTCACTTCGATGGTCTGAATCATATCTGCCGGAATCAGGTCAAGCTGCACGTTACGTGTATCACCTTCTGCCGATGGGATGCGGTTACCGTTGATCGTGACAGAACTGAGGTCTGCCGATGTACCGCGCACCTGTCCGAAACGGGCTTCACCCTGGTCATATTGAACGTTGATACCCGAGATACGCTTCAGCGCATCTCCGATGTTTGAGTCCGGAAACTTACCTACCTGATCGGCAGAAACCACATTCTTGATGCCCAGACTGTTCTTTTGTGAGTTGATGGCGCGGCGCTGGCCTTGAAAAGCACCGCCTATTACAATTTCCTGCAATTCGACCCCTTCATTCAGTATGACATCTCTTTCGAGCGTCTTGCCTTCGGGAATCGTTATTTTCATTTCTACGGGAGCATATCCCACATAGCTTACTTTTACGGTGTAAGTTCCCGGATTGAGATTGGCGAAGGTATAAAAACCGTTTACGTCGCTCGTTACTCCTGTTTTCAGATTCTCGATGTAGATCGATGCCCCCGGTAATGTCTGTTTGGATGTGTCGATGATACGTCCCCGGATCGTACCTTGTTTTACTACGTTTGCTTTTTCATCGGCGTAGAGATGACCGCCCATGTTCGATAATAAAAGAACGAATGATACCAGTTTCAGAATTCGTTTCATATTTGTTAGTATGCGTTAATAATTTGTTGCAAAAGTAGAGGGAGGAAGTTTCGTCACTTTTACAGTTGTTTGAACGCTGGGTGACAAAGATGTTACATCTGTATGACCGTAAAGCTTCTTTCGGGTAACTTGAGTGATACGTTTTGTACGCTGAGTGATAGCTTATCCCTGAAAAAATGCGTAAAATTGCACTCAGGTTTTCCATTATTAACTAACAAAATAAAACTATGCATTTGACTACAAAATTATTTCTTGCCGCAACGCTGCTTGCCGGTAACCTGTTTGCTTCATTTGCCGGCGATGTTACGCTGAAGATTACGAAGAAGTATATCAACCTTCCCGTGTCCCACCAAATGGACCGGAAGAAAATGACATTCGAGGTGAAAGGGGCTCCGGAACGTAATTTCGTGATTCGCCTGGCCGACGGGAAACCCGATTATTGGGTATTTTGCGATGTTTCTTCCTGGAAAGGCAAGACACTCCGGATCAGCTATGAAGGAGAGTCTGCCGGATTGGAGAAGATCTATCAGGACGATGTGATTGCGGGGCAAGACAGCCTGTATAAAGAGAAGAACCGTCCGCAATTTCACTTCACTACCCGTCGCGGATGGATTAACGATCCTAACGGATTGGTTTACTATGAAGGCGAATACCATCTTTTCTATCAGCATAATCCTTACGAACGAGAATGGGAGAACATGACCTGGGGACATGCTGTGAGCCGTGACCTGGTACATTGGGAGGAACTGCCGGATGCTTTGCACCCCGATGAACTGGGAACCATCTTTTCCGGTTCGGCCGTGATCGATTATGATAATACCGCCGGATTTAATAAAAAGGGAGAGCCGGCACTGGTAGCCGCCTATACAGTGGATAATCCGGAGAAACAGCGACAGTGCATTGCCTACAGTCTCGACCGGGGACGTACGTTTACCAAATACGAAGGCAATCCGGTGATAGACTCAAAGGCAAAATGGAATAGTAAAGACACACGTGATCCGAAAGTTTTCTGGTACGCACCCGGCAAACATTGGGTGATGGTGCTCAACGAGCGGGACGGACACTCCATCTACAACTCTTCCGACCTGAAGAACTGGGAGTACAAGAGCCATGTTACCGGTTTCTGGGAATGTCCCGAACTGTTTGAGCTGCCGGTTGACGGAGATAAGAATCATACGAAATGGGTGATGTACGGAGCCTCGGGTACTTATATGCTGGGATCGTTCGATGGTCAGACATTTACTCCGGAGGCGGGTAAGTACTACTATTATACAGGAAGTATGTATGCTGCCCAAACCTATAGCAACCTGCCTGCCAGTGACGGACGTCGCATCCAGATAGGCTGGGGACGAATTTCACACGATGGCATGCCGTTCAACGGAATGATGCTGCTGCCCAATGAACTGACTCTTCGTACTACTTCAAAGGGAGTCCGTTTGTTTAGTGTTCCTGTCAGGGAGGCAGAGCAACTGTTCCGGCCGGTAGGAAACTGGACATCACTTACTTCTGATGCAGCCAACGGGCGGTTGCAATCATTTTCCGATAAAGACTGTTTGCGGATACGGACTACCATCAAGTTATCACATGCCACCAGTGCCGGACTGAATCTTTACGGACAGCCTCTGGTGGATTATGACATGAACTCCAATCTGATAAACGGTGTGTTCTATTCACCCGACGACCGCACCAGTATGGAACTGACAGCCGACATATACATCGACCGTACCTCCATCGAAGTCTTCATCGACGGAGGAGCTTATTCGTATTCGATGAAACGAAGCCCGCGTGAAGGAAATCGCGAAGGACTTCACTTCTGGGGTAACAACATAGAAGTCAAGAACTTGGAAGTGTTCTCGGTAAAATCCATCTGGTAACGAACATTTTCTTTTGATAAGGCGTCCTGTTTCTT
The DNA here is from genome assembly GCF_018860125.1 of Bacteroides sp. HF-4919. Taxonomy (NCBI): domain Bacteria; kingdom Pseudomonadati; phylum Bacteroidota; class Bacteroidia; order Bacteroidales; family Bacteroidaceae; genus Bacteroides; species Bacteroides sp. HF-4919. The sequence goes on from NZ_JAHKNF010000002.1 coordinate 457,144, forward strand.
TGCTTCAGGACGTCTTATATACGTATTACTAAGGAGAACACAGCATGAAAAACACAAATCTATTCCGGTTCGGCATTTTGCTTTTTGCAGGCCTGTTCGTATTCCTGTCTTCTTGCCAACGGAAGGAAGAGGCGGACAGAAAATATGTTATAGGTTTTTCTCAGTGCACTTCCGATTCCTGGCGCGAAGCCGTATTGCTCGAAATGCAGATTGAGGCCTCCAATTACCGCAACGTGGAGTTGGTAGTATATAATGCAATGGATAACAGCAGCCGGCAAGTAGCCCAGATCCGCAAACTGATTTCCCAGAATGTGGATGTGCTTATCATTTCACCCAACGAAGCTGTTCCCATTACCGACGTGGCAGTGGAAGCCTACCGGAAAGGCATTCCTACCATTATCCACGACCGTAAGATACAGTCGGATGAATATACAGTTTCTATCGGCGCCAATAATTACAACATCGGTTCTGCCATCGGCGAATATATCAACGGACAACTTTCTCCCAATTCCCAAATACTTGAAATATGGGGACTGGAAGGCTCTTCGCCCGCCATGGAACGCCATGACGGGTTTATTGACCATCTCCGCAGCGACAAAAACTTCCGGGTGACCCAGGTTTTTGGTAAGTGGCACTATAACAGTGCTTACGATGCTGTCAGTAAGCTGCCTGCTTTTACAGATATCGACTTGGTGTATGCCCATAATGATGTGATGGCTCTTGCTGCACGTGATGTCATTATGAAGCGTGACTCCGTGTCCGGCAGACGTATCCGGTTTATAGGTATCGACGGAGTATATGGTGATGGAGCCGGGTTGCAGGCTGTAGCCGACGAGAAATTGGAAGCCTCTTTTCAGTATCCTACCGGAGGAGCTATCTCCATTCAGGTGGCCATGGCCATTATCAATGGGGAGAAGGTGAAGAAAAACTACGTATTGAATACCGCTATCATTAACCGGGGAAACGCAAAAACCATTCTGGCACAGTCCGAACAACTGAATCATTACCAGAAGCGGATCAACCGCCAGAAGCAGGAAGAAGACAATCTGCTGTCTCGTTTCAAGTTCCTGCGCAACTCCACCATACTGATCCTGGCGTTGATGTTACTCATTATCCCTTTGTTGGGATATGTCATGTACATGAATCTCCGTATCAAGAACAAAAACAAAGAACTGTATGATAAAAACCAGCTTGTAGAGGCGCAGAAGGAGGAACTGGCGGTCAAGAATAACCAGATAGAAAATATCTCGAACCAGAAACTGCAGTTCTTTACTAATATCTCCCACGAAATCCGTACTCCCCTTACGTTAATACTGGGGCCGGTAAACAAACTGATTAAAAACTCCAGGCTCGATCCTTCTATTCAGGAAGATGTGGCTTTGATGAAGCGGAACGTAGACCGGCTCTACCGGATTGTCAACCAGATACTCGATTTTCGCAGGATTGACAACGACAAGATGAAACTGATTCTGCGTCAGGTAGATCTGATAGGAATGGTCAGAGAAGTCTTCGACTACTTTACCGGTATTGCTCAGGAGAAGCAGATTCATTATCAGTTCCGCACCAACATCGATGAACTGAATATCCATATCGATGTCAATAAGATAGAGCAGGTATTGGTGAATATCATTTCGAATGCTTTTAAATATTCGGATGGCGGCGGGGATATTTCCGTCAGGATTACCGATGAGGCAGAAACTGTTCTGGTGGAAGTGGAGGACCACGGGCGGGGAATTTCAAAAGAGAGCATGGAGCATCTCTTCGAGCGGTTTTATACCGGTAATAAAACATTCGGTACGGCAGGTTTCGGCATCGGACTTAATCTTTCGAAAGAATACGTCGATTTGCATGACGGTGAAATTCGTGTAGAGAGCCAGCCCGGAGAATATACCTTGTTCAGCGTCAGGCTTTATAAGGCCATATCCCATTATACCCACGAATATATACTGGAAGAGACTGACCGTTTCAATCTGAGTTATCATGACATGGAAGTGGATACGACGATAGTGAATGAAATGCTGTCCACGACCTACGATTATCATATTCTGGTGGTGGAAGACGACCCCGATGTGCGATACAGCCTGCGGAAGGAGCTGTCCGACAATTTCCGGGTCGAAGTGGCGGGTAATGGCAATGAAGCGTTGGATCTGTTGGGGAAGGATGTCGCTTTCCACCTGATTCTGAGTGACGTGCTGATGCCTGGTATGAATGGTTTCCAGTTGGTTAACCGGGTGAAGAACGATCTTGCTTTCAGCCATATTCCTATCATACTTCTGACTGCTTTGTCCGAAGACAGCCAGCGCATTTACGGCATTGCCGAAGGGGCGGACGAGTATATTCCCAAACCTTTCAACATCGACTTCCTGAAAATACGTATCATCAACATGATTTCGGAACGGCAAAAGATGAAGGAAGCTTATATGAAGAATCTCCGGGCCGGTACGATGGACAATGTGGAGGTATGCAAACTGATGAAGGTAGACGAGTTGTTCAGGGACAAGCTGCTGAGCATTGTCGACACGCAATATGAAAACTCCGATTTCAGCATCGAAGACTTGAGTGAACATTTGGGATTGTCGAGGGTGCACCTTTACCGGAAGATGAAAACACTGTTCGGGGTTTCACCCACCGATTACCTGAGGAATTACCGGCTCAATAAAGCAATGCTTTTGCTTAAAGCCCGGCAGTACAATATCAGTGAGATAGCTTATATGACCGGTTTTACTTCGCCCGCCTATTTCACTAAATGTTTCCGTACACTTTATGGGGTCACTCCGACAGAGGCAATGGTGGCTAACTGAATATGGGAAACAGATCGTTCTGTCTACGCACCGTATGCAACTCTGTATACAGTACGTATATAGAGTAGTATACGAGCCGTAAATAATGCTGTATACGTATTATACAAAATTGTCCCGCATTGAATTTTCTCAATGCGGGACGATATGAAATGTGCCGGTATGTTTACTATCAGGCCGTTGGATCATCTACAATATCGTCATCACCACTCCCCTGGGATGCGCCGATATTGATAAATCGACTGACAGTTCTCGGCGTTTTTAGCATTGTCTGCGAACTGTGGCAGTATTGTGTAGTCAGTCGCAGCTCATAGGTTCCGTCTTTCAAGTCGGCAGGAAGTAGCACCAATACTTCCGAAGGGTTGTTTACTGCTATCATATCCATCGGTAGCTTCGTTTCCGTGCCTTTTTCATCAATCAAGACGATACCTACGGCAGAGTCTGTACCTGTTACTTTGATATTCTTTCCTTGCAGACGATAGTTACGTCCCGCAGTTGCACTACCGTCCGTAGCACGGGTGGCGGCGTCTTCACCGCCGATGAAGTAGGCCGGGTCACCTTTGGCTCCCAGAATTTTCACGCCGGTCCGTGCGATAGCTTCACGTAAATCCTTATCCTGATTGAAGGAAACATAGATAGAATTTTTCTCGGGATTCCATATCCCGCCGTCTATCACACCGCGAAACTGTGGTACGGCACGAAAAAGCCCCGTATTGACAGAGTATCCGTTCAGTACCAATTCTGATACTGTGCGCTGAAAGAGATCGACGGCATGCTTTAAAGTCTCTGCCCGCAAGCCGGTATCTTCTTTCTTCATTTCATCCAGTACATCGGATAGTGTCAGGTTTCCGGCGCTCTCCAATACCAGGATTTTGTCTTCTTTGTTGTCGGTGGTTACGGTATTGTCCGCAAGCCAGCCTTTGAGTTCGGTTTTCATGATTTGTTAAGTTTAAAAGTGAATATTATTGTTTGGTGCCTTTTACGCAACGGACAGAATGCCCGTCACCTTTCGGACCTTCAACTTGTATTTCTATGCTAAGTGTAGATCGAGCATCAAGAACAAGCCTACGCGCCCAATTATTATTACTATTATTATTATCACTACTCCAATAAAAGCCAACTTCTCCGACAAAGTGTGTCCCTACTGTACCACATCCTCCTGCTCCTCTTGCTCCTGCTACAGTGAGAAAGATTCCTTTGCTGTTATTCATAAACCATACGCCTTTATTAGTCACTATTTTATTTGTACATCGAGAAAGTTTAGTCAATTCGTTTATCGATGGCGTTCGCCATCCTGAACCATACGTCGTAGGGTTAAGTCTTGTACATGGATCTATATTGTTTCTATTATAATCTTGATTCCAAGTATAATAATATCCATAATCAGTCGAAGTAGTCCACACATAATTATTACTCGCTCCTGTACTTTTCAGATTCCCGTCCGCCCATATTAATTTGGCCAGGTCTTTCTTATCCTGAGCCGTACATCCGTTTTGCGTAAGATTAATATCATTCTCCAACACATTGATGCCGGGACCTTTTTTAAACTGTATTTTCATCGTATAGCTTTTTCCCTCTTTCAGTTGTACGCTCCCGGTGGAGGTGATTTCAGTGTTGTTGGGCACAATCCGTCCACCTACCGTCAGCGTATTGAAATGCACTGTAATCGTTCTGGCCCCTGCAAACGGAACCATGCGTATGGTTGTACTCAGGGTCGTGTTCGGACTGAATGCCGCCGTATTATTCGTGTTGGCAGCTACCACATTGCTCGAGGGACCGATCTTCCACGATGTGGAGCTTCCCCCTTGCTTTACGTATACACCCGTGCAATTGCTGATCGTATTGCTTGGAAATCCGGTAGGACTGATGGTAATTGTCAGTTTACACAGCTTCTGATTGAAACTCACCGGAAGAAGATTGTGGCTGAGGCTGTTTACATTCGTTATATCTCCGGAATCGAAGGTCATGAAGTCCTTGCTCATGTTAGGGATAGACACTGTGCTACTGTTGTAGGTATATGATGTGGGCATAGCTCCCAAGTCGGCAGCGGCAGTGGTATTAAAGGAGTAGCCCACCACGCGTATCGTTCCCGAGCGTGTCAGCAATTTCCCCTGTTTGAGTGCAGGAATGCCCGTACCATTGGAGGTGTAATCGGCCGCCGACTGGAAGACATAGTCATTTCCGGACTTCCGGAAAACAATCAGCCGGAAATAAACTCCTGCAGGTACGGTTGCACGGGTACTTACACGGGGTAGGGTATCTTCCGTCAGTTCCATCGAGGCTATCCGGGGACCTTCATAGTCCGGTTGCTCTCCCGTGCGTGTAGGTGAGAAAGCTTTTACCCCCACCCATTCGGCGATCAGGGGAGAGTGGCTACGGGTCGAAGCGTCATTAAAAGAAGAAGAATGATAGTTGTTGTCACCCGTCAGACTGATCTGGATGGGGATTAACTCGTCGGCAGTATCCCCGCTGTCAGCAGACAGGGGAGTCATTCTGTCATCTTCCGCACATCCTGCTATCGAAAGGCACAAACACAGCCATAAGGCTTTACCGAGACACTCTCGCATAATAAAAGTTCTATTCATATACTATGATATTAAAGTGAATAATCGTATCAAAGACACATTGCGGACCTATACATCCTCGTATAAGTCCGGAAAGGCTGTTTGATACCACTTTTATTATGCGTAAGTTCGTGTATTACAATCAGATATAACGGTCTTGAATACACAATGGTGTTTCAAAAAACGTACGTTTTTTGAAACACCATTTTTACTCTCCGCACTAAATGCAAGGAGGATAGATAAATGACTGATAATTAAAACGATGTAGAAAAATTTGCACAGATAAAAAAAGCGTCTTATCTTTGTTGCATCAGACGTACGTCTTTTGAAACACCATTTGAAAAACTAAATCTGTATTTTATAAGTCTAACTTCCAGTTTATCTCCACTACATTACAGAACTTATCTATAGCACGAAACAAACTGGCACCGGTCAAATATTCATTCAATGTCAGATTCTTTGCTATAGACAAAACGCTTTCTGTCCATAGCAAAGAATCTTGTTTCTCATTTCGTTCAACATGTATGGAAATACCAAGTTATCAGCACTTTTATAATCTTGTTATCATGCCTTTTATAGTTGCATGTGACACAACATTGTCCTCATGCTAACCTTTGAATCAAGTTTGTTTAATAGGTTAGTTTAAAAGTGAATATTATTGTTTGGTACCTTTCACGCAACGGACTAAATAGCCATTAGTTAGGAGAGAAAACCAAGCACCAGCATTACCGACATACATAGATGTTGATGTAAACTCCATAACATAACAATTACTTCCACTGCTCCCTAATGTTGAAGTCACATAACAACCATGATCTGTATATCCCGCTCCACCTGTACCCGCTCCACTTTCCTGTCGCACTCCTCCAGCTTTTAAAAATATCCCCAGACTTTTATTCATAAACCATATACCTCCGTTAGTATAAACTTTATCTGTACATCGTGCCAGTTTTTCCAGTTCATTTTTAGATGGTGTTCGCCAGCCTGTGCCATAATATGCAGTATTCAATTTAGAACACGGATCTCCGGTACTGCCATCATAAAGTTTATTGAAGGCATAGTAATATCCGGTTTCTGTCTGCGAAGGTGCCCACACGTAATTGGCGTTTCCCATACTTTTTAAATTTCCTGTAGCCCATCTCAGCTTTGCCAAATCATTCTTATCATTTGTGGTACATCCGTTTTGTGTCAGGTTAATGTTACTTGCCGCCAATTGTATCCCCAATTCAAACTTCAGCGTAATGGTATAACTCTTTCCCGGTAGCAACTGCACATTCTGGCTTGAGGTGATATTCCGGTTATTTGCATTGAAATAATTGCTGAACGTCAACGTACCGATATGCACCGTGATTGCCCGGGAACCCGAAAAAGGAACTAACCGTACAGTGGCAGTAGAATTATTGGCTATATTGAATGTAGGTGTATTTCCGGTATTGGCACTTACATTATTTGTAGAGGGACCTATCGTCCAGGCAGACGCATTGCCCCCTTGAGAAACATATACGCCCGCACAGTTGGTGAACGTGTTGCTCCCAAACTGAGACAAGGAGAGCTTAACCGTCAGCTTGCAGAGTTTCTGTGTGAAACTAACAAGCGACAGATTGTGGTTGATTTCGCTCACACCCTCTATATCCTTCGAGTCATACACCATAAAGTCATTACCCATATTCGGGATAGTGACGGAAGTGCTGTTATAAGCATAGGATGAAGGGATCGCTCCCATCGCTGCCGTACTATTGAACGAGTATCCGATCACACGGACGGTTCCCGCTCTGGTGAGTAATTTACCTTGCCTGAGTGTGGGAGCGGAAGCCCCGTTCGTCGTAAAATCCGCTGCCGACTGGAACACATAATTGCCACCCTCATTACGGAAAACGATCAACCGGAAATAAATGCCGTTGCCCAATGTAGAGGCACGGGTAGTGGCTTGTGGCTCTTCGCAGAGCGTCATCCGTACCGCTGAAGGCCCTTCGTAAGGCACGGCAGCGGGTATGGCCCTGCCGGTGGGCGGCTCTTTCACCGGCACCCATTCGTCCACAAGCGTTCTTCCTCCGGTTGTGCCGGGAGTATCAACATGGCTTTCCATATAGCTGCCATCCTCAACCCGGCTGACCGTAACAGGGATCATGTCCTCTCCGTCCGGTTCCGGGCTGTCGGGGTTCACAACATTGTCGCCACACGATGTTATCATTAAAAAAGCTGCGCACAGACAGCATGTGCTTAACGCACGAAAGCCTACATACAGAAGTTTTGTCTTCGTATTCATAACTCAAATGTTTAAAAATGAATAAAATAGATCATACTCAGCAAGGCCTTCCCATTAATGAATGGGAAGACCGGCTATGGCAGGCTGTGAATACAGCTTTTATTTTGAGGTAAGTTTGTGTAAATTAGACAGTTAGAACGACTCTTGTGTTTCAAAAGACGTTCCTTTTTTGAAACACAGTTTTGGCTCTGCGCACTGAAGGCAAAAGGAAGAGATAAATGACTGATAATTAAAACAATGCAGAAATATTTGCACAGATGAAAAAAGCGTCTTATCTTTGTTGCATCAGACGAACGTCTTTTGAAACATTACCTTCCTTTTAATAAAAGACAATCCACTTATTACAAGAATCATTTTTTTCAAATGCTTCATTATTAGCTTTATCCTTTCGTTACATCAGTGGGTAACCGGATTGATAGTCTGCCGGTATTTTTGCCGGATGTTACCATTCTTATATTATTTGTTTCCTGCGTTATATCGCTTCTGTACTATTCTGGCTAACCTTGCATCAACAATCACACATCGTATAACTACTATAAATTTAAAATCAAAATGAACAGAGAGAACAAACCTTTATTCCTATATACCTTTATCACCGTCTTTGGTGGATTGATTGTGGGATTAAATATGGCAGGTATTTCCGGAGCCGTTCCTTTCTTACAGGAACAATTCATGTTGGATGATATGGCTTTGGGATTGGTGGTAAGTATTCTGACCGTAGGTTGCCTTTGCGGTGCTTTGCTGGGAGGAGGTTTTAGTGACCGTTATGGCAGGCAGAAAGTGATGTTCTCGTCAGCTATCTTTTTTATTGTTTCTTCTTTAGGTTGCGCATTGGCTGTTAATCTGGTTTCACTGCTGGTTTTTCGCCTGATATGCGGGCTGGGTATCGGAGTGATCTCTGCTGTAGCACCTATTTATATATCCGAGATTTCTCCCGCCCGCCTAAGGGGAACACTGGTCTCTTACAACCAGCTGGCTGTTGTGATAGGAATCCTGATTGCTTATATTGTAGATTATATATTGCTGGACTACGAGCGGAACTGGCGCCTGATGCTGGGATTCCCGTTCTTCTTTAGTGTAGCCTACCTGCTACTGCTGGTTATATTGCCCGAGAGCCCGCGATGGCTTTCGGCCCGCGGAAAAGCAGACAGAGCCAGACAGGTGGCCAGTAAACTGAACCTGGAAGCCGGTGAGATGACCGTGTCCGACACAAACACACAAGAAGGTAGAGATAGGATAAAGGTAACAGAATTGTTTAAGGGTAACTTGGCTAAAGTGGTTTTCATAGGTTCTATACTGGCCGCCTTACAGCAAATTACGGGTATTAACGTCATTATTAATTACGCCCCTTCTATTTTTGAGATGACAGGTGTTGCCGGGGATATTGCCCTTGTGCAATCCATCCTGGTGGGCGTGGTGAATCTGTTGTTTACCCTGATTGCTGTGTGGCTGGTCGATAAAGTAGGGCGTAAGATTCTGCTCCTTTGCGGAAGTCTGGGGATGGGGGTCTCCTTGCTTTACCTGGTTTACACCTTCGTGGTTCCGGCAGCCAATGGTATCGGTGCATTGATAGCTGTGCTATGCTATATCGGATTCTTTGCCGCTTCACTGGCACCTTTGATGTGGGTGGTGACTTCCGAGATCTATCCTTCCCGCATCCGCGGAACAGCCATGTCGCTCTCCACTGGAATCAGTTGGTTATGTACTTTCCTCACCGTTCAGTTTTTCCCTTGGATACTGAATAACCTGGGCGGATCGGTCGCATTCGGAATCTTTGCTGTTTTCAGCATTGCTGCATTCGCATTCATTTTATTTTGTGTGCCCGAGACTAAAGGAAAGTCACTGGAGGCAATAGAAAAAGAATTGGGAGTGGATAAAGAAGCTGAAAGGACCGCGAAAGAAGAACATGCTTTCTCGAAAATATAATAAACACAAAATTGGATATAAGTATGAAACAAAGTAAAAGAAATGTATGGTTGTCCGTTTGCGCAGGACTCTTGTTCTGTTCGTGGGGATGCGGCTCTCAAGTGTCGGATAAGCCGGTAACACTGGAAACGTTGTTGGACGAAATGGTATCGGTGGAGGAGCAGGCGCTATATCCGGTTCCCTCTTATACTTGTCGTCAGGAAAGTAGTTATGACCGTGCATCGGTATCACCCGATTCTGCCGGTTGGTTTGCCAATAGCGATGGGTTTGGAATCAAGCGGGTAGATACGGTGGCAGGCCGCATTGAGAAAGTGATGTTCGACGAAGTCGGACCTGGAGCGATCACTCGTATCTGGATTACTACTATTGACAAACGCGGTACATGGAGGTTTTATTTCGATGGTTCCGACCAGCCGGGCTGGATCATTCCCGCCTATGACCTGATGCGGATCAATGTGCCCGGACTGGGAAAGGGAATGTTGCAGGCACACACCAGCTATACGCCCGAAGGTAAGGGAGGAAATACCCTGTTCCTGCCTATCCCGTATGCCCGTGGATGTAAAGTGACGTTCGAAGACGAACCGGGAGTGAATCCTACTCCAAAATATTACCACATCAACTTCCGTAAATATCCGGAGGGTACACAGGTAGAGACCTTTTCTAAGGAGGTAGTGGAGAGAGCGGCACAGAAGATTGCCGAAGTAGACAACCGTCTTCTTCAACCGGTAGCCGGCCGTAAAGGTGAGATCCTCCGGGAGGAGAAGAGTATTCTTCCTTCCGATTCATTGGTCATCCCTCTGCCTGCAGGCGAAAATGCGGTATACGAAGTGAAGTTCAATATTCGTACCGATAATCCTGAACAATATGCCCAGTTGATGCGGGAATTGGTGTTCAGTGCCGGGTTTGACGGAAAGCAGACCGTATGGGTACCGTTGAGTGACTTCTCCGGAGGTGGTATGGGTGCCCCCAAGGTAGATAGCTGGTATCTGACATCCGATGGAAAAGGAAATATCTCCAGTCGTTGGTTGATGCCTTACCAAAAAGATGGTGTGCTGAAAGTACTTAACCTCTCTTCCCGGTCGGTTGCTGCTGCAATGGAGGTGAATGTAGCTCCATTAAAGTGGAATAAAGATCGTTCGTTGTATTTCTATGCTTCATGGAGACAGGAGAACGGTATCTACATCCACGATAAACCCGAAGAGGCTGACCAGTGTGTAGAATGGAACTTTGCTACCCTGAAAGGTAGAGGTGTCTACAAAGGCGATTTACTTTCACTTTATAATCATGCTCCGTTGTGGTATGGCGAAGGTGATGAAAAGATTTGGGTGGACGACGATACTTTCCCATCACATTTCGGCACAGGTACGGAAGACTACTATAATAGCTCTTGGGCACCGGTAGTGCCTTTCTATACTCCATTTGGAGGAGCCCCGAGAGCTGATTTGGAAAGCTCTCACGGTTATAATGCTTTCTATCGCACCCGCCATCTGGATGGCATCCCTTTCAATAAGAGCTTTAAGTTCGATATTGAAATGCTGGGATGGAAACGGGGTGAGGTTGATTATGCCACTACCATTTACTGGTATGGTGATCCGGAGGCACAGGTATTTGGAACTTCAGGTATTGAAGGAGCCCGCCGGCAGCTGCTGCCTGCTGTCGAAGCTTCGGCAAACTGAAAAACATATGATAGTATTATTTAAATTTTTAATTAAATCTAATTGGTGAATATGAAACATGAAAGACCTTGCCTTGTGGCCTCCGGAAGTGACTGGCTGCAAGAAGTGTTGAGAAGGCTTTTGGTCTGGGTGGTTGTCTTGTTCTCGGGGACAATGATGGCATACGCAGGCAATCTGGATATCAGCCAGGTGAAAGTCATTACGGGTACGGTGACCGAAAAGGAAACAGGTGACCCGCTGATCGGAGTAAACGTGTCGGTAAAGGGCACTTCGAAAGGTACGATTACGAATCTGAATGGTGAGTATTCGGTTGATGTGAATTCGGATAAAGATATTCTGGTATTCTCATTTATTGGAAAGGCTACACAGGAGAAAGCTGTGAAGGGATTAAGCAAGATCGACGTGGTGATGGCCGATGATGCCACGATGTTGGGTGAGGTGGTTATCCAGACCGGATATATGACGCAGCGCAAAGCCGATCTGACCGGTTCGGTTGCCATTGCTAATACCTCCGATTTGGCTCAGAATCCTTCGACTAACGCGCTGAAGTCTTTGCAGGGAAAATTGCCGGGTGTATTTATTACTGCCGATGGTAGCCCCAGTGGAAATGCTTCGATACAGATTCGCGGACTTACGTCATTGAATGCACAACCCAACCCGCTGATTGTACTCGACGGATTGGCAGGAGACTATAACCTGCGTGATATCAACCCGGCGAATATTGAATCGATTCAGGTGCTGAAAGATGCGGCTTCGGCCAGTATTTATGGTTCGAGAGCTGCCGGTGGTGTGATTATCATCGAAACAAAGAAGGGTAAAAAGGGTGAATCGAAGATTAGTTACGAAGGTCGTGTACAGTTCTCTAAATGGGTTAACAAACCCGACTTGTTGAATACCGATGAGTATGGACGTGCTATCTGGCAGGCGTATGCCAACGATGACAAACTGGGTGAGATCAAACAGAGTGTCCGTTTCTTCGATTACGACTGGAGTTATGATGGTAACGGTTATCCGATACTTAACTCCGTGAAACCGGTGGAATGGCTGAATACAGCCAAGACTATGCGCTCGGCCGATACTAACTGGATCGACGAAATATCCCGTACCGGAGTGTCGCAGAATCATCAGATTTCAGTATCGAGTGGTACTGAAAAATCACGCACTTTCTTCAACCTGGGTTATGAAAACACGGAAGGTATCCAGATTGAAACCTTCTGGAAGAAATATTCGGCCCGCTTGAACTCGGAATACGATTTATTGAATGGTCGTCTGAAAGTAGGTGAGAATCTGGAGTTGAACTACATGAACTATCGCGAAGCCAATCATACTCAGCTTGCAGCGAATGAACCCCCTATCATTCCTGTATATACCGAAACCGGTGGCTGGGGTGGTGCCTCTCTTGATGTGGGTATGGACGATTATCGTAATCCGGTGAAAGACCTTATCCTGGGAAAAGACAATGTCAATAAGTTCCTGAAGGTAATTGGTAATACGTATGCCGATTTGATGATTATCAAAGGGTTGAACCTGAGAACATCGTTCGGTGTAGACTATCGCGGTTCATACTATCGCGCAGTCGATAAAAAATGGGGTGAAGCAGACGGTTCGGGCCGTGATGAAAAGTTCAACTATGTCCGCAACGATCAGACTCATTTCCTGGAATACCAGTGGACCAACCAGATCAACTATAACGGGCAATTCGGAAAACACTCGATAGGAGCTGTGGTCGGAATGGAATTCACGAAAGCTGAAAGCGAAGCATTCTATGCACGTAAAGACGGTTTGACCCTGGAAGACAGAGACTATGCTTTTTTGAGTTCGGCTACTGGTGACAAGATTACAGAGGCTACCGGTTCGGGTGATGCTTATGCTCTGTTGTCATACTTCGGTAAGTTTAACTATTCGTATGCTTCCAAATATCTGGCATCGGCAACATTACGTTATGATGGTTCTTCCAAGTTCGGTGCTGATAACCGTTGGGCAGTCTTCCCGGCATTTTCTTTGGGATGGAGAATAAAGAATGAACCCTTCCTTGAGAATGTAGATTTTCTTTCGGACCTGAAACTGAGATTCAGTTGGGGACGTAATGGTAACTCGGCTATCCCGAGCGGATACCTGCAAAGTAGCTATGTAGCCGATTATAATGGAACTTCTTATGCTATGAACGGACAGGAAAGCGGTTCTCTACAGTCTGGTTTCCGTAAATATCTCACCGGTAATTCGACATTGAAATGGGAAACTGTAACACAGACCAACTACGGTATTGATTTTGGTTTCTTCAACCAGAGCCTGGTCGGAACAATCGATTACTTTTATAAGAAGACAACCGATATGCTTTATTTGCCCCCTTATATCGGTGCATTCGGTGAAGGTGGAGATACTTATGTGAACGGTCCGAGCATGGAAAACCGAGGAGTTGAAATCTTGCTGACATACCGGAATAATCTTCCGTCCGGATTTAGTTACAGCATTACGGGAAACCTTGCCACTTTCAAGAATAAGATTACCGAATTGCCGGACAACGTGAGAAGTGTATATGGTGGAAACGGTATGTTGGATGATATCATCGGACGCCCCCGTAACTCTGTATACGGCTACGTGGCAGACGGAATCTTCAAGACACAGGAAGAGGTGGACAACTCACCGCAGCAGGCAGGAAAAGGTTTGGGGCGCATTCGCTATAAAGACCTTGACGGAGACGGACGTATCACTCAGGACTACGACCGCACATGGATTGGTGTCAGTGACCCGGACTTTACTTATGGTTTGAATCTTCAGGCTTCGTATAAGAATGTAGACTTGGCTCTCTTCTTCCAGGGTGTGCATGGCGGAGATGTTTGGGATTCATGGATTGAATACAGTGACTTCTGGAACATTCAGAATGTGAATAATACCAATCACCTGAAAGGCGTATTTAATGCTTGGTCCCCTCAAAATCCGGACTCTAACATTCCGGCTCTGTCTACCCGTAATACCAATGACGAAAAGCGTACGTCTACGTATTTCCTCAAAGACGGTTCGTACTTGAAGTTGAGAACGATAGAGCTGGGATACACTTTCCCGGAAAGTATGGTGAAGAAAGCCATGATCAGCCGCTTGCGTGCCTATGTTTCGGCTAACAATGTATTCACTATCAAGAAATGGTGGGATAGCAATCGTTTCTCAGGTCCCGATCCTGAAATCCGTGATTTTGGCTATGTCATTCCATTTACCGCTACAGTCGGAGTTAATATAACCTTTTAAATAGAAATAGTATGAAAACCTTTTATAGTTTATTTCTGTCATCTGCCCTTTTGCTTTCCTTATTGGTGACGAGCTGTGCCGACCAATTGAATATTAACCCTAAAGGGGTGCTGGCTGATGATTTATTATTAGGAAAGCCCGAACATATTGATGATTTTGTGACTCCGTGCTATTCGCTGATCCCTTATCTGCCCTGGTCGGAAGCTCATGCATGGTGGATGCATGGTTCTATCCGGTCGGATGATGCTTACAAAGGCGGATCGGGTGTAAGTGACCAGTCGGCCTGGCATGATATGGAAGTTTTCTCTTCTGTAACTGCCAATGTAGGCAACAATGACGGACCTTGGTTCAAAGGATATGTAGCGATATCCAGATACAACCTGGCACTCTATGCCCTGTCTAAAGTTACCGATGAAAACTATCCGTTGAAAGGTGTACGTACCGGTGAGGTGAAATTCTTGCGCGGAGCTACCTATTTCTTTATGAAGACTCTGTGGAGATACATTCCTTGGGTAGATGAAGAGAACGGAAGAACGGTGGAAGATGTGACTAATATCTCGAACCGGCCCAATGGTACTGATGATACATATTTGTGGGAACACATTGTTGCCGATTTGGAAGAGGCTGTCAGACTGTTGCCTGAAAAGCAGGAAGAGATAGGCCGTATCAACAAGAATGCCGCACGGGCAATGGCCGCCAAAGCCTTATTGTTCATGGCGTATAAACAGGATGCAAGACATCAGGTAGTCGAGGTGGATAAGAAGATTCTGGAACGTGCTTTGGTTTATATCAACGAGATCACTGATCAGGAAGGTGGAAATGTAGGTTTATGTGAAGACTTTGCCGAAAACTTCTTGCCGGAATATGATAATGCTACCAAAGAGGCTATTTGGGAAATCCAATACTCTATCAATGACGGAACATCAAGTGGTGGAAATACAAACAACGGTGCGGAGTTGAATGCTCCTTCCTGGGAACCTTATTTCCCATGTTGTGATTTCCATAAGATGAGCTTTAATATGGCAAATGCTTTCAGAACCGGTACGGACGGATTGCCTTTGTTCGATACGTTTAACGATGCGGAAATGAAAGGAAGATATAAAGAGTATTTCAATGAAAATAGCTTTGACCCTCGTTTGAGTCATACGGCGGCTATCCCGGGATATCCTTATAAATATAATCCGGATTTGCTGTACGAGGAAAAGGCTTCCAGAAGCCCCGGTGATTATGGTTATTTGAAATCTGTTAAAGAGTTGGTTCCTGCCGGTTGCGATTGTATCATTGTGAACCGTAATTCGATGAATGTGAAGCAAATTCGTTATGCTGAAGTCTTGTTGTGGAAAGCTGAGATCTTGATTCAGTTGGATCGTCACAAAGAAGCTCGTCCTATCATTAATAAGCTGCGCGAACGTGCTAATAACAGTAGAATTCGCTTGTTGATGGCAGATGGTACTCCTTACATGAATTATAAGGTCAGCTTGTATACCGATGAGGCTGCTTGGACCAAAGACTATGCATGGAAAGCATTGATGTTTGAGAATCGCCTTGAAACAGCATGTGAAGGAAGACGTTTCTTCGATCTGCAAAGATGGGGAATCCTGGAGCCTACGATGAATGCTTACTTCAAAAAAGAGAAAACCCGTTTCTCTTGGATGAATAATGCTGTCTTTGTTGCGGGAAGAGATGAGTATAAACCTATTCCTCAGCAACAGATGAACTGGGCGAAAGGAAATTATATACAGAATCCGGGTTACTAATAAAAAAACAGACGATTATGAAAAGAATATTATACTTTTTCTCTGTGATGCTTTGTATACTTGCCGTCACAGGTTGCCAGGATCGCGATATCATTGATTTTAAAGATGGGGTTTCCTTACCTCCGGTGACCGATTTAAAATCGTCACTGACACCTGATAATGATGCAGTGTTGGAATGGAAACTACCTTCAGCGATTCCGGAAGAGATACAACGTCCTTTATCCGTTTATGTTCAGGTTTACAAAGGGGCGGTGCTGGAGCATCAGATTTCTTTGGAAGGTGAACCTACTTCGTGGGAATATACACTGAAAGAGCCTGAATCGAAATATAGGATTGTGGTTAAAGTCCAGGGGATGTTGAAAGAAAAAAACTATGGACAATCAGATGAAATATATTCGTTGGGACAAACAGTTTCTATAAATTGATTGAGAGAAAGAGGGTGTCCGAAAAGGGTACCCTCTTTTTTTATGTAAAAGTCCGAACTTTCCCAAGCTCGGACTTTTTAATTTGCTCTAAAATGTTTATCTTAGAGCATGTTAATCGATAG